>NZ_JBHSIV010000038.1:0-43446 GCF_042653685.1 Actinomycetospora atypica | reverse complement strand
CCCCGGCCCCCACGGGCGCGCCGCCCCCGCCGCCGTCGCGCCACGTCGCGGCGCCCGCCGGCCCACCCATCCCGCCGACGACCTCGTCGGGACCCGGCGTGCCCGCCTACACGCTGGCGAACCGTCTCGCCGACTGGCGGCGGGCCCGCGCCGACGGCCGGGCGGGCATCCCCGGCACCGGCTCGGGCACTCCCGCGCTCGAGGAGCTCGCCCAGGACTTCCTCGCCCGCAGCCACCGCGAGCGCCTGCGTCTCGACGTGGAGCTCGCGCCGCTGCTCGAGACCGAGGCCGCCCTCGTCGTCCGCATCGGGGCCACGGAGGCCGCCGCCCAGCGCGCGGAGCAGCGCGCCGAGTCGTGGCCCGTGCTGCTCGACGACGGCCAGCTCGGCCTGCGCCGGGGCGGCGAGTCCCAGACGCCCGACGACATCGTCCGCGCCCGCCGCGCCCGCGAGTACGAGGCGCTGCGCCGGCCGATGGTCGATGAGATCGCCCGGCTGACCACCGCGGCCACCGCGGCCCGCGAGGAGCTCGCCCGCGTCCGCGCGGCGCTGCGGGCCCGCGAGGTGGTCGGCGCCACCCGCGTGCGGCGCCTGCACGCCCAGATCATGCGCCGCATCTCGGCCTACGAGCGCCACCTCGTGCGGTTCCACCCGCAGCGCGACCGCATCGGCCCCACGCTCGCCGCGCAGCACCCCCGCATCCCCGGCTGGGTGTTCGCCGCCGAGGACCCGACCGTGCCCCCGGCCGCCCACAGCGGCGCCGGGCCGACGCCGCCCGCCGGCACCCCCGACCCGACCGGCCACCACGGCCGCGTGCGCGAGGAGTCCTGATGTTCGGATGGCTGCGCCGGCGCCCCGCCGCCGCTGAGCAGACCCCGCCCGGCGGCACGCCCGCGGCCCGCCCCGGCCAGGGCTCGACGGGGCTGCGCGCGCCGTCGACCCCCGAGGAGAAGCGGTTCGCGTCGGTCTACGCGGAGGACCGGGTGGGCCCGATGCCCTACCCGAACCAGGCCACCCCCGACGTCGCCGCCGCCCGCGGCCGGGTGCGCTCGCTGGTGAACGACCTGCTGCCCAACGCCGTCGACGAGGGCACCGGCGCGGCGCTCGACCCGCTCGTCGCCTCCTGGGCCTCGGGCTGGCTCGCGCGCGTCGACTCCGAGCACGCCGACCACCACGCCGTCATCGACCGGCTCGTCGGGGGCGCCCGCCAGCAGCTCGCCGACGCCGAGGCCACCCACGAGCGCGACCGGCGCGCCCTCGAGGTGGCCCGCCTCGACTACGCCGACGCCCGCGAGCGGCTGATGGAGCCCGCCGGCCCCCGTCGCGGCACCGGCCCCGACCCCGACGCGCCCACCGCGGCGGTCCCGCCCACCCCGAACGGCTCGTCCGACCCCCGCCGCAGCGCCGCCCGCGGTCCCCGGGCCGCCCGCCAGGCGCTGTCGGTGCGCACCCCGCCCGGGCCGCCCGACGACGCCCTGACCGGGCCCCTGCGGGCCACCGACCGGCCGGCCACCGGCCGACCGGCCGACGAGGCCGTCACCGAGCAGGAGACCCGATGAGCAGGTTCAGCCTCGGCGGCCGGGCGCGGCCCGCCGACCCCGGAGCCCCGCGCTCGTACCGCGACTCCACGATGCTGGTGGACCGGTCGCGGGAGGACTATCTCGCGCTCGGGATCATCATCCTGGCCATCGGCGGCGACATCGCGGCCTTCTACGTCGTGCTCGCGCGCGTGTTCCGCGGCTCGACGTTCCTCATCGTCATCGGGACGATCGGCTTCGCCGCCGCGGCGGTCGGCCTCGCCCACCTCGTCGGGCAGGGCCTCGCGCGTCGCCGCTGCGGCGACCCGCGGGCGAGCGTGCTGCTGACGCTGGCCGCCTTCGTCGTGTGGCTGGTCCTCGGCATCTCCTCCTTCGTCACCCGGCTGCTCACGCCGTCGTCGACCTCGTCGAACCCCTTCGGGTCCTCGGGCTCGGGCGGCGGCTTCGGCGGCGGGGGCGGGGGCTTCGGCGGCGGGGGCGGCTTCGGGGGCGGTGGCGGCTTCGGCGGGTCGTCGTCGAGCGGGCTGGAGGCGTCCGCGGTGCTGCCCGCGATGCTCTTCGGCGCGCTGTTCCTCGCCAGCGGCGTCGCGGCGATGGTGGCGACGTTCGTGTCGTTCAACCCGGTCGCCGGGGCGCTGCGGCGTGCGGAGCGGCGCCTCGAGGAGGCCACGGCCGCCGAGCGGACGAGCCGCGCGGAGCTCGAGCGCTCCCGCGAGGCGCTGCGTCAGCAGCAGAACGAGCGCGACCGCGAGAACGAGCGCTGGAAGGCCGCCCACGCGCAGGTGACCGCGGAGATGTTCGAGCTGCAGAACTACGCGCGCACGCTCATCGCCTCGAAGAAGCAGAACCCGTCGGTGACCGACGGCCTCACCAACGGCGCGCCCTACCCGCCGTACCCGCTGTTCAGCCCCGCCCGCGCCCTGGAGCCCGGGCGCGAGGCGATCCCGCCGCACCGCGAGGACCCGCCGGCCCGCCGCGCGCCCACCCCCGCGGTGGTCAACGGTGTGAACGGCCATTCCGGCGGAGCGCACCGCGCCCGCACCACCCCGAACGGAGACCATCCGTGACCTCGCGCGCCGCCCTGGTCGCCGCCTCGCTCGCCACGCTGCTCGCGCTCGGCGCCTGCTCCTCCGGCGACGAGTCCGCCGGGGGGTTCTCGGGGGGCGGCGGCGCGCCGCTGTCGTGCCCCGTGCCGGTCGGCCCGATGGCCATCGCGATCGGGGGCCGGTCCAACGAGCCCGAGCCGAGCCTGCCGGGGCCGGTGCAGCAGGCGGCGATCACCGTCGTGTCGGGCGCCTCCGAGCAGAACGTGCAGCCGAAGTTCACCGTCGTGAACGTCGACGGGCGGCCCTCGGTGGCCGGCAGCGATACCTACCGCACCGACGCGGGCAACGCGATCGCCGCGCAGGACGACCAGAACGCCTTCCTCTCCGGGCTCGGCAGCGCGATCCCCACGCTCCGCGCGCAGACCCCGGAGGCCGACACCCTCGGCGCGCTCACCCTCGCCGGGCGCTCCGTGCAGGGCTCGCGGCCGGGCACGGTGGTGCTCGTCGACTCCGGGCTGTCCACGGTCGCGCCCCTCGACTTCCGTCAGCCGGGCCTGCTCGCCGCCCCGGTCGCCGACACCGTCGCCTTCCTGCGCGACAACCGGGCGCTCCCGACCCTCACGGGTGCCACCGTCGTGCTGGCCGGCATCGGGGACGTCGCGGCCCCGCAGCCGGCGCTCGACACCGCACAGCGGGCGTCGCTCGTCGCGCTGTGGAAGGGCATCGCGGAGGCCTCCGGCGCCGCGTGCGTCGCGGTCGTCGACGAGCCGCGCTCCGGCGAGGCGCCCTCGGACGCGCCGCCGGTCACCCCCGTCGACCTGCCGCCCCCGCCGAAGATCACCCCCGGGCAGGCGAGCGTCCTGCCCGACGACGGGTCGGTGGGCTTCCAGCCCGACACCGCCGACTTCCGCGACGTCGCCGCCGCCCGGGGCGTCCTGACGCCCTTCGCGGACTTCCTCAAGCAGTCGCCGGCCCGCAAGATCGCCCTGACGGGCACCAGCGCGCGGGCGGGGACCGACCAGAGCCAGGTCGAGCTGTCCACGCGGCGCGCGGAGGCGGTGAAGGGCCTGCTCGTCGACCTCGGGGCGAAGCCCGACCAGATCACGACGACGGGGGTCGGCAGCCGGTTCCCGGGCTACGTCAACGACCAGGGCCCCGGCGGCCGCCAGCTCCCCGGCCCCGCCTCGACGAACCGGAAGGTCATCGTCGACCCGACCGGGTGAGCGGCGGAGTATCTCGTAAACGCCCGTTCCGCGCACGTGACCGGTATCTCTTCACACGACGGCAACCTGATCGTCGCGAGCCGTACGCCCCCTCCCAACAGGGCTGATCGGCCCAGCGACCCGTGTTCCGGATCGGTCAACTGAATCGTTGTCGACACGCAGTGTGACCGAGTGCGGTACCCATCCGCACCGGACCGCCCTAACGTTTCGTCTCCGGAAGCGTCGCCGAACGTCCGGAGGACCCCTTCATGACCACAGCCGCAGACCGGAGCCCCGACACCGCGGCTGGCCTTGCACCGATCGAGGCCCCCCAGCACGACCCCGACGTACACCAGGACTTCGGGGAGAACCCCGCCGAGGTACGCGACACGAACCACTACCAGGACGAGTACATCAAGGGATTCGTCGACAAGTGGGACGACTACATCGGCTGGGAGGGACGCGCCGCCAGCGAGGGCACGTTCTTCATGGACCAGCTCCGGGCGCGCGGGGTCGAGAAGGTCCTCGACGTCGCCACCGGCACCGGCTTCAACTCCGTGCAGCTGCTCGAGGCGGGCTTCGAGACCGTCTCCGCCGACGGCAGCGCCGAGATGCTCGCCAAGGCCTTCGCCAACGGCCGCGAGCGCGGGCACGTCCTGCGCGTGGTCCAGGCCGACTGGCGCTGGCTCAACCGCGACGTCCACGGCGAGTACGACGCGATCATCTGCCTCGGGAACTCGTTCACGCACCTGTTCTCCGAGCGCGACCGCCGCAAGGCACTGGCCGAGTTCTACGCGATGCTCTCCCACGACGGGGTGCTGATCCTCGACCAGCGGAACTACGACTCGATCCTCGACGACGGTTTCTCGTCGAAGCACAAGTACTACTACAGCGGCGACACCGTCACCGCCGAGCCGGAGTACCTCGACGAGGGCCTCGCGCGCTTCCGGTACACGTTCCACGACGACGGATCCGTGTACCACCTGAACATGTTCCCGCTGCGCAAGGACTACGTGCGCCGGCTCATGCGGGAGGTCGGGTTCCAGAAGATCGACACCTACGGCGACTTCCAGGACACCTACAGCCAGGACACTCCCGACTTCTGGATCCACGTGGCCGAGAAGACCTATCGGACGGACGAGGAATTGACCCAGTCGTACTCGACGGCGGTGCACACGGCCCGCGACTACTACAACTCCACCGACGCCGACACCTTCTACCACGAGGTGTGGGGCGGCGAGGACATCCACGTCGGGCTCTACGAGACCCCCGACGAGCCGATCGCCCCGGCCTCCGCGCGCACGGTCGAGCGGATGGCCGAGACCGCCGGCATCACCGCCGAGACCCGCGTGCTCGACATGGGCGCCGGCTACGGCGGCGCGGCCCGGCACCTGGCCCGGAAGTTCGGCTGCAAGGTGACCTGCCTGAACCTCTCCGAGGTCGAGAACGAGCGGAACCGGGAGAAGACCCACGAGCAGGGTCTCGACCACCTCGTCGACGTCGTCGACGGCTCGTTCGAGAACATGCCGATCCAGGACAACGCCTACGACCTCGTCTGGTCCCAGGACGCGTTCCTGCACTCCGGCGAGCGCTCGTCGGTGGTCGCGGAGATCACCCGCGTGCTCGTCCCGGGCGGGCAGGTCGTCTTCACCGACCCGATGGCCGCCGACGACGCCGACACCGGGGCCCTCACGCCGATCCTCGCCCGTCTGCACCTGGACAGCCTCGGCTCGCCCGGGTTCTACCGGGACGAGTTCGCGAAGCACGGGTTCACCGACTGCACGTTCGACGACCACACCGACCAGCTGACGACGCACTACGGCCGCGTCCTCGCCGAGCTGGAGCGCGCCGAGAAGGCCTTCGCAGGGAAGATCTCCGAGGAGTACATCGCGAACATGAAGACCGGCCTGCGCAACTGGGTCAACGGTGGCCGGTCGGGCCAGCTGGCGTGGGGCATCTTCCGCATCAAGCGCTAGCCACCTGGGTGTCAGCACTGCGGCCATGCTGACACTGAACGTCACAATCGGGCCCTGTACGAACCGCGAGCAGCCCGTCCTCCCGCGCCGGAGGACGGGCTGTTCGTCGTAGGCGGCCCTTGGTCCGGACGGCCCCGTCGTCCGTCCCCACCGGCACCGCGAGGCCCGCCTGTCCACAGCTCCGAGCGAGTTCCTGGCCGGATCGGCACCGCAGAACCGACCGTGGCGCCATGCGACGAGGTTCCTGGGCCGAGGACATGGCCGCGCTGAGGCGCGAGGCGGACGACGACGTCATCCGCGTGCGCCGACTCGAGCAGCTGGGGGTGCCGCAGCGGACGAGCTACCGGCGGTGCCAGCAGGACGGGCCGTGGCTATGGCTCCTGCCGGGGATCATCAAGCTCACCAGCGGTCCCCCCACGTGGAGGCAACTCGTGGTCGCGGCGCTCCTCCACGCCGGGGACGACGCCCTGATCAGCGGTCTCGCCGGACTACGTCTGCACCGGCTCCGCCGTGTCGAGGAGCCGCCGTCGATACACGTCCTCGTCCCGTGGACGCACCAGGTGCGCAGTCACGGATTCGCGGTCATCGAGCGCACGATGCGGATGCCGCCGAGGGTCGAGCGCGACGGCCTGCCCGTGGCGCACCTCGTCCGCTGCCTCACCGACGCCGTGCGCCGGATGAAGGACCACGACCGCATCTCCGCGCTGATGACGGACCCGGTCCAGCGGGAGCTCCTGGTCGTCGAGCAGATTCACGACGAGCTCGAGGCCGGCTGCCGTCGCGGGACGGCGGCGCCCCGCGCGGTCCTCGGCGCGGTCCGGCTCGGGGTCCGCTCGCCCGCCGAGTTCGGCGCCTTCGAGTTCTGGAACTCGCACGACTTCCCCGAGGCGCTCTGGAACGTGCCGCTCCTCGCACCCGGCGACCGCTCGCTCATCGCCATCCCGGACGCCCTCGTCAAGGGTGTCGGCTTCGCGTGGGAACAGGACTCGGTCCAGGAGCACTTCGCCACCCGGAGTCAGGTCCTCGCGACGAGACGACGGCGTCAGCGTCTGTTCGAGCACAACGTCTACGTGCTCAGCAGCCGCCCCAACGACCTCCGTGACGACCCGGACGGGGTGCGGCGCGAGATCGTGAAGGGTCTCGAGATCGCCGCGGGCATGCCCGAGCCGACCGTTCTCTACGGCGAGCCGGGACGGCGCAGCAGCTGAGCCGTACATGGCCCGTTTGTGACGTCCAGTGTCAGCATGGCCGCAGTGCTGACACTCCCTCAGCGACGGGACGCGAGGGCCGCCGCCTTCCGGCCCACCAGCGACCGCGCCTTGCGCCACCCCTTCTCCGCCACGCTCGCCAGGTCGGTCGTCGGGGTCACCACCACCCGGCGCATCTCGTACGGCGACACCCCGCCCGACGCGAGCCCGGCCCGGGTCGTCACCGCGCACCGGTAGCCCGCCTCGGCCGCGATCCGCGTGGTGGTCTCCGAGTAGTCCGACGCCGCGCCGTTGGGGAACGCCAGCGTGTCGACCGTGATCCCGAGGCCCGACTCCAGTGCCGAGCGCGACTCCGCCAGCTCCGCCCGCTGCCCGTCCTCGGTCTCCCGCTCCAGGATGGCGTGCGAGACGGTGTGCGACCCGATCTCGTGCCCGGCCGCGAGCAGCGCCTTCGCACCCGACCAGTCCATGAACAGGCCCTCGTCGACCGGCGACGTCGCGGGCTCCAGCAGCGCCGACACCCGCGCCACCTCCGCCACCCGCGACGCGTGGTCGAGCGTCTTCAGCGACGCGCGCACCGCCCCGTGGGCGGCGTCGCGCTCCGTCGGCGACGTCAGCGGCCAGGTCACCCCGCCGAACTCGAGCGACGAGGCCCGGGCCCGGTCGAACGCCGAGGACAGGTCCTCCCACCACGCCCCGACCGTGCCCGAGAGGAAGCCGGGCACGAGGAAGAAGGTGGCCGGCAGCCCGGCGCGCTCGAGCATCGGCACGCCCAGCTCGAGGTTGTCGCGGTAGCCGTCGTCGAACGTCAGCACCACGGCCCGCGACGGCAGCGGCTCGCCGGCCTCGATCAGCCCGAGCGCGGTCTGCAGCGGCAGCACGTTCGCGAACCGCGACAGCATCCGCAGCTGCTTGGCGAAGCCCAGCCGGCCCACGCCCGGCGGGTCGGGGAACCCCGGCGTCGGGTCGATGTTGTGCCAGCCGAGCACGAGGAGCCGGTTGCTCATGGCGGCCGATGGTAGGTCGCGGCCCTCACGGCCCCCGCCACCGCGTCCGCCACCTGTTCCCGACGATGCGGCGAGCGCCGCACCGAGCGCGACAGCTCCAGGTGCACGAACACCGTGCCGAGGCGCGCCGCCGTCCGGCCCTGGACGTTCCGCCGCCCCGACAGGTCCTCGCAGCCGGGATCGCCGCCGAGGCGCACCCGCTCGCCGGCGTCCCGCAGCCCCGCCACGATCGCCTCGAGCAGCTCCGAACCGGCCGCCGCCCCCGACGAGGCCACCACGTCGAAGCCGGGCCGGTCGGCACACCCGTGCACCTGCACCTGCGGCAGCCCGTGCGCGGCGACGAGCCCGGCCGCGAGCCGCGCGAACACCGAGTCGGGTCGGTGCGCGACGTCGGCCGGGAAGGCGCCGTCCGCCGCGCCCGCGCGCCGGTGGGCCCCCGCCTGCAGCAGCAGCGCCCCGTCGAGGCGCTCCAGCAGGGCGAGGCCAATCTGCTCGGTCCGCAGGTCGGACTGCGGGTGCGGGACCTCGACGAGCACCTCCGCCGGGCCGCGGGGCAGCACCACCACGCCCCACGACCGCTCGGTCGCCGGATCGGCCTCGAGGAGGGTCCGGCCGGCGACGGTCGTCGTCGTGAAGCCGAGGGCCGCGGCGCGGCCGGGGTCCGGCCCGTCCAGCAGACCGCGCGCGAGCTCGTCCGCCCGGGCCTGCTCGGCCTCGTCGGGAGCCCGGTACGGCCCGGTCATCGGCAACGGCCGGTTCAGGACCGCGCCGAGGGACCCCACCCGCGGAAGGGTGCCAGAACGGTCAGGCTCCGGCCGGGTACGCCTCGCCCCACTGCGTGCCGCCGCGCCGGACGACGGCCTGCGGGCCGGCGTCGGACCGCCGGCCGCCCGCCGCGTTGCCGAACGGCGGGGTGCCGAACGGCGCGACGTAGAAGTCGAGGGTGCGCCGGGGCGCGTTGAGGAACGCCGCCGCCTCGGGGTCGGGCTCGAAGGGCAGCTCGGCACCGAAGGGGACGAGGCCCTCGTCCGGACTCCACCCCCCGGTCATCGCCGCGGCCGGGGCCCACTGGGGGGCCGACGACTCCGGCCGGCGATCGACCGGCTGTCGGGTCACCACTCGCAGGACCACCGCGCCGGACCGACCCGAGGGTCCGTCGCTGCTCGTGTCGCAGGTACCACGCTCCGCCATGTGGACCAGTCTGAAAGTGCCCGGAGGCTCTTCTCTCCCGGGGGACCTCTGCTGGGCCGTCCGGGACGAGCACTCCCGCACCGACTGCACCACCGTCCCCAGCACCGGTCCGACACGCCTGCCGAACGGGCCGCCGCGCCGACGACGTCCCGCGGGCGACCGCAGTCCTGGTCACGCTGCGTACCCATCGTCTACCCTCTGCAACGAGTGCGACCGGCGCCACTGCTCCCCGCGGCAACCCGGGAGCCGATCGCGGCGTCCCCCGCACGGCATCGTCGTACCACCGACCCCCGTCGGTGTCCGGATCATCGGATTCGGGACGATGCCTCCCAGGGACGGACCGACGTCGGCCTCTCCACCCCTTCACGACGACCTCCGGGAGGAACCGCCGATGCCCGACCGGGCCCCGACCTTCGCCCGCTCCACCGACCTGGCCGACCGCCTGCACCGGCTCGTCCCCGGCGGCGCGCACACCTACGCACGCGGGGACGACCAGTACCCGGAGGGCATGGCCCCGGTCCTCGAGCGCGGCCTCGGCGCGCGGGTGTGGGACGCCGACGGCAACGAGTTCGTCGAGTACGGCATGGGCCTGCGCGCGATCACCCTCGGACATGCCTACGAGCCGGTCCTCGCCGCGGTGCGCGACGTGCTCGGCCGGGGCGTCAGCTTCACCCGCCCGACGACGCTCGAGCTCGCCGCCGCCGAGGACTTCGTGTCCGTGGTGACCGGCGCCGGCATGGTCAAGTTCGCGAAGAACGGCTCGGACGCGACGACGGCGGCGCTCAAGCTCGCCCGCGCCGCCACCGGCCGCGACATGGTCGCCGTCGCGGGCCAGCCCTTCTTCTCCACCGACGACTGGTTCATCGGCTCCACCGCGATGAACGCCGGCATCCCCGACGAGACCCGCCGGGCGACGGTCCGGTTCGCCTTCAACGACCTCGACTCGGTGCGCGCCCTGTTCGCGCGGTACCCCGGCCGGATCGCCGCCGTGTTCACCGAGGCGACCACCGGCATGGTCGCCCCCGAGCCCGGGTTCCTCGAGGGCCTGCGCGAGCTGTGCACCGCCGAGGGCACGGTGCTGGTGTTCGACGAGATGATCACCGGCTTCCGCTGGGCGCCCGGGGGCGCGCAGGAGGTCTTCGGGGTGGTGCCCGACCTCTCCACGTGGGGCAAGGCGATGGGCAACGGCTTCCCGATCGCCGCGCTCGCCGGGAAGCGCGAGCTCATGGAGCTCGGTGGCCTGGCCACCGACGCCGACCGCGTCTTCCTGCTCTCCACCACCAACGGCCCCGAGACGGTCGGCCTCACGGCCTTCCGTGCGGTGGTCGAGGCCTACCGCACCACCGACCCGGTCGCGACGATGCACCGCCAGGGAACCCGCCTGCTCGAGGGCGCGAACGCCGCGATCGACGAGGCCGGGATGCGCGAGTACCTCGAGGTCGCGGGCCACCCGAACTGCCTGGTGTTCCTCACCCGCGACGGGCAGGGGCGGCCGAGCCAGGAGTTCCGCACCCTGTTCCTCGGCGAGATGCTGCGCGGCGGGGTCCTCGGCCAGTCGTTCGTCATCTCCGCCGCCCACACCGACGACGACGTCGACCGGACGATCCAGGCGGTGGCCGACGCGCTGCCGACCTACTCGAAGGCGATCGAGCTGGGCTCGACCGCCGGCCTGTTCGACGGCCGACCGGTGGCGCCGGCGCTGCGGCCGCAGGCGGAGCCGCGGCGGAGGTGAACACGCGTGAGCACTGATCCGTGCCTGGGCACGGATCAGTGCTCACGTGCCTCAGGCACCTACGGGCACGTCCACCACGTTGCGACCGTCGTAGCGCTCCGCCAGCTCCTCGGGCATCGGGGCGAGGTCGGAGCAGCGACGGAAGTCGCGCAGCGTGGTCCCGGAGCACTCCGAGTCGACGTTGCGCGACCCGCGGCCCGCCTCGACGTCGTCGAGGTCGACCACGCGGAAGTCGATCGAGTACCGGGTGCGCCCGGAGGTGTTCGGCACCGAGGAGTGCAGCTGGTTGCCGGAGAACACCATCATCCCGCCGACCTCGGGCACGAGCCGCACCTGCGGGTCGAGCTCCACGGGCTCCTCGGGCTTCGGCTGCTCGCGGGTGTCCTTGCCGATCTGCGAGGCGGCGTTGAACCGGCTCACCCGGTTCCACTCGGCGTAGTCGTAGTTCCGCGAGGAGTTCCGCACGCCCTGGGTCATGTACTTCGGGTGGAACGCCATCACGTTGTCGGCGGTCACCGGGTAGACCGGCATCCACCAGTTCGTCTGCGACATCGGCGCCGAGTACCAGGTGTCGCGGTGGGGGTGGAAGGCGTACGCGATCCCGGTGGTGAGGTAGCCGTCCGAGGTCGAGGTCCGCAGCCGCGGCACGTCGAAGTAGGTCCGCTCCGGGTCGCAGCCGCGCTCGGCGAGGATCTGCGGGAGGATCTCCTTGCACCGCGGGTGGTGGATGAACCGGGGCTTGAGGTCGGCGAGCAGCGCCGCGAACTCCTCGACCGGCATCTCGTCCTGCGCCGTCTGCGGGTCGAGGGCCCCGAAGGCCTCCTCGACGAGCTCCCGCGTGAACTGCACCAGCGCCAGCGTCGCCGGGGTGGCCCCGTAGACCATCACGTCGCCCGCGTAGAGGTGCTCGCGTCGTCCCGCGTCGTCGAACGCCGGGTTGGAGTGCACCGTGGTCAAGGTCGAACCCCCCTCGTCACCGAAAAGATCGGTACGAGACTAACCGGTGCAGAGTCGATCACCCGAGGGGATGAATTGTCTGGTTCTCGCGCCGACGGTCCGTTTCCGGACGATGCCGGTGCGCCCTAGAGGGTGCCGCGCGCGATCTCCCGCAGTTCCGCGGCCATGTGTGCTGAGGTGAACCGCTGCTCGACCTCCTTGCGCCCCGCGGCCCCCATCTCCGCGGCCCGGACCGGGTCGGCCAGCAGGTCGCCGATCGCCCGGGACATCGCCTCGACGTCCCCGGGCGGCACCAGCAGCCCGGTCCGGCCGTGCTCGACGTAGGTGTCCATCCCCGGGTTGTCGGTCGCGACCACCGGCCGCCCGCTCGCGAGGGCCTCGAGCGCCACGGTCAGTCCCGAGCCCTGCGGGTTGGGGCGCAGGGCGATCGCCACCACCGACGAGCGGGCGTAGAGGCCCCGCATCGCGGCGTTCATCCGCCGGGCGTGCACCACGCCCGCCTCGGGCGGGAGGTCGACCGGCAGCGTCGTCGCGAGCTCGAGCCAGGCCGGCAGGCCCTGCTCCCGCACACGCAGCACCGACGCGACGAGCGTCGCGTGGTCGCGGCCCCGGTCGTCACCGACGCTCGTGACGGTCACACCCGCCGGGTCGCGGTCGGACCACGGCTGCTCGGGGTAGAACGCCGGGTCGATCCCCAGCCCCACCCCGTGCACGCGCTCCGGGGGGACGTCCCAGTGCTCGCGCAGGATCGGCACCATCGCCGGGCTCTGGGTGAAGATCGCGCCGGCCCGCCGCAGGGCGGCCTCCGCGGCGCGGCGCTCCCAGCCCGAGATCATGTCCGGGCGCTCCAGCCACGCGATGCCGCTGACCACCGGGCGGCGGGGGGAGCTCAGCAGGGCCGGCATCCCGGTGCGCTCGTCCATGCAGAACAGCACGTCGGCGCCGCGACGCTGGGCCGCGCCGGTGACGGCCGTGACGGCCTCGTAGCCGTCGAGACGGTTGCGGACCTTGCGCGAGACCCACGCCACCGGCCCGCCCGCGGGGGTGCGGAAGGTGACGACGTCACCCTCGTCGCCCATGTGGTGCAGGCCGTAGGGCGTGTGGTCCGGGATCTCGCCGCGGGCGTTCCGCCGCCGGTACGCCTCCACGTCGAGCTCCTCGGGCAGCTCCACGTGCACGTGCATGTCCCGTCCCCCCTCGCCGATGCTGCCCCGTTCGGGCGACGTCGACGCTACCGATGTGCCCCGACGACCGACCCGGCGGACGCACCGACGACGTCACAGGTCCCGAACGGGCGATCCCGGGCAACCCGGAGTGCGGTGGGGCGTCTGGAAGGGGGTGCCCCGACCTGCGCCCCGGGCACCCGACCGAGGTCGCCGACCGCATCGCTACCGTGGTCCGAGCCCGGACGGCGCGCCGATCGGGCCGGCCCTGGCCCCCGACAGGACGGACACACCTTGCCCGGACGAGCACTCATCCTCGTCGAGAACCTCTCTGTGCCGTTCGACCGGCGCGTGTGGCAGGAGTCCACGACGCTGCGCGACCACGGCTGGGACGTCGAGGTGATCTGCCCGCAGGGCACCGACCGCGACACCGAGCGTGAGGCGACCGTCGACGGGGTCCGTATCCACCGCTACCCGCTGAAGGCGGCGTCCGGCGGCCCGCAGGGCTACCTCAAGGAGTACGCGACCGCGCTCTTCCACTCGATCCGGCTGGCGCGGCGCATCCACCGCCGCGAGCCCGTCGACGTGGTCCACCTGTGCAACCCGCCCGACCTGCTGTTCGTGGTCGCGCTCGTGCTCAAGGTGCTCAGCGGTGGCCGCACCAAGGTGGTGTTCGACCAGCACGACCTCGTGCCCGAGCTCTACCTGTCCCGCTTCCGCCCCAAGCGCGACGCCCTCTACTGGGGCCTGCGCCTCGTCGAGTTCCTCACCTACCGCAGCGCCGACGTGGTGATCTCGACCAACGAGAGCTACCGGTCCCGGGCGGTGGGCCGCGGCCGGGTCCGCGGCGAGCGCGCGTTCACGGTGCGCAGCGCACCCGCCCTCGACCGCTTCAAGCAGGTCCCCCCGGAGCCCGAGCTGGCCCGGGGCGCGGAGCACCTGCTGGTCTATCTCGGCGTCATGGGGCCGCAGGACGGCGTCGACTACGCCGTGCGCGCGCTCGCCCGGCTCGCCGACCGCCGCGACGACTGGCACGCCGCGTTCCTCGGCGGCGGCGACGCCTTCGACGACGTCGTCGACCTCGCCCACCGCCTCGGTCTCGACGACCGCGTGACGTTCACGGGCATGGCCGACACCCCCGACGTCCGCCGCTACCTCTCCACGGCGAGCCTCGGGATCGCGCCCGACCCGCTGAACCCGCTCAACGACGTGTCCACCATGAACAAGATCATGGAGTACATGGCGATGGGCCTCCCGATGGTCTCGTTCGACCTCACCGAGAGCCGGGTCTCCGCCGGCGACGCGGCGCTGTACGCGCGGCCCAACGACGTCGACGAGTACGCCTCGCTCGTCTCGGACCTGCTCGACGACCCGGTGCGCCGCAAGCAGATGGGCGAGGTCGGCCGCGAACGCGTGGCCGGCGCGCTCTCCTGGCCGCACTCGCAGCGCTCCCTGCTCGCCGCGTACGAGACGGTCGACCCGGCGGTCGCCCACCGGTGAGCCACCCCACCCCGCTGCGCGTCCTCGTCGTCGGGCAGGCCGAGGGCACTCCCGGGGGCATCTCCTCGGTGCAGCGCCTGCACGTGCGCTTCCTCGCGGCCCGCGACGACGTCGCGGTGCGGGTGGTCACCACGTACGACGAGGTCGGGGTGCTGTCGCGCCTGCGCCTCATGGTCGGCGGCCTCGCCCGGGCCCTGGGCCTGATCGCCGCCGGGCGGGTCGACGTCGTCCACCTGCACGTCGCCAAGGGCCTCTCGGCGCTGCGCAAGGGCCTCGTCGTCGCGGCCGCCCGCGCCCGGGGCGTCCCCACCGTGCTGCACACCCACGCCGGCGCCTTCGCCGAGTGGTTCGACGGGCTCCCGTCGCCACTGCGTGCGGTCGTCGCCCGGCTGCTGCGCGCCGACCGCGTGATCGTCCTGGCCCCCGACGCCCGCGAGGTCTACACCTCGCGCCTCGGACTTCCCGACGACCGCGTGCTCGTCCTGCCCAACCCCGTGGAGTGGCCGGCGACGGTGCCGCGGCGCGACCCGCACGCGGCCGCCGTCCACGGCGTCTTCCTCGGCCGGCTCATCGACCGCAAGGGCGTCTTCGACCTCGTCGAGGCCGTCGGGGGCCTGCAGGCCGCGCACCGCGAGCGCCTCCGGCTGACCCTCGCGGGGCACGGCGACGCCGACGCGGTCCGGCGGGCGGTCTCCGACGCGGGTCTCGACGGCACCGTCGAGGTCCGCACGTGGATCGGGCCGGCGGAGCGCGACGAGCTCCTCGGCACCGCGCAGCTGCTCCTCCTGCCGAGCTGGTGGGAGGGCCTGCCGATGTCGGTCCTCGAGGGGATGGCGTGGGGCCTGTGCCCCGTCGTCACGCCCGTCGGCGGACTGGCCACCCTCGTCCGGGACGGCGACAACGGCGTCGTCGTGCCGGTGAACGACCCGGCCGCGCTCGGCGCGGCCCTCGACAAGCTGCTCTCCGACGACGAGGTCCGGGTTCAGCTGGGAGCCCGGGCGCGCGAGGCGGTGGCGCCCTACGGCGCCGACGCCTGGGCGGACCGTCTCGTGGGGCTCTACCGAGAACTGACGACAGGCACGGAAAGGACAGTCGATGAGTGATCGCAGCGAGCACGGCACCGTGCTCACCTACGACCCGATCGAGTTCCCGTTCTCGACGGTGGTCGCGAAGATCCTCGACACCCCCGACCTCGAGAAGATCCACGAGCTGAACCGCCGGGCGGACGTGGACAACCACGACCAGGACTCCGACGACCACTCGATCTTCTACCGCGAGTACGACCAGGTGCGGGACCTCTACGACCGCTTCCTCGTCGAGTGGATCCTCCCGCAGTACGGCGAGGACCTGGCCGTGCAGCGCGTCCCCACCTTCCGCGTGCACCGCCCGGGCAGCGTGGCCGTGTCCGAGTTCCACAAGGACTCCGACTACAACCACCAGCCGGCCACGCTCAACTACTGGCTGCCGCTGACCCGCGCCTACGGCACGAACTCGATGTGGATCGAGGACTCGCCGGGCAGCGACACCTTCTCGCCGGCCGTCGTCGAGCCGGGCGAGGTGTTCCGGTTCGACGCCGTGAACAACCGGCACGGCAACTACCCGAACGACACCGACACCTCGCGCGTGAGCTTCGACTTCCGCGCGATCCCGCTGCGGCTGTTCGTCGACGAGGGCAAGTCCACCGTCAACGCCAAGCGCCGCATGGACCTCTCGGGC
This sequence comes from Actinomycetospora atypica, assembly GCF_042653685.1. Taxonomy (NCBI): domain Bacteria; kingdom Bacillati; phylum Actinomycetota; class Actinomycetes; order Pseudonocardiales; family Pseudonocardiaceae; genus Actinomycetospora; species Actinomycetospora atypica. Next base: position 27,211 of record NZ_JBHSIV010000038.1, on the reverse strand, counting down.
TACTACCGTCGACTGAACGCCGACGGGCAGTTCGCGAGCTGACGCCACGCGCCGACGGACGGCCGAGGGAGCGCGAACTACGAGCGCACCCTCGGCGTCCGTCCCGGCGCGACTACCGGCACATGTCGTCGATGCCCAACCGGGCCCGCCAGCCCAGCACCTCGGCGATGCGGGACGCGTCGGCGACCACGCGGGCCGGGTCGCCGGGGCGGCGCTCGACGATCTCGCGGGGCACCGGGCCCTGCGCCCGCTCCACGGCCGCGATCACCTCGAGCACGCTCGTGCCCTCGCTGCGGCCGACGTTGAGCGCCCCCGGCGAGCGGTCCTCCAGCAGGGCGGCCGCCGCCGCGACGTGCGCCTCGGCGAGGTCGGCCACGTGCACGTAGTCGCGCAGGCAGGTGCCGTCCGGCGTCGGCCAGTCGTCCCCGAACACCTTCACCGGCTCCCCGGTGCGCGCCGCGCGCATCACCAGCGGCAGCAGGTTCGTCGCCCCGCGGTCGGCGAGCTCGGGCGCGGCGGACCCGGCGACGTTGAAGTAGCGCAGCGCCGTCCACGACGCGCCCACGGCCTCGGCGTGCCGGCGCACCGCCCACTCCCCCGCGAGCTTCGTCTCGCCGTAGGGGCTGGTCGGCAGGGTCGCGACGTCCTCGGTGACCGGCTCGGCCGACGTCTCGCCGTACACCGCGGCACTCGAGGAGTAGAGGAACCGCGTGATCCCGGCGGCGGCCGCGGCGCGCAGCATCGCGACCGTGCCGCCCACGTTGTGCTCGTAGTAGTCCAGGGGCCGCGCCACCGACTCGGGTACCGACTTCTTCGCGGCCAGGTGGACCACGCCGTCGACGGCGCGCCGGCCCGCGAGCTCGCCGACGACCTCGTCGAGGGAGTCCGACAGCAGCGAGCAGCGCAGCAGCTCGACGTCGCCGGGGAGACGCTCGACGAGGCCGGTGGACAGGTCGTCGAGGACGACCGCGTCGTGGCCCGCGTCACGCAGGGCCCGCAGCACGTGGGAGCCGATGTAGCCCGCGCCGCCGGTCAGCAGCCAGGTGCCCACGTACTCCTCCGGGTGGTGCGACGACTCTCGGACGATCGGACACCCTAGCCGCGCCGCCCGCCGTGGCCGCCCCGGCACCGGTCGTCCGGGCCCCGAGTAGCATCGACGCCGATGAGCACCCGGTCCACGGCGATCGCGCGCGGCGTCGTCATCCAGGTGCTGGCGAAGTTCTCCGCGCTGCCCCTGTCGCTGCTCACGATCGCCATCGCGACGCGCTACCTCGGCGCCGAGGGCTACGGGATCATGGCCGCCGCGGTCGTCTTCGCCCAGACCTTCGAGGCCTTCACCGAGCTCGGCGTCGGCACGATCATCGTGCGCCGGGTCGCGGGCCTCGGCGGCAACCTCGAACGCCTCGTCGGGATGAACATCTCCTTCTCGACGGCGTACGCCCTCCCGTTGGCGATCATCGCCGCGATCGCGGGCATCGGCGTCTACTGGGGCGACTTCGAGCAGCAGGCGGCCGTCTGCGTGCTGGCGGCCGGGCTGATCTTCACCACGGTCTCGTCCTGCTTCGAGCCGGTGTTCGACGTCAAGGTCCGCTACTCCTCGGCCGCCTCCGCGGAGTTCCTCTCGCGCGTGCTGACCCTGTCGGCGGGCGCCTCGGTCGCCTACTTCGACTGGGGCCTGCTCGCGATGTGCGCGGTGCAGATCATCCCGCAGGCCCTGCGCCTGGGGATCCAGTGGTGGGGCGCCCGGCGCCTCACCGAGATCCGCTGGGTCGTCGACTGGACCGAGATGTGGCGCCTCCTCAAGGAGGCCTTCCCGCTCACGATCATCTCGATCATCGCGGTGCTCTACTGGCGCGCCGACGGGTTGCTGCTCTCGCTCCTCGGCACCTCCGAACAGGTCGCCGGCTACTACACGGCGCTGCAGATCGCGTTCACGCTGACGCTGATCTCCCAGGTCTTCGAGCGATCCGTGCTCTCGACGATCAACGAGACGTACAACTCCGACCGCGACCGGTTCGCCCGCGCCGTCGACCAGGGCTACCGGTTCCTGCTGCTCGTGGGGCTCCCGATCGCCGTGATCGGCTGGCCGCTGGCCCACCGCATGGCCGACATCGTCGGCGGCGAGGACGGCGTCGGCGTGTTCGCGGGCCCGCCGCTGCAGTTCTTCTTCATCGCCGTCGCGATGACCTTCCTCTCGGCCATCGTGTCCGACGGGCTCATCGCCGCGCACGAGCAGCGCTACCTGACGACAATGTCGACGATCAACCTGGCCATCAACATCGTCGGGAACATCATCCTCATCCCGCGGCTCGGCGCCGTGGCCTGCGGCATCATGCTGATCGTCACCGAGACGATCGGCGTGCTCGCCTCGCAGTGGCGCCTGCGCCGCCACGGGGTGCACCCGCTGCCGTTCGGCTACCTGCTGCGCCTCGCGCCGGCCGGGCTGCTGGCGCTCGGGGCGATCTGGCTGACCTACGACCTGCCGCTGATCGTCCCCATGGCCGCGGGCGGGATCGCCTACTTCGGCGGCGCCCTGCTGGTCGGGGCGATCCCCGCGGCCATGCGCAACGCCCTGCTCGGCGCCCTGCGCCCGAAGAGCCTCGACCGCATGGAGGCCGAGGCGGCCGGGGACGACGACGGCCTCGGCGTCGCGCCGTCCGCCCCCACGGTGGAGCCGCGGGTCGACCCCTCCGGGGTCGGGCTCGACGCCGCGACCACGGTGCTCCCCGGCATGGCGCCCGTCCCGGAGCGCCGGGCCCCCGACGAGGCCCTCGACGCCGAGACCACCCAGCTCGGGGTCACGTCGTCCCGGCCGACCGTCGCCGCGGGCACCCGCACCACGTCCCGCCGCGACTTCTCCGACATCACCGACGTGCCGACCATGGAGCTCGACATGGCCGCGCTGCAGACGCTGCGGATGCGGCAGCAGGGCAAGTACGTCGACATGCGGGTCATCCGCCGCGGGTAGCGCCGCGGGAGGGGCCGGGCCGGGTCACCCCGGGCCGCGTGCCACGATCGTCACCGTTCGTTGTCGGACGGGACGAGGGAGAGACGCGGCGTGGGCGGTCGGGATCTGGCGGTGCTCATCGTGTCCTACCGGCGCGCCGATCTGCTCGACCGGGCGCTGCGCAGCGTGGAAAAGCACCTGCCCGACTCGCCCGTGTACGTCTGGGACAACGCCTCGTCGGGCTCGCCGCAGGTGCGCGAGCTCGCGAGCGCCTGGCCCGAGGTGACCTGGACGTTCTCGGAGTCGAACCTGGGCTACATCGCGGCGATGAACCGGCTCGCGGCGCAGTGCCCCGACGCCGACATGCTCCACCTCAACCCCGACGCCGAGCTGATCGGCCCGCTCGTGGCGGCCCGTGCGGCGCTCGCGCAGCCCCGGGTCGCGGCGGTGTCCCCGACGGTGCTCGACCCGGAGGGCCGGGAGCGCCCCTGGGACGTCGCGCACCGTGAGCAGAGCGTCCTGCGCAACCTGCTCAACGCCGCCGGCTACGCGAAGCGGCTGCGCGACCACCCGCGCCTGTACCGGTTCTCGGACCTCTACCCCGAGGCGCCGCACGACGTCGACGGCTACATGGCGGGCTGCTGCCTGCTGATCTCGCGCGACGCCTGGACCGCGCTCGGGCCGTTCGACGAGCGCTTCTTCGTCTACGGCGAGGACGCCACCTGGCAGCCCGCCGCCCGGCGCGCGGGCTGGACGCTGAAGCTGGTCGACGACGACGGCCCGCAGGTCCGCCACACCGCCGCCGGCACCCAGACCGACGACCCGCTCGCCTCCCTGCGCGGTGACGACCTGCTGCGGGCGGCCCAGGTCATGGCCCTCGGGAACGCCCGCAACCGCGGTCCCGGGACCGTGTTCTCGCTCGGCTCCCTCGTCCTCGAGCGGGTGCAGCGCTCCAAGCGGACGGCCGCGCGCCGTCGTCGGGACGCCCTGGCCGAGCGCGCGGCCGGGCGCCCCGGCATCGTCGTCACCACCAACGGCCTCGACCTCGGCGGCGCCGAGCGCCAGCGGGTGCTGCTCGCGAACGCGCTCGTCGCCCGTGGCCACGCCGTGACGATGGTCTGTCTGCAGGCGCTCGGGCTCTACACCGCGGAGCTCGACCCGCGGGTGCGGCTCGCGTTCCAGCCGTGGTGGCAGCCGTTCGTCGACGTGGCGGGCGACGACGCAATCGTCGTCGGCGGGGTCACCAACACCGAGGTGGCGTTCGCGCGGGCGTGGCGGGCGCAGGGCCGGCTGGCCGGCCAGCAGCGCTTCTGGCTGCCCGCGACCCACGACCCGGCAGAGCTCGACGACCCCACCTACTCCGAGGGCCTCGCGCGGAGCCTCCGGGCCGCCGACGGGCTGCTCGTGCTCTCCGCGCAGCACCACACGGACCTGACCCGCCACCAGCGGCTCACCGACGTCGTCATGGCGGCCCCCAACGGCATCCCGCCCGCCGCGGCGCGCCCGTTCCGGGCCACCTCCGGGCCCCTGCGCCTGTGCATGCTCACGCGCATCCTCGAGTACAAGAACCCGCTGCTGCTGATCGACGCCCTCCAGGCGCTCGGCCGGGACGACTGGACGCTCGACATCTTTGGCGACGGCCCCGACCGGGCCCGCCTCGAGGCGCTCACCCCGCCGGGGCTGGGCGAGAGAGTGCGCTGGCGCGGCCAGGTGTCCGGGCCCGACGCCGCCTTCGCCGAGATCGACGTGCTGTGCGTCCCCAGCGGCTTCGAGGCCTTCCCCCTGGTGATGGTCGAGGCGATGACGCGGGCGGTCCCCGTGATGGCGTCGGCGAGCGGGACGGTGCCGGAGATGCTCGCCCACGGCGGGGCGGGCGTCGTCGTCTCCCCCACCACCTGCGAGGCCTGGTCGGCCGCCCTGACGACCGCGCTCGACGACCGCGAGGGACTCGCCGCCCTCGGGCGCGCCGGACGGGAGCGCGCGCTCGCGCAGTACACCGACACGGCGATGGCCGACTCCTACCAGCGCGCGTTCGCCCGCCTGCTCGGGCGCCCAGTGCCCGGCGCCCCCGCCGAGCCCGCGGACGTGCTGTGAGGGTCCTCTGGCTCTCGCCGTGGCTGCGCACCCTGACGCGCGTGCAGGTCGACGCGCTCACCGCCGCCGGGCACGAGTGCCTCGTCGTCACCACCGACCAGCACTACGAGAAGGTCGCCGCCCGCCCCGACGAGCGGGTGCTCGACCCCTCGATCAAGGACCCGCGCACGGTGCCCGCCCTCGCGCGCGTCACCGCCGAGGCCCGCCGGTTCGCGCCCGACGTCGTGGTCTCCGAGTTGATGCACGACCCGCGCTGGCTCCCGATGACGCGCCTCGCCCCGCTGGTGCAGGTGGTGCACGACGACCGCCCGCACGACGCCACCGAGGAGCGCCCGTGGCACCGCCGCGCGGTGCTCGACCACCAGACGCGCGCGGCCGCGGCCGTCGTCGCCCCGAGCGCGCACGTCGCCGCCGTGCTGTCGGCGCGCTTCGGGCGCCGGGTCGACGTGGTGCCGCTGACCTCCGACGTGCCCGAGTCCGCGCTGCCCCCGGTGCCCGTCCCCACCGAGGGACGCCGGGACATGGTGCTGCTGGGCCGGATGTCGCCGTACAAGAACGTCGAGCTCACCCTCAGGGCGTGGGCCCGGCACACCGCCTCGCCCGACTACCGCGGCGACCGGCTGCTGCTGCTCGGCAACGGCCCGCTGGACGCGGTGACCCTGCCCGAGCACGTGGAGTGGCGCCGCGAGCACTTCGCCTACGCCGACGTCCTCCCCGTGCTCGCCCGGGCCAAGGCCTCGCTCGCGCACTACCGGCTGGCCACCCAGAGCGGCGTGCAGGTGCTCTCCATGCAGCTCGGGATCCCGACGGTCGTCTCCGACCACGGCGGGCTCCCCGAGTTCGCCCCGGCCTCGCTCCCGCCCCTCGGGGTCGACGACGAGGCCGGGCTCGCCGCCGTGTTCTCCCGGCTGGCCGACCCGGCCGTCGCCGCCGAGCTGGGCGCCTCGGCCCGGGAGCACTACTGCGCGCACTTCTCCGCCGACCGGGCCGCCGTGACCTGGGGGGCGGTGTTCGGGCGGGTGGCCCGGGCGTAGTCCGGCCCCCGAGTGGGCGTGCAGGGTTGTCCCGGCAGCCCTCGGCGCCCACTCGAGCGTGAGTCGGCGCCCGAGTGGGCGTGCAGGGTCCTCCCCGCAGCCCTCGGCGCCCACTCGAGCGGGGCACGCACGACGACGGCCCGGCGCCGGGGATCCCCCGGGCACCGGGCCGTGCGTCGACCCGGTCTCGTCAGCGGAAGCGGGAGCAGTCGCACAGGGAGCACTCGGTGCCCCGCCGATAGTGCTCGTGCGCTTCCCGGGCGTGCGCGCACTGCGCGCAGGGCGCCGAGTCGGCGGACGACGGACGCGCCCCCCGGGACCACCCGCGCACCCGACCGGCCACCTTCGCCACTGCTCCGAACACGGACACGGGACCTCAGTTCTCCCGGGCGCTGCGCTCGGTGTCGGTCACCGCGGCGGACCCGGCGCGCCCGCCGGAGCCGTTCGCGGCGGACCCCGTGGCGGCGGAGCCGTTGGCGGCGGGCCGGGGCCGCGGTGTCGGGCTCGGGCCGCCCTTGGGGCGCATGTCGACCGCGACCGTGTCGGCGTCGAGCCCGGCGTTGCGGGCCGGCGGCGTGTTGCGGCCGGGCGCGACGGTCGGCGCCGGCTTCCCGGAGCCCTTCGGCTTGATCGACACCGGCTTGCCCGGCGAGGGCCGGCCCGGCGTCGGGGTGGAGGACCGGGGCCGCTTGACCGTGGCGGTCGGTGCGTCGGGAGCCGGCGCACCGGCACCGTTCCCGGCCGACGAGGACGAGCCGTTGGTGCCCTTGCCCGACGCGCCCTTGTCCTGGCTGGAGCCTCCCTGGGCCCCGTTCGCCGGGGCGCCCGGGCCGGAGGACGGCCCCGCGCTCGGGGAACCGGTGCCCTGCGACGCCGCACCGGTCGGCTTCGCCGTGCCGTTCTGCGGCGCGGGGGCCTTCTGACCGGCCGAGCCGCCCGCGGCGGCACCGTTCTGGCCGCCCGGGCCCTTCGGACCGCTCGACCCCTGCTGGTTCCCGGGGGCCTGGCCGCCCGGGGTCTGCTGGCTGCCCGGGGTCTGCTGGCCGGCCGGCGACTTCTGGGCACCCTGCGCCCCCGGCGTGCCGTTCTGCGCGGAGCCCGGCGTGGGCCCGGAGGCCCGACCCGCGGCAGCGGTACCCGCCGCCGCGGCCGCACCGGCCGCGGCACCGGCGGCAGCCGGGCCGGCCGACGGCTTGTTCGGGGAGGGCTTCGACGACCCCGCGGGGGACGGCGTCGGCCGCCCGTTCGGGGTCGAGCCGCCCTGCGGCGCGGAGGCCGGCTGGGACCCCGACGGCTTCGGGGCGTTGCCCGGGGCCCCGGACTGCTGGGACCCCGACGACTGCTGGGCACCGGACGACTGCTGGGCACCCGACGGCTTCTGGGCACCCGACGGCTTCTGGCCGCCCGGTCCCGCGGTCGGCTTCGGGCCGTTGCCCTGCGAGCCGTTCCCCTGGGCTCCGTTGCCCTGCGAGCCCTGCGGACCGGACGACGGCTGCGGGCCGGACTGCTGCTGGGGACCCGGCTTCTGCCCGGTCGGCTTCGGGACGCTGCCCTGCTGGCCCGGCTGCTGGGGGCCACCGGCCTGCGGGCCCGACGGCTTCACGCCGTTGACGCCGGCGGCCTGGGTGGTGCCCGGGGTCCCGTTCTTCGCGGCCCCGTTCTTCGCCGCGGCGGCACCCGCGGCACCGGCCGCTGCGCCCGCGGCGGCCTCCTTCACCCCGGACGACCCACCGGAGGAGGAACCGCCCGAGGACGACCCGCCCGCAGGCGACCCGCCCGAAGCCGACCCGCCCGGGGACGGGGCCGCGTCGGACGAGGAGGACCCGCCGGACTTGTTCTCACCGTCGGGCTTGCCCGCCGGGTTCACACGCTGCGTGGCCTCGGCCGAGCCCGGCCCACCCTTGCCGGCCTGCGCGGCCTTCGCGGCCGCGGCGAGCACGCTCGCGGGGACCGGCGTGGTGGGCGTCGGGTCGACGGCCGGGCCGGGGTGCTGGGGCGGCATGGCCGCGCGGGGCGGCGGGGGCAGCGGACGCCCGGGCGGGTAGAAGCCCGGGGGCGGGCCCATCGCCGGGTGCGCCCCGGTGGGCGGGCCCATCGGCGTGCGCTGGGCGTCGGGGTCGGTGGAGATCCAGGCGTAAATCCGGCGCCCGGTCCGGCGGACGTACTGCGAGCCCCAGAGCACGACTCCCACGAGGACGAGCAGCAGGCCGACGAGCGCACCGCCCGCGACGCGCAGGACCGAGTTGGACTGGCTCGCCGACGGGGTGGTGGGGTCGCCGGTGACGTCGGTGCCGACGCGCGGCGGCTGCCCGGGGGCGGGGGTCTCGAGGACCGCGACCGCCTGGGTGAAGGACTGCGTGACGGCCTGCGCCGAGCGGACGGCGTCGTCGGGGCTCGCCCCGCGCACGTCGATCGTGAGCACCGTGGTGTCGCCGGCGACCGTGGCCGTGACGCGGGAGGCGAGGTCGGACTGCTCGATCCCGAGCTGCTGGCTCGCCGCCCCGAGCACCTGGCTGCTGGTGGCGAACTCGGCGTAGGTCGACATCCGCTGGTTGATGTACTGGTTCGTGTTGTAGACGTCGTCCGCGTCCTGCGACCCCCCGCCGGAGATCAGGACCTGGGACGACGAGGTGTACCCCTGGCCGGAGACACGCAGGTCGAGGATCAGGCCCACCACGGCGCCGAGGACGACACCCAGCACGAGCACCCACCACGCCTTGCGCAGTGCTGACGACACGGTCATCGGTGAGCTCACTCCTCCATGGTGCCTGCGGGGGCCGCAGGCCGTCTCGGGGCACTCGGTGCGGGTCGCATCGGGGCACCCCGGGGCGGGGCCGCGGGACGGCGCCGGTCGGGGCTGGGCCGGGTGGGCCAGGGGGACCACGTGGCGAACGCGGACAGGGCAGCCATCAGCGAGACGGTGGTGATGATCGCGGGTCGGTCGACGAGCATCGTCTGCAGGGCCGACTGGGCGGCGAGACAGGCGAGACCCATCCCCACCACGACGACCATGGGCGCCCCGGGTGTCCGCCGTCGCCAGGACGACAGCACCACCGCGAGGATGCGGGTGCCCGCGAAGGCGTAGGCGAACAGGCCGAGCACACCCATGAACAGCCAGATCCGCAGGTACTGGTTGTGGATGTAGGGCCGCGGGTCGACGACCGTCCGGCTGTGCTCGGAGTCGTACGTCGGGAGCTCCCCGCCGTAGTACTGCCCGACGCCGACACCGAAGAACGGCTGCCGCTCGAGCGTGGCGTACGCGGCACTGTTCTCCCGCAACCGGTCGGGGAGGCTGTCCTCGCCGTAGGCCTGGCCGGTGACGACGCTCGTCGCGCGCTGGGCGATGGCCTCGGCCTGCCCGCCGATGAGGCCGGTGAGCGCCAGCGTCAGGCCGATGGCACCGACGACGACGAGCACCGCGGCCCGGCGCACGAGGCCCTTCGGTCCGTGGGTGACCGCGGCGACGGCGACGATCAGCAGGATCAGCGGGGCCCAGGTGGAGCGGTTGAAGCTGGCGGCCTGGTGCAGCACGCCGATGAGGACCAGCCCGAGCCAGAGCCAGCGGGGCCGGCGGGGCATGAGCGCCGAGAGCAGCAGGATCAGCAGCGGGGCCCACAGGTCGAGGGTGGGGCCCGAGAGGCGGGCGACCTCGGAGGTCGACTGGCCGGTGATGACCGAGCTGCGCTCGTCGACCAGCAGCCGGCTCCAGCCCATGGCGGCGGCGGCCAGGACGACCGCGCTGCACACCCCGGCGATCGAGAGCAGCACCGCGATCAGCTGGTGGGGGCGCCGGGCGAAGGCGAAGTAGACCGGGAAGAACGTGGCGACGATGAGGAGCGCCCGGTAGTTGTCGATCATCAGGCTGAACTCGCCGCCCATGGCGAGCCCGGCCACCGCGCCGACCGTGGCCGCGACGAGGATCGCGATGACCGGCGCGGAGAACACCGGCCGCGGCGCCCGCGCGATCCCGCGGCCGCGCAGGATCAGCAGGAGCGCGAGGAGCAGCGCGACCTCGAGCACCGTGGGCGTCACGGGGCCGACCTTGACCAGGTCGACCTTCTCGGGGAACACGCCGACGCCGGAGAAGAGCAGCGCCGCGGTGGACCAGCGCGGGTCGGCCTTCTTCCAGGTCCAGACCGCCGCGGCGAGCACCGGCAGCAGCGGGAAGATCGCGAGCCCCGTCACTCCGTAGCCCGCGATCGAGAGGGCGGCGATGCCGACCGTGACCTTGCCGACCGGCGTGCGCAGCCCGTGGACGATCAGGTCGCGCAGGGCCTCGTGCATCACGGCCTGGTTGAGCTCGACCATGCGTCGTCGGGAACGGATCGTGTACGGCGTGAGGTCGCGCGCCCAGCGGCCGGGACGCAGCAGCGAGCACGCGAGCAGCGACAGCATGAAGCCCGCGACGGCGGCGACGACCGCCCACCAGCGGGCGACCTGCAGACCGTGGTCGACCACGGGGCCGCCGCCGGAGACGACCCGCCCGGTGATCTTCGACCGGTCGGTGCCCGGGAACCGCTCGCTGCCCACGACGACGTCGACGACGGCCTGGGCCGCGGTGGCGGAGTCGGCCGCGACGGTCGCGTCGTCGTCCGAGGTCGCCGTGACCTGGAGGACCTCGGTGCCGGTGGGGTGCTTGGCGGTGACGGTGACGCCGGCCGCGTCGAACGGCGTGCCTCCGGAGGCCGCGCCCAGCTCGACCGCCCGGCGCTCGACGGCCTCGCTGGCCCCGATCCGCTCCCAGGTGCCCAGCCGGTCCTGCACGTAGCGCGATCCGCGGGCGATGTTCTCGTCGTTGGGCTGGGTGCTGTTGAAGACGATCTCGCTGGTGCTCTGCCAGCGGCTCGTCGTCGAGAGGAGCCCGACGAACGTCACCAGCCCGGCCAGCAGGGTCACCCCCACGACGACGGCCGTGGCCACCCAGAGGTGCGACGTGCGGCCACCGGGCGGCACCAGCCCGGCACCGGGGGGCCGGGGCCCGGGGATGGCTCCCGCGCCCGGCGCCCGGCGGGCCTCGACTGCCGTCATGCCTCGCGCCCCATCCCTCGATCGTGTCGTCCGACTCGTACGGTCCCCGTTGCCCGTGCGGAAGGGGCCCGCCCCGGGAGTCTAGGGCCGACCCCCGACAGCTCCCCCACCCGCCGGGAACGGGAGCCGGTCGGAGCATCTCCGCCGCAAGACGCCGCGCCGCGCCGCCGGGTAGCGCGGCGGTGACGTGGCTCTCAGCCGAGCGGGTGCGCGACCCGCACCACCGGGTCGACCACCACCCACCGGCCCCCGCCGGCCTCGACCCCGGGCATCCGGCGGCGCATCTCGTCGAGCAGGTCGGTGACGAACAGCACGACCTCGTCGGGCGAGCGCCGGGCGACCTCCTCGGGCGCGACGATCGGGACTGGCACCCCCGGGAACCGCCGGCCCTGCTTGCCGGGCGACCCGTCGGCCACCGCGGGCAGCAGGTCGGGCCCGATCCGCGCGCGGTTGAGCAGCGGGACGGCCCGCGACGCCGCCGCGTAGCCGAGGACCTGCCGGCCCGCGTCCCGCGCCTGGCCCAGGTGCTCGGCCAGGGCGTCCGCGCTGGCCGTGGTGGCCGCGTCGAGCCCCTGCACCACCTCGGGGTCGAGCACCCCCGCGGCGAGCTCGGCCTCGACCAGCCCCTGCACCGAGGGGAGGTCGGTGGCGCCGGCCACCCCGGTGCGCCGGGCGGCGAGCAGGACCGTGCCGCCGTAGAGGTCGAAGCGGAAGGCGTGGGTGGCCTCGAAGCCGATCCCGGCGAGCATCCGGACGAGCACGGGCGTCGAGTAGTAGGCGAAGTGCCCGTGCCGCAGCGCGTTCCACCCGCCGTCGGCCACGATCGCGGCGAGGGTGTGGAACTGCAGCAGCAGCGTGCCGTCCGGCGCCACCGCGGCGGCCCGCTCGGCGAGCCCGCCCGCCTGGTCGGCGGCGTGCATGAGCCCGAAGCAGTCGATGACGAGGTCCGCCGGCCCGCCTTCGGTCCCGGGGACGAGGCCGACGGTCTCCAGCAGGTCGAGCCAGGACCCGCCGTGCGGGCTGCCGAACTCGGTGACCGTCGTGCGCGGGGCGCCGTCGGGCCCGGTGAGCAGGCCCGCGGCCTGCACCCGCGCGACCGCGTCACGGGCCTGGTCGACCATCGCCTGCGGCTCGGCGCCGCGCGGCTCCTCGGGGGTGGTCGGGTCCTCGGCGAGGTTGGCCAGGCCGCACTGCGCGCAGAGCCACATCCGCAGCGGGTGCACCGGGTCGGGGCCCGGGTCGTCGAGCGCCGGGAAGTGGTCGGCGGCCGGCTGGTCGCCGAGGTCGAGCACGACGGTGCCCGTGGTGCTCGCGCACCAGCGGCAGGTGACGGGGTCGCTGACCTCGCGGGTCGACACGAGCGGGGGTCCTCTCGGGAGGGGGTGGGAGACGGAGCGGAGCGGAGCTCGACCCGGGTTGGGTGGGAGAGTGGCGCGCATGGAGGTTCGCACGAGCACGATCGACGGTGTCCTGCTGTTCGTCCCCACCCCGCACCGGGACGACCGCGGGCTGTTCACCCGCACCTTCGACGCGGCGATCGCGGCGGAGCACGGCGTGGACCTCGGGCCGCTGGCCCAGGACAGCCAGTCCCGCTCGCGCGCCGGGACGATCCGCGGGATGCACGGCCGCCGCGGCGCGGGCGAGTCGAAGCTGGTGCGGGTGGCCCACGGCGCGGTGCACGACGTGCTCGTCGACGCCCGCCCCGACTCCCCCACCTTCGGCGTCGTCGCGAGCTTCCGGCTCGACGACGTCGACTTCCACCACCTGTACGTCCCGGCCGGGCTGCTGCACGGGTTCCAGGCGATCACCGACGCCGACGTCTGCTACCGGATCGACACCCCGCACGCGCCGGGCGAGGACCTCGGGGTCGCGTACGACGACCCCGACCTGGCCATCTCCTGGCCGGTCGAGGTCACCGCGATCTCCGAGCGCGACCGCACCGCCGGCTCCTGGAAGGAGCTGCGGGACACCCTGTGAGCGGGACGTGGGGCACCGCCCCACGTCCCGCACGGGCCGTCAGGCCGGGCGCAGCGTCTCGTCGAGCGTCCCGGCCGCCTGCCGGGCCGCCAGCACGGCGAGGCGTGTGAAGCGCTTGTCGAACGTCTCCTGGGTCAGGCCGCGGGCGCGGTACTCGCGCAGCAGCTCCTCGGCGCCGTCGGCCACCGACCACGCAACCCGGAAGTCGGGCAGCATCTTCTCGATCTTGGAGAAGTCGACGCGGTAGGACCGCGGGTCGCCGCCGGTCTCGCCCGTGACGATCAGCTCGGCCTCCGGCACGGCGACCTTGACGGCCTCGGCGATGTCGCGGACCTGCACGTTGTTGTCGGTGCGCCCGACGTTGAACGCCTGGCCGCGCACGACGTCGGCGGGGGCCTCCATCGCGGCGATCGCGGCCCCGACGATGTCGCGGCCGTGGCAGAGCGGGCGCCACGGGGTGCCGTCGCTCATCACGAGGATCCGCCCGGAGAGCACGGCGTGCCCGACGAGGTTGTTCAGCACGATGTCGGCGCGCAGCCGCGGGGAGAACCCGAACGCGGTCGCGTTGCGCATCGAGACCGGGACGAAGTCGGCGTCGGCGAGGTCGACGAGGTCGGACTCGACGCGCACCTTCGACTCGGCGTAGGGGGTCACCGGGTTCATCGGCGCCTCCTCGTCGAGCACGTCCTCGGTCCCGGACGCGCCGTAGACCGAGCACGTCGAGGCGTAGACGAAGCGGCCGACGCCGGCCTCCTTGGCCAGCCGGGCGAGGCGGGTCGAGGCGTGGTGGTTGATGTCGTAGGTGTGCTGGGGAGCGAGCGAGCCCAGCGGGTCGTTCGACAGGGCTGCGAGGTGGATGACGGCGTCGAACCCGGCGAGCTGGTCGACGGTCACGTCCCGGAGGTCCACCGCGAGCGACGGCGGGTCGGGCTGCTCGAGGTCGCCGAGGATGCAGTCGGCGTAGAGCCCGGAGTCGAGCCCGACGACCTCGTGGCCCGCCGCGGCGAGCATCGGGGAGGCCAGGGTGCCCAGGTACCCCTGGTGGCCGGTCAGCAGGACGCGCACGGTGGAACAGCTCCTTCTCGGGAGATCAGGTACCCACCAGCAGGCGGGTCGGGTGGAAGCCCTCGGCGTAGCGGGTGCCGGCCTGCACCCCGCGGATCCGCGCGAGACCGCGGAAGGCCTCGTCGTCGAACCAGGTGCGGGCGGTCTGCGAGGGGTAGTGCTCGTGAAGCAGGCGGATCTTGTCGTCGACCGCCTCCGGCGACAGCGGCCACAGCAGCGGCGGCTGGGCGAGGTCGGGCTCGGCCTTGAGGATCTCGTAGCCGAGCGTCGCGTGGTCGCGGAAGACGGTGGGGACGAGCTTCGCCAGCTCCCGGTGGTCCTGGTGGTCGTCGGCGCGGTGGCCGGCGAGCACGAGGTCGGGCTCGGTGGTGCGCCGGAACGTCTCCAGCGCCTCCTTCGCCCAGTTCCAGTGGTGGGGCAGCCGGCCGTCGGGCATGTCGAGCACGGTGACCTCGAGGTCGGCGCCGGGGCAGAACGCGGCGAGGGCCGCCCGCTCCTCGGCCTCGCGGGGGGTCCCGCCGCCGGAGAGGACGAGGGCGCGCACGCGCAGGCCCGGCCGGGCCCGGCAGATCGTCAGGACCGTCGCACCGGCGCCGATGGGGATGTCGTCGCAGTGGGCGCCGAGCAGCACGAGCTCGTCGAGCCGCTCCGGGACCAGCCGCTGCATCACGTCAGGACTGCAGCTGCTGCGTGACGAGGCCGTCCAGCGGCGGGAGGTCGGGCCTCCGCTCCTTCTCCCAGAGCATCCAGGGGCGGCTGCCGGCCCGGTAGGAGGCCTCGAGCTGGTTGCGCTCCTTGAGCGTGTCCGCCGGGAGCCAGAAGCCCTCGTACGGGTAGCCCATCAGCTTGTTCTCCTTCGCGAGCGCCGTGCAGGCGTCCCCGACGAGGTCCCCGTTCTCCGGGATGCGGTCGATCACCGACGGCCGCAGCACGAAGTAGCCGCCGTTCTCCCGCACGCCCATGTCGGTGACGGGGTGGATCGAGGTGATCCGGTCCTCCTCGTCGGACTCGACGATGTGGAAGACCGCCTGCGGCAGCACGGCCAGCAGCATCGCCTCGGCGTCGGAGTCGGCGAACCGCTTGACCATCTGGTCGAGCGGGGCGTCGGTGAGCACGTCGGCGTAGTTGGCGAGGAACATGTCCTCGCCCTCGAGCAGGTGGCGCACCCGGCGCAGGCGCTCCCCGATGGGCGACTCGAGACCGGTGTGGACGAAGTGGATCGTCCAGTCGGCGATGTCGGACCCGCCCAGCTCGATCTCACCCTCGCGCAGGACGAAGTCGTTCGACTCGGTCTCGCGGTAGTTGAGGAAGTACTCCTTGATGTGGTGGGCGCCGTAGCCCAGGCACAGGACGAACTCCTTGTGGCCGAAGTGGGCGTAGTACCGCATCACGTGCCAGATCAGCGGCCGCGGACCGACCATCTGCATGGGCTTGGGGACGTCGGAGTCCCCATCCCGCATGCGCATGCCGAATCCGCCGCAGAACAGGACGACCTTCACCGCAGTTTCCTTCGCGTGGACTTCAGGGGGCAGGGGTGACGGCCGCGCCGGAGCCGGGCTCCACGACCTGCAGGGCCGGGATCGGGAAGACGAGCTTCCCGCCCCACTCGGCGACGGGCGCCAGCTGCGCCGTGATCTCGTCGCGCAGGTTCCACGGCAGGACGAGCACGTAGTCGGGCCGGTCGGCCTCGATGCGCTCCGGCTCGTGGATCGGGATCCGGGTGCCGGGGGTGTACCGCCCGTGCTTGTAGGGGTTCCGGTCGACCGTGTACGCGAGCAGGTCGGGGCGGATGCCGCAGTAGTTGAGCAGCGTGTTGCCCTTGCCCGGCGCGCCGTAGCCGACGACGGTCTTCCCGCGGTCGGCGGCGTCGATGAGGAACCGCATCAGGTCGTTGCGGATCCGGGAGACCTCGCGGGCGAACCCGGCGTGGCCCTCGACGGTGTCGAGCCCGGCCTTCGCCTCGTCGGCGAGGACCTGCGCGACCGCCGGCGAGGGCGACTCGCCCAGCTCGCTCGGCCGCGCCCACAGGCGGATCGACCCGCCGTGGGTGGGCACCAGCTCGACGTCGACCAGGTCGAGGCCGCCGGACGCGAGGGCCCGGATGGCCGTGCCGACCGTGTAGTACTGGAAGTGCTCGTGGTAGATCGTGTCGAACTGCCGCAGGCCTACCAGGGTCAGCAGGTGCTGCACCTCGATCGACACCCAGCCGTCGTCGGCCACCATCGCCCGCAGTCCCTGGGTGAACCCCACGACGTCGGGGATGTGCGCGTAGACGTTGTTCGCGACGACGAGGGCGGCCGGCCCGTGCTCGGCGCGCACCGCGGCGCCCGTCTCCGGCGACAGGAACGCGGTCACCGTCGGCACGCCCTTGTCGCGGGCGGCCTGGCCCACGTTGACGCTGGGCTCGACGCCCACCGCGCGCATCCCGTCGGCGACGACGTGCTGGAGCAGGTAGCCGTCGTTCGAGGCGGCCTCGACCACGAGCGAGTCCGACGTCAGGCCCGCGCGGGCCGTCGCGGCGGTGACGAAGCGGCGGGCGTGGTCCACCCACGACGTCGAGAACGACGAGAAGTAGGCGTACTCGGTGAACGTCTCGTCGGGGTCGATCAGCGGGGGGAGCTGCACCAGCAGGCAGTTCCGGCAGACCCGCGGGTGCAGCGGGAACGTCGGCTCCGGGGCCTCGAGCGCCTCGGCGGTGAGGAAGAGCTCGCAGGGCGGGGTGGCCCCGAGGTCGACGAAGCTCTCCAGCTCCGTCGACCCGCAGAGGCGGCAGGTCAGGGCGGCGGCGGGCACGGTGGTCATCTCGTCCAGCGTCCCAGACGACTCTCAGTAGGCCCCGTCGCCCCGGAAGACGGCCGAGACCGTCTTCCACAGGATGACCAGGTCCATCGCGGGCGACCAGTTCTCCACGTAGCGCAGGTCGAGCCGGACCGACTCCTCCCACGACAGGTCGGACCGGCCGCTGACCTGCCAGAGCCCCGTCATGCCCGGGCGCACGAGGAACTTGCGCTTCGCGGCGTCGGAGTAGGCGTCGACCTCGCCGGGCAGCGGCGGCCGGGGGCCGACCAGCGACATCGAGCCGCCGACGACGTTGAACAGCTGCGGGAGCTCGTCGAGGGAGTAGCGGCGCAGCAGCGAGCCGATCCGGGTCACGCGGGGGTCGCGGCGCAGCTTGAACAGCGGGCCGGACCCGTCGTTGCCGCTGGCGACCACCTGGGCGCGCAGCCGGTCGGCGTCGGGGACCATCGACCGGAACTTGACCATCCGGAACACCTTGCCGCGCAGTCCCACCCGGGTCTGGCGGTAGAATACCGGGCCGCCGTCGAGCTTCACGCACAGCGCGATGACGAGGAACACGGGGGCGAGCGCCGCGACGAGGGCGAGCGAGGCAGCCCGATCGAAGAGCAGCTTGCCGATGCGCGGGACGCCGGACAGGCGGGGCTCGGTGAGGCGCAGCAGCGGCAGGCCGTCGACGGGGGCGACGTGCAGGCGCGGGCCGGCGACCTCCATGAGGCCGGGGTCGACGACGAGCTCCGAGCCGGTGCCCTCGAGGTCCCACGCCAGGCGGTGCAGCCGCTTGGGGCTCCACCCGGGGGTCTGCGCGACGGCGACGACGCCGAAACGCCCGGAGCGCACCGAGGAGGGCAGCGAGTCGAGGTCGCCGATGACCGGGACGCCCGCGACGTGGCCCTGGCCGTCCTCGCCGAGCCCGGTGGGGGTGCAGGCGCCGGTGACGACCCAGCCGATGTGGGCGACGCGGCGGGTCCGCTCGATGAGGTCGCGCACCGACTCCTCGGTGCCGATCGCGAGGACGGGCAGCAGGCCGCGCCCGCGCTTGCGGGCCTGGTGCAGCCAGCGCCGCAGCGTGTAGCGGCCGGCCATGGACAGCAGGCCCGCCACCGGGAGGATGCCGAACACCCAGGGGCGCACGCCGGTGCGCTCGAAGACGAGGCCGGCGAGCGCGAGGATGATCGCGGCGCTGATGTACGCGCGCATCAGCCGGCTCCACTCCTCGGAGCCCTGGCCGAGCACCCGCGCGTCCCAGGCCCGGGCGGACCCGAGCGTGACCGGGACCAGCAGCATCGCGACGAGCGCGAGCATCCACGGGTTGGTGCCCTGGGTGCCGCTGCCCGCGCCGAACCCGGCGAGCGCCCCGATGACGGCACAGACCGCGAGGATCAGCAGGTCGCTCGCGGCGACGGAGAGCGCGAACTTCGACTGCCAGCTCGTGGCCGTCGCCACGCTGCCCGGCTGGCCGGGGCCCTCGTCGTCCCAGATGCGGATGAAGCCGGGGGCCGTGGGGTCGGGGTCGACGAACGGGGCCGCGTCGGCCCTCGACTCGGGCGCCGGAGGCGCCGCGGGGGTGGTGTCGACCGACCCGGCCCGGGTGGGCCGGCGGTTCGGGAAGGCCGGGATCTCGCCGGTGTCGCCCGGGTCGGTCCGGCCGTCGAGCTCGGTACCGCTCACGCGTTCGCCCCTGTTCTGAGCACCGGGGCGGGATCGCTCGTCCGCCCCCGCGGTGCCCGACGTCGCTGGTCGCTCGTGCGGTGGTGTCGGGAGACAGGGTGGCCGTCGCATCCTCGTCCCACCCTCCCAATCCCTCACACGGCGTCCGCCGCTGCAGCGGACGGGGTCCTCCACCACGAAGGACGCACGTGCACCGGGCGGGTTGCGCGCCTGCCCGGGGTGAGTCACGCCACCCCGGAACCGGCTTCGGCTCTGTCGGACCTCAACGAACGGCCGCGCCACGGGTCACGGTCGTGCTCGGCGGAGCCCCCGGATCGGGCGTGTCACCATGGACGCGCGGGCGCGACGCCCGCGGTCCGCCGTGGTGTAAGGGCAACACCTCGGATTTTGGTTCCGATGATCCTGGTTCGAATCCAGGCGGCGGAGCGGGCAGGCATGATCTCGGGCGTGACGGAGCGGGTGGCCGCGGCCGGGGCGGTCGTGCGCGACGGGCGGGGGCGGTTCCTGCTCGTCCGGCGGGGCACGCCCCCGCAGCAGGGCCGCTGGACGCTGCCCGGCGGCCGCGTCGAGCCCGGGGAGTCGGCCGCGCAGGCGTGTGCCCGCGAGGTCGCCGAGGAGACCGGCATCGTCGTCGTGGTGGGGCGGGAGTGGCTGGTCCTCGACCGCCCCGGTCCCGCGGGGGTGACCTACGAGATCCACGACTTCCTGGCCGAGGCGGTCGGCGGGACGCTGCGGGCCGGCGACGACGCCGCGGACGCCGGCTGGTTCTCGCCCGCGGAGATGGTGGAACTGCCCCTGACCACCGATCTCCTCACCCACCTCGACCGTGCCGGACTGCTGTGACCGTCCGTGTCGCCGCATACCCGCACGGTCAACCCGTCCACTCGGGCGGGTTCGGCGTTTACCCTGGTCCGATGACCACCGCCGAGGCGAGCGCCGGGCCGCACAGCTCCTTCACGATCGACGGGCAGTTGTGCTTCGCCCTGCACTCGGCATCCCGGGCGATGACGGCCTGCTACCGGCAGGGGCTCGACGCCCTCGGGCTGACCTACAGCCAGTACGCCGTGATGCTCGTCCTGTGGCAGCACGGGGCCGTCTCCATGGGCTTCCTGTGCGACCAGCTCCACCTCGACTCGGGCACCCTCTCCCCGCTGCTCAAGCGCCTGGAGAAGCAGGGCCGGGTCACCCGCCGGCGGCGCCCCGAGGACGAGCGGACGCTCGAGATCGCCTGCACCGACGAGGGTCGCGAGCTCTACGAGACCGCGCGCGCCGTGCAGCACGAGGTCGAGCGCGCCACCGGCCTCGACGGCAGCGACCTCGCCGTGCTGCGCGGGCAGCTGAACGAGCTCGCCGAGCGCCTCCGCGCCGCCACGATGCCCGAGGCCTGACCCGCCGGTCGCCCCCTCCGCCCGGTCGGGCCTTGCCACTCCGTTCGGTGGGGGGCAATCTGATCGGGTGCCCCAGACCTCCCGTCCCCGCGGCGCCCGGGCGACCGGACCCAGCTGCCCCGTGTGCGGCCGGCCGGTGTCCCCGGCGGCGGACGGCACGGTGCGGGTCGTGGGCCTCGCCCCGCGGGAGGCCCCGCGGGTGTGGGTGTGGGGCCCGGCGGTGGTGCACGACGAGTGCCGCTACGACGTCCGGACCCCCCTGGACGACCGCACCGGGTACCTGCCGGTCGAACAGCGCGTCCGGACCACCGCCTGAGCCGTTCGGCTCCCCGCTCCGGTTTGGTCGCCCCACGGGCGGGGCATCAGTCGAGGTCAGCGCCCACGTCCCGCCCTCCGGGAGCCTGCGACCGTGACCCCGCACTACCCCCTCGAGCTCGTCGCCGAGGCCCTGCCGGCCCAGGTCGGCACCTTCCGGCGCGCGCTGCGCCGTTGGCTCGCCGACGCCCTCGGTCCCGACGACGAGGCGGCCGACCTCGGCGACGACCTGATCCTCGCGGCGAGCGAGGCCCTCGAGAACGTCGTCGACCACGCCTACGAGGGGGTCACCCCCGGGTCGATGACGCTGACGGCCCGCGTCGACGGCACGGAAGTCACCGTGGTCGTCACCGACGCCGGCCACTGGCGCGAGCCCGACACCGGCCCGACCACCCGCGGCCGCGGGATCGCCCTCATGGAGAGTCTGGCGGAGGCCCGGGTCGACCGCGGGGAGCCGGGCACCGTCGTCACCCTGCGCCGCGGGACCGCCGCGACGGCGCAGGGCTGACCCGGCGCGCGGTCAGCGCAGGACGGGCAGGCGGCGGGTGACCTCGTCGTCGGGCCGGGCCGTCTCGCCGAGGTCGGCGAAGGCGTCCACCGTGAGGGCCGCGAGCGGCACCACCACCGCGACCACCGCGAGGGCGGCGACGACGTCGGTCGGGTAGTGGACGCCCCGGCCGACCAGGGCGAGCCCGACCGCGAGCACGAGCAGCCCGAGGCCGGTGGCACTCGTCGCGCGGGCGCGGCGCGACAGGTCCGAGCCCACGACGAGCAGGGCCGCCACCACCGCCAGGGACGCGACGGCGGTCGTGTGGCCGCTGGGGAGGGCGAGCTCGCCCCCGCGGGTGCGGCCGATGATCGGCTTGAGCACGAGCGACGTGGTCACCATCGCCGCCGGCGGGCCGACGAGGACCAGGGCGAGGCCCCGGCCGCCGCGGCCCCACCACGCGAGGCCGAGGAGCAGCAGCATCGTGACCGCGACGGGCACGGGGTCGCCGAGCACCACCAGCGCCTCGCCCGCGACCGCGGTCGGGCCGTGGCGCATCGGGACGAGCTCGGCGAGGAGACGGTCCACCCGGCCGGCGCGCCCGTCGCCGGCGTAGCGCGCGGCGAGCACCCCGAGGACGACCGCCCCGGTCCCGACGACGGGGCCGACCCACCGCCGCTGCGCCGGACGGACGAGCGGCCGCGGACGCCCGGGGGCGTCCCGCCGCACCACGAGGGGATCCGGGCGGCAGACCGGTGACGTCACGAGGGCCCTCCTGTCGTACTCCCCGACCCGGACGGCGCCCACGGAGCCCGCCTGTGCAGAATCCGGAGTGACACCGAGCGACGGAGCCTCCGCTGTCCGTGACCGAGAGTGTGCACGGCGGGCCCGGACCCGACGGTGAGGGGTGAGGATGGGACAAGGTCCGGCGGGGCTCGTCGGCGACCGGCGGCGACCCACCGGGAGCCCGGACGGCCACCCCGACGCGATCCCGCGCGAGTCCCTCATCGCGCTCGCCCGGGCCGCGGGCGCCCGGGCCGCGCGCGTCCCGCACCCCCGTCCGGGCGCCGAGCTCGCCACGCTCACCGACCTCGTCGACCGCACCCGCGCCGGCACCGCCCCGGCCACCCGCGCGATCCTGCTGCGCGAGGCCGCGGCCGCCCACCTCGCCGTGCGCGGCGGCGGCACCGGGCCCGCCGCCGCGGTCGGCACCGAGGCCGCGGAGCGCCTGCTCGACGAGCTCGTCGCCGTGGTGGCCGAGCACGGCCTCACGCTCTTCGCCGTCGACGCGGAGGCGCTGCTGGCCCGCCGGGCGATGCTCGCCGACGACGAGGAGGCCGCGCTCGCCGCCGTCACCGGGGCGCTGACCCGGCTCGACGAGCAGTCGGCGGTGGACGACGCGCCGACCGCGCGCGAGCACCGGGCCAACCTGCAGGACACCTACCGGCTCGTCTCGACCACGCTGACCTCGCTCGGCCTGCACGAGGTGGCCCAGCCGCTGCTCACCCGCGCCCGCGTGATCGCCACCGACGACGGGGACCCGCTCGCGGCGGCGCGGTGCGAGCACGAGCACATCCGGGTCCTGGCCGCGTGGGGCCTGCGCCTGCAGCGCGCCGGGCGCGACGGGTCGGCCCACCTCGACGAGGCCGCCCTGCGCGCCGGCGCCCTGCGCGCGGAGCCCGCGCTGGTCTCCGACGAGCACCGCCGCGGCCTGCGGGCCGTCGTCGCGCTGGCGCGCCGCCGCGAGGGCTGGACCGCTCCCGGGGTGACGGCCCCGACCGACCTCGACGCGCTCGGCCCGCTCGAGGTGCCGTGCCCCGGGCTCGTCGACCACCTGCTCGTGGCGCTCGGGCGGGCAAGGGCGCTCGTCGCGACCGGGCGGGACGACGAGGCCGCGGCGACGCTCGCCGCCGTCCGCGACCGTCGTCCGCGCGGCGAACCGAGCCTGCTGCTCGCCGTCAGCCGCGAGCTCGCCCGGACGACCGACGGCCGCGGGCCCGGGGATCACGGACCGGGCGACCGCGCCTCCGCGCGGGCGCTGCGGGACTACACCGTCGACCTCGAGCACGAGCTGTGGACGCTGCAGCAGGCGCGCGTGCTGTCGCTGACCACCCGGATCGCGCACGAGCAGCTGCGCCGGGAGCACGGCGAGGTCGCGGTCCAGGCCGTCACCGACCCGCTGACCGGGCTGCCGAACCGGCGCGCCCTCGACGACGTCCTCGCCGGCCACCTCACGACGCTCGCGGGCCGCACCGGCGGGCTGGCGATCGCGATGGTCGACGTCGACCGGTTCAAGACGATCAACGACCGGATGTCGCACGCCCGCGGCGACGAGGTGCTGCGGCAGGTGGCCCAGACGCTGCGGCGGTGCCTGCGGGCCGACGACGTGGTCGCGCGCTACGGCGGCGACGAGTTCGTCGTCGTGCTGCCCGGCAGCTCGGAGACCTCGGCGCGGGCCGCGCTCGAGCGCGCCGCCCACGCGGTGGCGTCGGTGCCCGTCGGCGACGGGTCGTGGGTCTCGGTCTCGGTGGGCGTCGCGGGCACCGGCCACTCCGGCCTCACCCCGGGCACGTTGCTCGCCCGGGCCGACCGCGCGATGTACGAGGCCAAGCGGGCCGGCGGGGGCACCGTCGTCCTCGACGCGGCCACCGACACCCCGGCGGGGGGCTTCGCCGTCGGCGGGTGAGACGATTCCCGTGACCGGGGCGGCCGGTGCGCGCCGAGCCCCCCGCTCTCCGAGACACCGCCCCGAGCCCCCAGGAGCGTCGATCCGTGCCGACCCCGACTGCGGTCGTCGTCCTCGCCGCGGGTGAGGGCACCCGCATGCGGTCGGCCACGCCGAAGGTGCTGCACCCCGTGGGCGGTCGCAGCCTGCTCGGGCACGCCCTGCACGCCGCCGCGGGCGCCGGTCCCACCCACCTCGTCGTCGTGGTGGGCCACGGTCGCGAGGAGGTGGGCACCCACTGCCAGCTCATCGGCACCGAGCTGGGCCGGGAGGTCCGCACCGCCGTGCAGGACCGGCGCCGCGGCACCGGGCACGCGGTGTCCTGCGGGGTCGACGCCCTGCCCACCGGGGCCTCCGGCACCGTGCTCGTCTCCTACGGCGACGTCCCGCTGCTCGACGCGGCGACGTTGCGCGCGCTGGTCGCCGAGCACGACGACGCCGGCAACGCCGTCACGCTGCTGACCGCCGAGATGGAGGACCCCACCGGCTACGGCCGGGTGGTGCGCGACGAGAAGGGCGGCGTGACGGCGATCGTCGAGCAGGCCGACGCCTCGCTCGAGCAGCTCGAGATCACCGAGGTCAACTCCGGGGTCTACGCGTTCGACCTCGAACTGCTGCGCACGGCGCTCTCCGGGCTCGGCACCGACAACGCCCAGGGCGAGCTCTACCTCACCGACGTGATCGGCGTGGCCCACCGCGACGGGCTCGCCGTCGGAGCCGTCGCCCTGTCCGACCCGTGGCTGATCGCCGGGGTGAACGACCGCGTGCAGATGGCCGCGCTCGGCGCCGAGCTCAACCGGCGCGTGCTGGAGCGCTGGATGCGCGCCGGGGTGGCCGTCGTCGACCCGCGGTCCACCTGGGTCGACGTCGGGGTCCGGCTCGAGCGCGACGTGACGCTGCTGCCCGGCACCCAGCTGCACGGCCGCACCACCGTCGGCGAGGCCGCCACCGTCGGCCCCGACACCACGCTGACCGACGTGACGGTCGGCGCGCGCGCCACCGTCGTGCGCACCCACGGCAGCAACTCGACCGTCGGCCCCGAGACCTCGGTCGGCCCGTTCGCCTACCTGCGCCCCGGCGTCGAGCTGGCCGAGCGCGGGAAGATCGGCACGTTCGTCGAGGTGAAGAACTCCTCGATCGGGCGCGGGTCGAAGGTCCCGCACCTGACCTACGTCGGCGACGCGACCATCGGCGAGGCCAGCAACATCGGTGCCTCCAGCGTGTTCGTCAACTACGACGGCGTGACCAAGCACCGCAGCGTCGTCGGGGACCACGTGCGGACCGGCAGCGACAACACCTTCGTGGCGCCCGTCACCATCGGCGACGGCGCGTACACGGGAGCGGGCACGGTGGTGCGCGAGGACGTCCCTCCGGGCGCCCTCGCCGTCTCCTCGGGCCCGCAGCGGACCATCGAGGGTTGGGTGGAGCGCAAGCGCCCGGGCACGGCGGCCGCCGAGGCGGCCGGCCGGGCGTCGACCTCGCCCGAGGGAGGACCGGACGACTCCGTCCGGCCGCCCGAGCGGCGCGACCAGGAGGAGCAGTGACCGTGAGCGCAGTGTCGTCGACCCCCAAGAAGAGCCTGATGCTCTTCTCCGGACGGGCCCACCCGGAGCTCGCCGAGCAGGTCGCGAAGGAGCTCGACGTCACGATCACCCCGCAGGCGGCGTACGACTTCGCCAACGGCGAGATCTTCGTGCGCTTCGAGGAGTCGGTGCGCGGCTGCGACGCCTTCGTCCTGCAGAGCCACACCCAGCCGATCAACCAGTGGCTCATGGAGCAGCTGATCATGATCGACGCCCTGAAGCGGGCGTCGGCCAAGCGGATCACCGCCGTCGTGCCGTTCTACGGGTACGCCCGCCAGGACAAGAAGCACCGCGGCCGGGAGCCCATCTCGGCGCGGCTCGTGGCCGACCTGCTCAAGACCGCGGGCGCCCACCGGATCATGACGATCGACCTGCACACCGACCAGATCCAGGGCTTCTTCGACGGCCCGGTCGACCACCTGCTCGCCAACAAGGTCCTCGCCGAGCACCTGCGCGACGCCTACTCCGGCGAGGACCTCGCCGTGGTCGCCCCCGACTCCGGCCGCGTCCGCGTCGCCGAGAAGTGGGCCGACACGATGGGCGGGGTGCCGCTCGCCTTCATCCACAAGAGCCGCGACAAGACCCGGCCCAACGAGGTCGTCGCGAACCGCGTGGTCGGCGACGTCGAGGGTCGCTGCTGCATCCTCGTCGACGACATGATCGACACCGGCGGCACCATCGCGAAGGCGACCGAGGCGCTGCTGAAGGACGGCGCGTCCGACGTCGTCATCGCGGCCACCCACGGCGTGCTCTCCGGCCCCGCGGTCGAGCGGCTCTCCACCTGCGGCGCCCGCGAGGTGATCGTCACGAACACGCTGCCGATCCCCGACGAGAAGCGGTTCCCGGGCCTCACGGTGCTCTCGATCGCGCCGCTGATCGCCCGCGCGGTGCGCGAGGTGTTCGAGGACGGCTCGGTGACCAACCTGTTCGACGGCAACGCCTGACCCCGCCGGAGCGAACGGCACTCTCGCTCGCATAGAAGCAGCGGGAGTGCCGTTCGCTCCCTCAGGGGAGGCGGCGCGTGTGCGGACGCAGCAGGACGACGTCGGCCATTAGGGTGCCGTCATGCCGCCGCTCGGCCGACGTTCGTTCCTCGCTGCGGGCGCCGTCCTGACGACGGGCCTCGCGGGCTGCGCGCGCACGATCCCGGAGGCCTACGACGACGGGCCGGGCTGGGGCTGGACGCGCCAGGCCCGCCCGCTCGACCTCGGCGTCACCCACGTCGAGTACTCGCTCGCGCCCACCGACCCGCCGGAGGCCCTCGCGCGCGGGCGCGCCGTCCTGGCCGGCGCCGGCCGGTGGCAGAACCAGCACCTGATGGGCTGGGGCGCCCTCAACCCCGAGCCCGCGCCCGGCGCCGACGACTGGTCCTCGCTCGACCCGCGGTTCTCCCTGATCGCGGGCACGGGCGGCCGGGCGGTGCTCACCGTCGCGGGGGCGCCGGACTGGATGAAGGGTGCGCCGCCGGGGACCACCGACTTCGGCCGTCTCGAGGAGGCCCCGCTCCCCCGGCACTACGACGACCTCGCGGCCCTCGCCGCCCGCGCCGTCGCGCGCTACCCGCAGGTGGCGGCGGTGCTCGTGTGGAACGAGTTCAAGGGCTTCTACGACGAGGCCCGGGGCGGCTGGGACGCGGCCGGCTACACCGACCTCTACGAGCGGGTCGCGGCGGCGGTGAAGCGTGCCCGGCCCGAGGTCCTCGTCGGCGGCCCGTACGTCCCGATGGACCTCTGGGCGTCCGGCGACGTCGCGCCCAGCGACCTGCGAGGCCCGTGGGGAGTCACCGACGGCCGGGCCCTCGCCGCGGTCGAGTACTGGCTGGCCAACCACAGCGTGGCCGACCTCGTCGTGGTCGACGGCGGGACCGCGACCCGCGACGGCGGTCTCGTGACCGACGCCGTCACCGCGGCCGAGCGGTTCGCCGCGACCACGTCCTGGCTGCGGGAGCGCACCGGGCTCCCGGTGTGGTGGGCCGAGTTCTACCCCGAGCCCGACCGGTCGGCCTCCGGCCGGGACGACCCGGGCGGGGCGGCCCGCGCCGCCGCCGCCGTCGCCGCCGTCGCCGCGCTCGCCCCGGCCGGGGCGTCGGCGGCGAGCCTGT
>NZ_JBHSIV010000037.1:0-49604 GCF_042653685.1 Actinomycetospora atypica | reverse complement strand
GGCGCGTGCAGGGCCAGGCCCGCGGCGCGCAGCGGGGCGGCGAGGGCCGCGGCGAGCTCGCCGACCAGCGCCACCGGGCCGGTGCCCGCCGCCCCGGCGGTGGTGACCAGCGCGTCCACCGCCTTCCCGACGATCTCCGTGGCCACCGCATCGCCGGCGGCCGCCGCGTCGAGCCCGGCGGGCGACGAGCTCGCGAGGTCGGTGGCGGTCCCCGGCCGTCCGCGGGCCTGGAGGTCGCGGGCGGGCCCGGTCAACGTGGTGGCCGGGCCGGCGTCGTCGAGCGCCCGCAGCGCCGCCCGCAGCCCGTCCTGCCCGATCCGGGCGCCGCCGCCCTCGTCGCCGAGGAGCAGCCCGTGGCCGTCGACGCGGCGCAGCGCCCCGGCGGGGGAGACCCCGAGCGCCACCGCGCCGGTCCCCACGACGAGCACCACGCCCGAGCCGCCGTCGAACGCCCCGGCGTGCCAGGCGACGACGTCGGAGGTCACCGCGACCTCGTCGGGCGGCCGGGCCCAGCCGCCGGTGAGGGCCTCGGCGAGCTCCGCGGCATCGTCGGGAAGGGCCATCGCGCCCGGCACCCCGACGGCGAGGGACCAGGGTCCGGGTGGGATGTCCCCGACCGCGCCCCGCAGCACCGCGGCCACCCCGCCCGCGCCGCCCGGGTCGCCGAGCCCGGCGCCGGTCGTCGTGACGCGGCGTCCGCCGGGATGCACCACTCGAGCGCCGGACCGACCCAGGTCGACCGCCACCAGGCTCACACGCGCTCTCCGGAGACGACGGTCGAGCTCCGCTCAGGCGTTCCATCTCCCACCCCGATGGTCGAGCTCCGCTGCGCTCCGTCTCCCGGCGGGATGATGTCCATCTCGATGAGGTAGCGGTCGCCCCGGGCCAGCGACTCGACGCGTTCCACCACCTCGCCCCGCTGGTCGCGCGAGGTGCGGACGAAGCGCAGGGCCGGGGCGCCCGGGGCGACGCCGAGCAGGTCGGCGTCGCGGGCCGTGAGGACCACCGGCGCCACCGACTGCGTGCCCGACCGGATCCGGCGGCCGAACCGGTCGAGGAGGATCTCGTAGTACGACGACGGGCCGTCGAGGTCGTCGCCCGTCAGCCCCGGGACCCGCGCGGACGGGACGTGCAGAGTCTCGAGGGTCATCGGGTCGCCGTCGGCGAGGCGCACGCGGCACACCCGCAGCACCGTCTCGCCGCCCGGCATCTCCAGGCGCGCGGCGAGGTCGGTGTCGGCGGTGACGGTGTCCCACCAGAGCAGCCTCGAGGAGGGCTCGAGGCCCCGGCGGCGCATGTCGTCGCCGAACGAGGTGGCCATCAGCGGCTGGGCCACGGCGGGCCGGCGCACGAAGGTGCCCGCGCCGTGGCGGCGCTCGACGACGCGGCGCGTCATCAGCTCCTCGAGGGCCTTGCGCACGGTGGCCCGCGAGACGCCGAACCTCGTCGACAGGTCCCGCTCACCTGGCAACATGGCTCCGGGACCGAGTTCGGCGCAGAGCGCGGCGACCTTGGCGCCCACTTCCGTCGATCTCGTCACCGCCATCCGCAGAGGTATAGACCTCTGTCCGGCGTGAAGCAAGAGGTACGTACCTATGCAGATCGTCCGCTTCGTCCTGTCGTCGCGGCACGCGTACGAGGGGCGGCCGTCGGACGGCCCGACCCCCGCCGAGACCTGGTCGCCGGAGGCCATCGAGCTGCGCGCCGGGCACGGCGTGGTCGGCGACCGCTACGCCGGGCACCGGGCGCACCGCGACGCGGCGCTGACGATCATCGCGGCGGAGGCGCTCGAGGCGGTGGCCGCCGAGCTCGGCGTCCCGCCGTTCGACCCGGCGCTCGCCCGCCGCACCGTGGTGACGCGCGGGCTGGACGTGGAGCGGTTGCGGGGCACCGACGTGCTGCTCGACTCCGGCGACGGCCCGGTCCTGCTCGGCGGCCGCCGCCCCGCCGCCCCGTGCGGCTGGATGGACGAGGTGCTGGCGCCGGGGGCGCACCCGCTGCTGCGCGGCCGCGCCGGGGTGCGGTTCGCGGTGCTCGGCAGCGGGATCCTGCGGGTCGGGCCCCTGAGCGTCACCTATCCGGAGCGCGACACCCTCTTCCCCGACGACGAGTTGCTCGCCGCGCGTCTCGACCCCGCGCGGGCCGCCGTGGGCACCCGGCGTCGTCAGGCCTGAGCCCGGCGGGTGCGCAGGATCGCCCACCCGACGAGCCCCGCGGCGAGCACGGTGAGGACGGAGCCGGCGACGAGGACGGCCTCGTCGAACTCCGCGGTCTGTGCCGGGGTCCAGCCGGACGAGGCGATGCTGCCGGTGAACAGCGCGGCGAGGACCGTGCCGGCGACGGCGATCCCGATGCCGGAGGTGACCTCGGTGGCGGTGTCGGTGAGCGCCGCGCCGATCGAGGTCCGGTCGGACGGCAGCCCCCGCAGCACGTTCACCGCGGCGACGGCGCCGGCGACGCGCAGCCCGGCGGCCACCAGGGCCAGGGCGAGCGCGACCGCGACGTAGCCGAGGCGGCCGAACAGCGTGAACCCGGCGAGCCCGGCGACGATCGCGACCGCGCCGAGCCACGCGGCCCGGTCGATCCCCACCCGCTGCACGAACGGCTGGACGAACGGCCCGGCGCCGATGAGCACGGCGACCTGCGGCAGCATCCCGAGGGCGGCCTGCGTGGGCGTCCACCCCCAGTCGAGCTGGAGCTGCAGGGTCACCAGGTAGCCGGTGCCGGCCACGGCGAGCCCGGCGGCGGCCTTGTAGGCGAGGCCGCTCGAGACCAGCGGGCGGGCGACGAGCGCGAGGTCGAGCAGCGGGTGGCGTGCCGTGCGCTCGCGCACCACGAACCCGATCGCCGCGACGACGGCGGCCGCCGCGACCGTCCACGGCTCCCACGACCCGGTGCCCCGCTCGACGAACAGCGTCGGCGCGACGAGGGCCAGCACGATCGTCGCGGTGCCGAGCACGGCGCCGAGGACGTCGACGGGGTCGCGGTGGAGGTCGGCGGGGTCGTCGGGCGCGATCCCGAGCCGGATGCCGACGAACGCGAGCACCGCGATCGGCACGTTCACCAGCAGGAGGACCTGCCACGGGGCGACCGCGAGGACGAGGCCGCCGGCGGTGGGCCCGACCGCGAGCCCGACGAGCCCGACGGTGGAGATGAGGGTCATGGACCGGAGCCAGAGGGCCTCGGAGTCGAAGAGCCGGAAGGCCAGGGCGATCGACCCGGGCGTCGTCATGGCCGCCGCGACGCCCATGACCGCGCGGACCGCGATCAGCTCCTCCGGGGTGTTCACGGCGGCGGTGGCCAGGCTCGCGAGCGCCAGGAGCACCAGCCCGACGAGCATCAGCCGACGCCGGCCCGACCGGTCGGCGAGCGCGCCGAACACCAGCATCAGGCCGCCGAACACCACGCCGTAGGCGCCGGTCACCCACTGCAGCGCGACGGTCGAGGCGTGCAGCTCGCTCCCGATGGTCGGCAGGGCGACGGTGAGGATCGAGTTGTCGAGCATCTCGACCAGGAACACCGCCGAGAGCCCGGCCAGGGCCACCCAGGCCTCGCGGAGCGAGCGGGGGGCGGCGGTCGGCCGCGTCGTCGTCACGAACATCGTTCTACGCACGAACGTTGTTCGCGTCAAGCTAGGGTGGGGGCGTGAACCCGAGGGAGCGCCGTGCGGCCCGCCACCGGCCGGTCGCGGACGAGGCCGGGTCCCGGCCGCGGCGGCGGGCCTCGCCGATCACCGTCGACCAGGTCGTCGACACCGCCCTGGGCGTGATCGCCGCCGAGGGCTACGAGGCCCTGACGATGCGGCGGCTCGCCACCGCGCTCGACACCGGCCCGGCCTCGCTCTACGCCCACGTGGTCAACAAGGCCGACCTCGACGAGCTGCTGATCGGGCGGCTCTGCGCCGATCTGGTGCTCCCGGAACCCGACCCGGCGGCCTGGCGCGACCAGATCCAGGGGGTGTGCGCCCAGCTGCGCGACCAGTTCCTGCGGTTCCCCGGCATCTCCCGCGGCGCGCTCGCCATGGCCCCCACCGACCCCGAGACGCTGCGGGTCAACGAGGGGATGCTCGCGATCCTGCTGGCGGGCGGGGTCGCCCCGCAGACCGCCGCCTGGGCGATCGACGCCCTCCTGCTCTACGTCGCCGCCTACTGCCTGGAGGCCTCGATCGCCCGGCAGCGGGCCGCCCACCCCGACGACGCCTGGGTGCTCGACCGCGACGAGCTCACCCGCCGGCTCGCCGCCCTCCCGGCCGCGTCCTACCCCCACACCGTCCGGCACGCCGCCGTGCTCACCGCGGGGGAGGGGCACGACCGGTTCGACTTCACGGTCGGGCTGATGGTCGGCGGCCTCCCGCCGGGCTGAGGGCCCGCGGGTGCGAGCGCGCGACGCCACAGCAGCTGCCCGGGTGGGCGGGCGCCCGGCCGGGAACGCTGGCGGGACCGCCCGACGACCGAGGGAGACCCCACCGATGACCGGCCCGCTGGGCACCGAGGACGCCGCCCGCCGCCTGCTCGACCTGATCCCGGCCGGCGCCGACGTGATCGTCCCGATCGGGCAGGGGGAGCCGCTGACGCTGCTCGACCTGCTGGAGGAGCACGCCGGGGAGCTCGAGGGTGTGCGGATCCACCGCATGGACCCGTTCGTCGAGCGGCC
The DNA here is from genome assembly GCF_042653685.1 of Actinomycetospora atypica. Classification (NCBI taxonomy): domain Bacteria; kingdom Bacillati; phylum Actinomycetota; class Actinomycetes; order Pseudonocardiales; family Pseudonocardiaceae; genus Actinomycetospora; species Actinomycetospora atypica. The sequence continues at coordinate 44,951 of NZ_JBHSIV010000037.1, read as the reverse complement.
CTACATCCGCGGCGAGTTCGGCGACCACCTGCGCCACGTCGACTACTACCTCGGGCCGGGCTCGCGGCAGGCCTACCGCGACGGGCTCTGCGACCTGGTGCCCAACCACTTCTCGGAGATGCCGCTGCTGCTCGCGCAGGCCACGAAGCGCACGGTGGTGCTGGCCGCGGCGGCGGGTCCCGACGAGCAGGGCCGGTTCAGCCTGGGCACGAACGCGGACTACGTCGCCTCGATGATCGGCGAGGTCCCGTTCGTCCTCGAGGCCACCTCGGCGATGCCCTTCACCCACGGCGAGAACCTGCTGCGCCCGGACCAGGTCGCCGCCTGGATCGCCACCGACCGGCCGCTGCCGCCGGTGCGCCACCGGACGCCCTCGCCGGCCGACCACACGATCGCCGGGCTGGTGGCCGACATGGTGCCCGACGGCGCCTGCCTGCAGATCGGGGTCGGCGGCACCCCCGACGCGGTCACCGCGGCTCTCACCGGGCACCGCGACCTCGGCATCCACACCGAGTGCCTCGCCGCCGGGCTCGCCCGCCTCGTCGACCTCGGGGTGGCCACCGGGGCACGCAAGTCCCAGCGCCCGGGCGAGCACGTCACCACGTTCTCCATCGGCGACGAGTCCCTGCACCGCTGGCTCGACGGCCGCACCGACGTCTCGTTCCTGCCCGTCGAGTGGACCAACGACCCGCGGGTGGTAGCGCGCGAGCCGAACTTCGTCTCGATCAACGCGACCACCGAGGTCGACCTCATGGGGCAGGCGGCCAGCGAGACCATCGCGGGCCGGTACTGGTCGTCCTCGGGCGGGCAGGCCGACTTCGCCCGCGGGGCGATGTACTCCGAGGGCGGCCGCGCGTTCCTGGTCACCCACGCCGCGACCTCGTCGGGAATGTCGCGGATCCGGGCGCAGCTCACCCCGGGCAGCGTGGTGACGACCCTGAAGAACACGGTCGACCACGTGGTCACCGAGTACGGCGTGGCGTCCCTGCGCGGCCGCTCGATCGCCGAGCGCGCCCGCGAGCTGATCGCGATCGCCGCGCCGGAGCACCGGGAGGACCTGCGAGCCGAGGGCCGGCGGTTCGGGATCCTGCCGTGACCGCTCAGGCGGCGACCAGCACCATGGCCGCCGCGACCACCCCGCCGGCGCTCCAGGCGAGCACCCGCCACCAGTTGGTGCGGACGAGGCGGGCCAGGACCTCGTCGTCGTAGCCCCGCGAGAGGCGCTGGTGGCACGGCACGGAGACCAGCACCGTCACCGCGACGGTGGCCGCCCCGCACACCCCGGCGACGGCGGCCAGCCAGAACGGCACGCCCTCGGGGCGGCGCACCAGGAGCACGGCGGTGGTGATGCCCTGCACCGCCCACGGGCCCGACACGACGAAGGACATCAGCCGGGTGTGGCGGTCGTGCCACTCGGTGAACGCCGCCCGGTCGATCCCGGCGAAGCCGGGGTAGACGAGCACCTGCACCACCCAGACCAGCCCGACGCAGAACCAGACGGCGGCCAGGTGGACGACGAGCAGGGGCACGTCCGCGGGGTGCCTCCGGCATGTGAGCACTAATCCGTGCCGGGACACGGATTAGTGCTCACGGGCGCGAAGCGCCCCTGTATCTCCGCCGCCGCCTCCACCGTCGCGGCCGCGAGCGCGGGCAGGGAGCGCCGCACCCGGGCGGCGGGCCCCGAGACGTTGACCGCGGCCACCACCCCGCCGTGCAGGTCGCGGACCGGGGCGGAGGCGCCGGCGAGGCGGGGGTCGAGCTCGCCGTCGACCACGGCGAGGCCGTCGGCGACCACCCGCGCCGCGATCGCCCGGTCGAGCCCGCGGGCGGCGAGCCGGCGCCCGAGCCCGGCCTCGTCGCGGAAGGCGAGCAGCACCCGGCCCGCCGAGCTGATCTCGACCGGGACCTCGGAGACGTCGAAGGCCAGCCGGGGCGGCGTGCCGTCGCCGGCGGCGGTGAGGACGGTCGCGACGGCGTCGCCGTGCAGCCGGCACAGGTGGGCGCCCACCCGCAGCCGGTCGGCCAGGGTCGCGAGGACCCGCCCGGCGGTGCGGACGAGGCGGGCCTCCGTGGTCCGCGCGGCGAAGGCGTAGAGCCGCCACCCGAGGGCGTAGCGCCGGCTCGTCGGGTCGCGCTCGACGAGCCCCTCGGCGGCCAGGGCGGCGAGCGCGCGGCTGACCTGCGACTCGGTGCGGCCGGTCATCGCCGCGAGCCGGGCGACACCGAGCCCGGCGGCCTGGGCCTCGGCCGTGGCGAGCGCGTCGAGGAGGTCGACGTCGCGCCGCAGACCCTCCACCCGGTCAGGGTACTTGCGCTCACCGCAAGACGACCTTGTCGCGGGGCGGCGTCCTCGCGTGCACTGCGGGCGTGGAGAACGGCACGTGAAGATCACCGACATCCGGGTGACCGAGTACCACCTCGAGCTCGACCCGCCGATGCACGCCGCGTGGGACCCCGACCCCCGGCGCGGGTTCGCCGCGACCGTGGTGCACGTCGAGACCGACGAGGGGCTGGTGGGCGTCGGGTCGGGCGACACCATGGCGGGGTTCGCGCCGCACGTCGGCCACTTCCTCGGCACGGACCCCCTCGCGATGGCCACCCAGGTGCGGCGCATCGAGTCGGTCGCCTTCCACGGCGGCCGGTTCTGGCCGCTGGAGGCGGCGCTCTGGGACGTCGTCGGGCAGGCCGCCGGGGTCCCCGTGGCCGTGCTGTTCGGCGGGGAGGCCGACCGCCTGCCCGTCTACGCGTCGTGGTGCTCGGTGCAGCCGCCGCAGCGCCGGGCCGAGGACGCGGTCGACCTCGTCGCGCGCGGCTTCCGGGCGGTCAAGGTGCGGGTCGACCCCCGCGACCCCGGGCCCGGCGTGGCGTCGGTCGCCGCCGTGCGCGAGGCCGTCGGCGACCGCCTCGACGTGCTCGTCGACCTCAACCAGGCCTGGCGCATGGCGGGCGACGTCCGGCCCCCGGTGGAGCTCGTGGAGATCCGGCGCCTGGTGCGCCGGCTCGCCGAGTACGAGCCCGGCTGGATCGAGGAGCCCCTGCCCTACGACGACGTCGCCGGGCACCGGACGCTGCGCGCCGACAACCCGGGCCTGCGGATCGCCTCGGGCGAGATGTGCGACAACCGCGTGCAGCTCGAGGCGCTGGCCGAGGAGCTCGACGTGGTCCAGACCGACGTCGTGCTCTCCCTCGGCATGTCACGCACCCGCCACCTCGCCGAGGGCCTCGCCGCCCGCCACCGCCGGTTCACCCCGCACACCTGGTCGAACGGGCTGGGCCTGCTCGCCAACCTGCACGTCGCGGCCGGCGTCGGCGCCGGCCCCTACCTGGAGTTCCCCTACGACCCCGCGGGCGGCTGGACCCCGGAGCGACGCGACTTCCTGCTCGCCGAGCCGCTGTGGCCCGCCGCCGACGGCACGCTCGCCGTCCCGCAGGCACCGGGACTCGGTGCCCACCTCCACCCCTCCCTGGAGCTCCGATGACCGACTGGCTCGCCCGGGCCACGGCCTTCACCCCGCCGTCGACGCTGCTGATCGACGGCGCGGAGGTCACGCCCGGCACGACGATGCCCGCGCACACCCCACGCGACGGGTCGCTGCTCGGCGACGTGCCGTTCGCCGGCCCCGCCGAGGTCGACGCCGCCGTGGCCGCGGCCCGCCGCGCGGTCGACGACGGCCGCTGGGCGCAGCTCGCCCCGGCGGCCCGCAAGGCGGTCCTGCTGCGCTTCGCCGCGCTGGTCCGCGAGCACGCCGAGGAGCTCGCGCTCGCCGAGACCCTCGACACCGGCAAGCCGATCCGCGAGTCGCTGGCCGTGGACGTCCCGACCTGCGCGGACGTGCTCGCCTGGTATGGCGAGGCGGTCGACAAGCACTACGACCTCGTCGCACCCACCGGCCCCGGGTCGCTCGCCACGATCACCCGCCGCCCGCTCGGGGTGGTCGCGGCGGTGGTGCCCTGGAACTACCCGCTCATCATCACCGCCTGGAAGATCGCCCCCGCGCTCGCGGTCGGCAACAGCGTGATCGTCAAGCCCGCCGAGCAGTCGCCCTCGTCGGCGCTGATCCTCGCGCGGCTCGGCGCCGAGGCCGGCCTGCCCGACGGCGTGCTCAGCGTCCTGTCCGGCGACGGCCCGACGACGGGCGCGGCGCTCGGCCGCCACCCCGGTATCGACAAGATCGGTTTCACCGGCTCGGTGGAGGTGGGCCGGCTGTTCCACCGGTACTCCGGGGAGTCGAACGGCAAGGCCGTCGCGGTGGAGGCCGGCGGGAAGTCCGCGCAGGTGGTCCTCGGCGACGCCGACCTCGACGCGGCGGCCTCCGCCATCGCCTGGGGGATCTTCTACAACGCGGGCCAGACCTGCCACGCGGGCTCCCGCGTGGTGGTCGACCGGTCGGTGCACGACGAGCTCCTGGGCCGGGTGGTCGACCTCGCCAAGACCTTCACCGTCGGCGACCCGCTCGACGGGGACACGGTGCTCGGCGCGATCGTCGACCGCACCCAGCTCGACCGCGTCACCGGCTACCTCGACCTGGCCCGCTCCTCGGTCGACGTCGCGTTCGGCGGGTCGGTGCTCGAGCCCGTCGCGGGCGGCACCTACGTCGAGCCCACGGTGCTCTCCGGCGTCCCCAACTCCTCGCCGCTGGCCCAGGAGGAGATCTTCGGGCCGGTCCTGTCGGTGATCGCCTGCGACGGTCCCGACGAGGCCGTGGCCCTGGCCAACGACACGCGGTTCGAGCTGGCCGCCTCGGTCTGGACCCGCGACCTGACGACGGCCCACCGGGCCGCCGACGCGCTGCGGGCCGGGACGGTGTGGGTGAACACCTACGACGCCGCCTCGGTCACCACCCCCTTCGGCGGAGGCGGTGACACCGGGGGAGGACGCGACCGGTCCCTGGCCGCGCTCGACGCGTACTCCGCGCCCAAGACCACCTGGTTCGCGCTGTGAGCGCCGTGGAGCCCCGGCCCGGGGTCGGCCCGGACGTCAGCGACGTGCCATCGCGGACGACCGATGTCAGCGATGTGCCATCGCTGACATCCGGCGCCATGGCAGCCGGCGCGTGCGCCTGCCCCGGCACCACCCCGTTCGTCCACGAGGCCGGCCCCGCCGTCGACTCGGGGCCCGGCGCCCTCGCCCGGCTCGGCGACCACGTGCTCGACGTGCACCGCGCCGACCGCTCCGGTGGCGCCGTGGTGGTGACCGACGCCGGGCTGCGGGCCACCGGCATCGTCGACGAGGCGCTGGCGGTGCTCGCCGCGGCCGGGTGCCCCACCGTGGTCGTCGACGACGTCCCCGGCAACCCGACGGTCGCGTCGGTCGAGGCGGGGGCGAAGGTCGTCGCGCACGCGTTCCCCGGCTCCCGCCCGGTGATCGTCGCCCTCGGCGGCGGGTCAGCCCTCGACGCCGCGAAGGGCATCGCGCGGCTCGCCGCCGACCCCTCGGGCCCCGGCCTGCCGCTCATCGCCGTCCCGACGACCGCGGGGACCGGCGCGGAGACCAACGGCTTCGGCGTGCTGGAGGACCCGGCGCGGCGCTGCAAGGTCTACTGCGGCGACACCACGACGACGCCGCGGGTCGCCCTGCTCGACCCGCTGCTCACCCACGGCCTGCCCGCCGGTCCCACCGCCGCCACGGGGGTCGACGCGCTCGTCCACGCGGTCGAGTCGCTGGTCAGCCGCGGCCGGAGCCCGGTCTCGGAGGCCTTTGCGGCCGAGGCGCTGCGCCGGGCCTGGCGCTGGCTCCCGGCGGCCTGCGCCGACGGCGGGGACGCCAGGGCGCGCGCCGAGATGCTCGTCGCCGCCCACCTCGCGGGGCAGGCGCTCACGCGGTCGGGGCTCGGCCTCGTCCACGGGCTCGGGCACGCGATCACCGCCCACCACGGCGTGGTGCACGGGCGGGCGCTCGCCGCGGTGCTGCCGGAGGTGGTCGCCTTCTCCCTCGGCGAGGCCCCCGACGCCTGGGCCCGGGTCACCGAGGTCCTCGGCCTGCCCCGGCCCACGGCCCTGCCCGGGGCGCTCGCCGACTGGTGCGCGGCCGTCGGCGTGGTGCCCGGCCTCGACGCGGCCGGGCTCGGCATCGGCCCGCGGGAGGTGGAGGCCCTCGCCGGCACCGCCGTCGCCGACCCCGTGAGCCGCAACGCGCCGCGGGCCGGGGCCCGGGAGGACCTCGTCGGGCTCGTCACCCGGTCGCTGCGGTGACCCGGACGACCCGTTTGTGGAGAAACAACAGAACCCGGCGACACCTCCTCGCTTACCGCGTAGAGCGTGAGGGGAGGCCGTCCATACCGTCGAGGACATGATCGCAGGAGTCCTCGGCCGGGCCGCGCGCGTGGTGGCCACGCCGCTGCTGCCCGACGACTACCTGGCGCTGGTCAACCCCCTCTGGTCCGCCCGCCACCCGCGGGGGCGCATCGTCGCCACGCGCCCGGTCGGGCCGGCCACCACCGAGCTGACGATCCGCACCGGCGCGGGCTGGCAGGGGCACCGTCCCGGCCAGCACGTGGGGCTCGGCGTCGACATCGCGGGCCGGCGGCACTGGCGCACCTACTCGATCACCAGCGCGCCCGGCGCCGACGAGCTCACCGTCAGCGTCACCGCCGTCCCCGACGGCTCCGTCTCGGTCCACCTCGCCCGGGTCGCGAAGGTCGGCGACCTCGTCGGCCTCGGCCCGGCGACGGGGGAGTGGACCGCGACCGGACCCCTGCTCCTCGTCTCCGGCGGCAGCGGCGTCACGCCCGTACTGGGCCTGCTGCGGGGCGGGACGGTCGACGACGCGGTCGTCGTGCATTCCGGCCGCGGCACGCGCCTGCACGCTCCCGAGCTGCACCGCCTCGCCGGGGCGAGCGCAGCGACGGGGGAACGCATCGTCGGGAACGGCTCCCTGCGGGTGCTCGAGCACGACAGCACCGCGGGCCGCCTGCGGCCCGCCGACCTCGACGTCCTGGTCCCCGACTGGCGGTCGCGCACGATGCTCGTCTGTGGCCCCGAGGCGATGATCGAGGCCTTCTCCGCCCACGCGGCCGAGGCCGGCGTCCCGAGCGTCGTCGAGCGCTTCCGCCCGCCGACCCCGGTCACCACCGGGGGCACCGGCGGCACCGTCACCTTCACGACCTCGGGCGTCGTGGCGCAGGCCGACGCGGCCACGCCCCTGCTGCGCGCCGGCGAGGACGCCGGCGCCCTGCTGCCCAGCGGCTGCCGCATGGGCATCTGTCACACCTGCGTCGGGCGGCTCTCCGCCGGCGCCGTCCGCAACCTGCAGACCGGTGAGACCGAGAGCGCGCAGGACGGCGACGTCGTCGTCCGGACCTGCGTCTCCGCGGCCGCCGGCGACTGCCGCATCGACCTCTAGCACTCGCTCCCCAGCGTCCCAGGAGGATTCATGACCACGCTCGCGAACCCGGAAGTCATCCCGGAGCACGTGACCCGAGTCAACGAGGCGAAGACCCCGACCGGCCCCGGCCGCCCGGGTGCCTCGAAGGCGCACATCACGGCTTCGACCGAGCACCTCTCGGTCGAGGACATCGAGCGCATCGGCGCCGAGCTCGAGGCGATCCGCGACGAGGTCATGTCGACGCTCGGCGAGGCCGACGCGCAGTACATCCGCCGCGTGATCCGCAGCCAGCGCGGGTTCGAGATCGCCGGGCGCATCCTGCTGCTCGGCGCGCTCTTCCCGCCGGCCTTCGTCGCCGGCGCGGCCTCCCTCGGGATCGCGAAGATCCTCGAGAACATGGAGATCGGCCACAACGTCCTGCACGGGCAGTGGGACTGGATGCGCGACCCGGAGATCCACTCCACCACGTGGGAGTGGGACCACGTCTCCACCGCGTCGTCGTGGCAGCAGACCCACAACTACCTGCACCACACGTACACCAACGTGCACGGCAAGGACCGCGACATCGGCTACAACGTGCTGCGGATCGACCCCGACCAGCCGTGGCACCCGCGCTACCTCTTCCAGACCGTGACCAACCTCGGTCTCGCCCTGATCTTCGAGTACGGCATCGCGGCGTTCGACCTCGAGCTCGACGACGTCGCGAACGGCAAGGCGACGTGGCGCGACAAGATGCCCGAGATCAAGGTGATGGCCCGCAAGGCCGGCAAGCAGGCCCTCAAGGACTACGTCGTCTTCCCGGCGCTCTCCGGGCCCTCGTTCGTCCCGGCTCTGCTCGGCGGCCTGCTCGCCAACACCATGCGCAACGTGTGGTCGCACGCCGTCATCTTCTGCGGCCACTTCCCCGTCGAGGTCGAGACGTTCGACGAGGAGCGGCTCGAGAACGAGTCGCAGGCCGAGTGGTACGTCCGGCAGATGCTGGGCTCGGCCAACATCGAGGGCTCGCCGCTGCTGCACCTCATGACCGGGAACCTCTCGCACCAGATCGAGCACCACCTGTTCCCCGACATGCCCTCGAACCGCTACCGCACGATCGCGCCGAAGGTGCGCGACCTGTGCCGGCGCTACGGGCTGCCCTACCACGCGGGCCCCATGTACAAGCAGTACGGCGGCGTCCTGTGGAAGATCGCCCGGCTGTCCTTCCCCGGCGGCCACGAGACGATCGCCAGGCGCCAGCGCAAGGCCCTGCCCGGTGGCCGCCTGGCCGCCGCCACGCTGCGTCGGCTGCGCGACCGGACGGTGCCCGCCGCCGCCTGATGCGCTCCGCCGTGCCGCCTCCCGCCGGGTGCCTATGATTCGCCCGTGGTGGATGACCTGACGTGGCGGGAGGAGCGGGACCGGTTCGTGGACGATGACGCGGAGAACGCGGCAGGGCCGCTCGCCCGGCAGTTCGTGACGCTGGGGGCGTCGCTGTCCCGGGGTGGCGGCCACGACGACGTCGCGAGCGTCCTCGAGCGCATCGTGCACGTGGCCCGCGACGTCACCGGCGCCGACGTCGTGTCGGTCACCCTGCGCGACGGCGACGGGTTCACCACCCCGGTCGAGACCGACGAGGTGGCCACGAAGGCCGACTCGATCCAGTACGAGACCGGCGAGGGGCCCTGCGTCGAGTCCACCGTGGACGGCGGCGTCGGGTACGCCGGTTCCTCGGACCTCGCGCACGACGAGCGCTGGGCCCGCTTCGGGCCCGCGGCCGCCGAGCTCGGGCTGCACAGCGTGTACGCCACCGGGATGTTCCCCGGCGGCGACCAGCCCCGTCTGGGTGCGCTGAACTACTACTCGCGCCGCGTCGGCGGGCTCGACCACGTCGACCGCGACGACGCGCTGCTGTTCGCGACGTTCGCCGCGGTGGCGCTGCAGGGGGCCCGGGCCGTCGAGGCCGCCGAGCTGCGCTCCACGCAGCTCGAGGAGGCCGTGCGCTCGCGCGACGTGATCGGGCAGGCCAAGGGCATCCTCATGGAGCGCCGCGGCCTCACCGCCGACGAGGCCTTCCAGACCCTGCGCCGCACCTCGCAGGAGCTCAACATCAAGCTCCGCGACCTCGCCGCCACCCTCGCGAACAACCGCGCCGACCTGTAGCCGGTGTTTCACGGCACCCGATCGTGGGGCAACCTGTCGGTATCCACCCGTGGAGCCCAGGCGGGACCGTGTCCGTGCGTGTCCTCCGGAGGTGTCCCGTGGCTGCACCGTTGCTGCCCGACGGCTACCCGACCGACCTCGCCGACCGACGTCGCGAGGCCCGGCGTCGAGCCGTCACGTACGCCGACGAGGGTGTGGGGCTGAGCCGGTACGACGACGGCTGCCTCGCGCTCGCCGTCGTCGGCGACGCCGGACCGGCCCAGGTCAAGGCGCTGCGCGCGCTGCGGCCCCGCCTCGCCCAGGAGGCGTGGGCCGAGCTGACCGTGGAGCTCTCCGCCCTTACCGGCGACTGCGGGCCCGCCCTCGTGCGGGTCCTCGGACAGCTGCGCGTGCACCGGCTCGCCGCCGGCGCGCGGGTCGAGGTGCACGGCGCACCGCCCGCGCTGATCTCGGCCCTCGGGTCGTCGCCCGCCACGGAGTTCACCGTCCGGGACGTCGACCCCAGCTGGTCCTGAGCGGCCTGGTCCTGAGCGGTCAGGCTTCAGGGGCGGGCTCGCCCAGCCCGCCCCCGAAGCGGAGGGCGAGGGCGACCTCGAGCCGGGCCACCGGGTCGTCCAGCGCCCCGGCGAAGGACTCCTTGAGCCGCGCGAGGCGGTAGCGCACCGTCTGCGGGTGCACGTGCAGCGTGCCCGCCGTCTCGGCGACGTCGCCGTGGGCGTCGAGCCACGCGCGCAGCGTCTCCACCGCCCGGTCGCGGGCGGTCGAGGTCATACGCCGCAGCGGCTCGAGCCGCTGGGCCACGAGGTCGGTGGTCACCGACACGTCGGCGTGCAGGAGCAGGGCGAGCAGGTGGTCGTCCGCGCGCACCAGGCCCGACGGCGGCTTCGCGCCGCGGGGCGCCGCGACCGCCGGGTCGGCCACGATCTCGCCGGCCGCGACCAGCGGCCAGGCGCCCCGGGCCCGCGCGATCGTGCGGCACAGCTGGTCGGGCGCGACGGTCGGACCGATCACGGCCGGCACCCCCGCGGTCGCCTCGACGAGGGCGTCGGCGCGGGCCGGACCGTCGGGGTCGGGCACGACGATGACCCCGAGCCCGTCGACGCGGGAGCCGACGACGTCGGGCGGCAGGCGCCGGAACACCGCCTGGAGGGCCTCGTCGTCACAGATGACCACGGCCAGCGAGCGCGGCAGCGCCCACTCGGCCTCGCGGGCGAGGCGCTCGAGCTCGGTGCCGTCGGGGGTCGGGGTGCGCATCAGCGCCGCGACGAGCGTGTGCCGGCGCGCCTGGCGCGACCCGGCCGTGAGGCTCTGCTCGTGGGCGTACCCGGCGACCGAGGCCGCGGCGAGCTGCTCGGTGTACTCGAAGAGCGCCTCGGCGAGCCGGAAGATGCCGTCGGAGTCGAGGCCGTAGGCGTCGCTGCCGACCGAGATCCGCCGCCACATCACCCGCGTGCCGACGCGGTAGGCGGTCTGCAGCGCGTCCATCGTGCGGCCGTGCCGGTGCTCGACGCGGCCCAGCTCGAAGTAGACGCGGGTGTCGGGCAGGTCGCCGTCGGTGCCGAGCAGCTGCAGGAACTGCTCGAGGGCCACCGACACGCCCTTGCGGATGTTCTGGCCGAACAGCCCGTCCATCGAGAGCGCGTACTCGGCGACCTGGAGGCGGACCTCCTCGATGATGTCGTCGCCGGCGCCGATGACCACGGCGCGCATGCGGTCGGCGGCCTCGGGCGGCACGTCGGCCCACGGGTGCCGACGGTCGGGGGGACAGGTCGCGACCGCGCGCAGCGGGGTCCGCGCCTCGAGTCCCGCTCCGTCCGCCACGGGCGCCATTGTGACCCAGACGGCGGGGATCGGGGGCGTTCCGGCGGCGCGGGCACAGCGACGTCACAGTCGCGGCGGCGATGATGCCGCTGGGTGTCAGCACTGCGGCCTTGCTGACACTGGACGTCACAAACGGGCCAGGTACCAGGGGGTCAGGCGGGGTGTCCGGAGCGGGGACCGGGCGGCAGCGGCGGGCCGCGGTGAGCGCGCTCGCGGTCGGGGCGGGAGCGGCGGTCGTCGTGACGGCGGGTCTGCGACCGCTCACCCGGCGCTGGCCCGCGGCCGTCGCGGCGTCCCTGCTCGCGGCGTTCGCCACCGAGCTCCCGCGCCCCACCGCGACGCTCACCGGCGGGGCCGCGCTCGTCGCGGCGTGCCGCGGGGCGGCCCGCTCCGCGACCGGCCGCGTCGGGCTGGGCCTCGCGGGCGGCTCGGTCGTCGCCCTGCTCGCGCTCGACCGTCGCGCCCGGGTCACCGACGACGTCCTCTCCGCCGCGCTCGCGGGTGCCCTCGGGGGAGGCGTCCCGTCGACCGAGCCCCCGCCGTGGCTCTCGCCCCGCGCGATCGCCGCGCCCCGCCGGTTCCGGGCGGCCGGGGCGCGGGACGTGCCCTACGGCCCGCACGGCCGCGCGAACACCCTCGACATCTGGCGCCACCCCCGCCTTCCCGACGATGCCGCGGCGCCGGTGCTCGTGGAGATCCACGGCGGGGCGTGGTCGTCGGGCACCAAGGAGGGCGAGGCCAACCCGCTGATGGCCCACCTCGTCGCCCGCGGCTGGGTGTGCGTCGCGGTGAACTACCGGCTCGGCCCCGACAACCGCTGGCCGGCGATGATCGACGACGTCCGGGCCGCCCTGCGCTGGGTGCACGCCCACGTCGCCGAGCACGGCGGCGACCCGTCGTTCGTCGCCGTCTCGGGTGGGTCGGCGGGGGCGCACCTCGCGGCGCTGGCCGCCCTGACCGGCTCGGGGGACACCCGCGTCGACGCCGCGGTCACGCTCTACGGGATCTACGACCTCACCGCGGACGACGGCAGCGGCACCCTCGACGTCCTGCTCGCGGACACGATGATGGACGGCGACGACGCGGCGGCGTGGACCGCGGCGTCGCCCGCGCACCGGGTGCACCCCGGCGCGCCGCCCTTCCTCGTCCTGCACGGGACCGGCGACGCGGTCGTCGTGCCGGAGCAGAGCCGCACCTTCGTCCGTGCCCTGCGGGCCGTGTCGCGCGCGCCGGTGGCGTACGCGGAGCTGCCCTACGCCCAGCACGCGTTCGACGTCCTGCCGACGCCGCGGACGATGCTGGTGGTGCGGGCGGTGGAGGCGTTCCTGCTGGGCGTGCGCGGACGACGGCCCCCGCGGCCCTGAGCCCGACCCGCGCCCCGAACGGTGTCGGTGCCCCTCGATAAGCTGGGACGGACGACGGGGGAGCCCTCGACGTCCACCTCGACCCAGGAGCACCGCCGTGTCCTCGCCCCCCTCGTCCGCCACCACCCCGAGCGTCCGGGTCGCCGCGGGCACGACGGCCGGCCAGGCGGTGCGCGAGGCGGGCCTGCCCGGCAACGGCCCGCAGGCGGTCGTCGTCGTGAAGGCTCCCGACGGCACGCTGAAGGACCTGGCCTGGACCCCGGCCGAGGACGTCGAGGTCGAGCCGGTCGCCGCCGACACCGCCGACGGCCGCGCCGTGATCCGGCACAGCGCCGCGCACGTGCTCGCGCAGGCGGTGCAGCAGAAGTTCCCGAGCGCGAAGCTGGGCATCGGCCCGCCCGTCACCGACGGCTTCTACTACGACTTCGCGGTGGACACCCCGTTCACCCCCGAGGACCTCGCCGACCTCGAGAAGTCGATGAAGAAGATCATCAAGGCGAAGCAGCGGTTCGTGCGCCGCGAGTACGAGAGCCTCGACGCCGCGCGCGAGGAGCTCAAGGACGAGCCCTTCAAGCTCGAGCTCGTCGACCTCAAGGGCACCAGCGAGGCCGAGGCCGACGGCGAGATCATGGAGGTCGGCTCCGGCGACCTCACGGCGTACGACAACGTCCACGCCCACACCGGCGAGCGCGTCTGGGGCGACCTGTGCCGCGGGCCCCACGTGCCGACCACCGGGTACATCCCGGCCTTCAAGGTCACCCGCAGCGCCGCCGCGTACTGGCGCGGCGACCAGCGCAACGCCCAGCTGCAGCGCATCTACGGCACCGCGTGGGAGTCGCCGGAGGCCCAGGACGCCTACCTCGAGCGCCTGGCCGAGGCCGAGCGCCGCGACCACCGGCGCCTGGGCTCCGAGCTCGACCTCTTCAGCTTCCCCGACGAGATCGGCTCGGGGATGGCGGTGTTCCACCCCAAGGGCGGGATCATCCGCAAGGAGCTCGAGGACTACAGCCGCCAGCGCCACGCCGAGGCGGGCTACGAGTTCGTCAACACCCCGCACGCCACCAAGGGCGAGCTCTTCCAGACCAGCGGGCACCTCGACTGGTACCGCGAGGGCATGTTCCCGGCGATGCACCTCGACGCCGAGTACGGCGAGGACGGCGAGGTCCGGCGCCCGGGCATCGACTACTTCCTCAAGCCGATGAACTGCCCGATGCACAACCTGATCTACCGGGCGCGCGGGCGCTCCTACCGCGAGCTGCCGCTGCGCCTCTTCGAGTTCGGCACGGTCTACCGGTACGAGAAGTCGGGCGTGATCCACGGGCTGACCCGCGCGCGGGGCTTCACCCAGGACGACGCGCACATCTACTGCACCCGCGAGCAGATGGCCGGCGAGATCACCTCGCTGCTGACCTTCGTGCTCGACCTGCTGCGCGACTACGGGCTCGACGACTTCTACCTCGAGCTCTCCACCCGCAACCCGGAGAAGTCGATCGGGTCGGACGAGGAGTGGGAGGAGGCCACCGACGCGCTGCGCGAGGCCGCCTCGTCCTTCGGTCTCGACCTCGTCGACGACCCGGGCGGCGCCGCCTTCTACGCCCCGAAGATCAGTGTGCAGGCCAAGGACGCGATCGGGCGCTACTGGCAGATGTCGACCATCCAGGTCGACCTCATGCTGCCCGACCGCTTCGAGCTCGAGTACACGTCCTCGGACGGCAGCCGACAGCGGCCGGTCATGATCCACCGCGCGCTGTTCGGGTCCATCGAGCGGTTCTTCGGCGTGCTCACCGAGCACTACGCCGGGGCGTTCCCGGCGTGGCTCGCGCCGGTGCAGGCGGTCGCGATCCCCGTGTCGAACGACCAGGGCGACTACGTCGACGGCATCGTCGGGAAGCTCCGGGCGCGGGGCCTGCGCGTCGAGGCCGACCACGCCGACGACCGCATGCAGAAGAAGATCCGCACACACACTCTGCAGAAGGTCCCGTTCATGCTGCTCGCGGGCGGCAAGGACGCCGAGGCCGACGCGGTGTCGTTCCGGTTCCGCGACGGCTCGCAGGTCAACGGGGTGCCGGTGGACGACGCGGTGGCGGCGATCAGCGGCTGGGTCGCCCGCCGGGAGAACGCCTCGCCCGACGAGACCACCTTCGCCCCGCTGCTGACGCCCTGAGGACCGGTCGTGTCTGACACCGGCGGGGGCGTGCCCCCGCAGCCCGGGCGGCCCGACTCCGGGGTCCCCGCCGACCACCCGGCGGGGGCCGACGAGCTGACCGGGGCCGGGACGCCCGACGGCTTCCGCCGGCTCTGGGCGCCCCACCGCATGGCCTACATCGCGGGGGAGCAGGGCACCGGCGAGGTCGACGGCGGGTGCCCGCTCTGCGCCATCCCCGGGCGGACCGACGCCGACGGCCTCGTCGTGGCCCGGGGCGAGCAGGTCTACGCGGTGCTGAACCTGCACCCGTACAACCCCGGGCACCTCATGATCGTCCCCTACCGCCACGTGGCGAACCTCGACGAGCTGACCGACGAGGAGTCGGTCGAGCTGATGCGCTTCACCCAGCACGCGGTGCGCGCGCTGCGGGTCATGTCGTCCCCGCACGGCTTCAACGTCGGGATCAACCTCGGCCACGTCGCGGGCGGGTCGCTCGCCGACCACCTGCACCAGCACGTGGTCCCGCGCTGGGGCGGCGACGCCAACTTCATCACCGTCATCGGCCAGACGAAGGTGATCCCGGCCCTGCTGGCCGAGACCCGGGAGCGGCTGGCCGAGGTCTGGGCGGCCGGGGACGGGGTCGGCCCGTGATCAACCGGTGGGGCCGGGCCGTCATGTCCGGGGTCGTCGAGCCGACGAGCGCCTGGCTCGTCCGGCGGGGCGTGCACCCCGACGCCGTCACGGTCCTGGGGACCGTCGGGGCCACGGCCTCGGCGCTCTGGCTGATCCCCACCGGGCACCTCTTCGCCGCCGCCCTGGCCGTCTGGTTCTTCGCGATGCTCGACATGCTCGACGGGTCGATGGCCCGCGCGCGGGGGGTGAAGAGCCCGTTCGGCGGCGTGCTCGACTCGGTGTGCGACCGCCTCGCCGACGGCGCCGTCTTCGCGGGCGTCACGTGGTGGGCCGCGTCGACGGGACGCTGGTTCGTCGTCGGGCTCGCCCTCACGTGTCTGCTCGCGGGACAGCTGATCTCCTACGTCAAGGCGCGGGCCGAGGGCGCGGGCCTCGAGGGCGGCGGCGGGATCGTCGAACGCCCCGAGCGGCTCATCCTCGGCCTCACCGGCATCGGCCTGACCGGCCTCGGCGTCCCGTACGCCGTCGAGGTCCTGCTGACGGTCCTGGCGCTCGGGTCGGTGGTCACGGTCGGGCAGCGCGTGCGCGCGGTGTGGATCAGCGCCCGCGAGCAGTACGGGGCGGCCACCGGCCACACCGAGGCGCGCGCCGAGCTGCCCACCGCGGAGCCCGACCGGTGAGCCCGCTCGCCGAGCGCGCCGCCGACCTCGGGTACGCCGCCGGGTGGCGGCTGGTGCGGGAGCTGCCCGAGCCGGTGGCGCGGGTGGCCTTCGACGCGGGCGCCGACCTCGCGGCGTGGCGGGGTGGCCCCGGGGTCGCGCGGCTGCGCGCGAACTACGCGCGGGTGCGCCCCGACCTTCCCGACGACGCCCTCGACGAGCTGACCCGGGCCGGCGTCCGGTCCTACGCCCGCTACTGGCGCGAGGCGTTCCGACTCCCGTCGGTGGACCTGAAGGCCCTCGCCGACCGGGTCGACGACGAGGTCGCCGGCCGCGAGCACCTCGACGCGGCCCTCGAGCGCGGCCGGGGCGCGGTGGTGGGGCTGACCCACTCGGGCAACTGGGACGTGGTCGGCGCGTGGGCCGTCCAGCGCTACGGCGGCTTCGCGACCGTCGCCGAGCGGCTGCGTCCCGAGGCGCTGTTCCAGCGCTTCGTCGACTACCGCGAGTCGCTCGGCTTCGAGATCCTCCCGATGACCGGCGGCGACCCGCCGGTGCGGGGCCTGCTGCGCACCCTGCACGCCGGACGCATCGTCTGCCTCGTCGCCGACCGCGACCTCTCCCACCGCGGCGTCCCCGTCGACTTCTTCGGCCACCGCTCCGCGATGCCGCCCGGCCCCGCCTCGCTGGCCGCGGCGACGGGGGCGCCCCTGCTGCCGCTGGGGTGCTGGTTCACCGAGGACGGGGGCTGGGGCTTCCGCATCCACCCGCCGATCGAGGTCAGGTCGCGGAGCGAGGTCCCGGCCGCGACCCAGGCGATGGCCGACGCGTTCGCGGCGGAGATCGCCGAGCGCCCGCAGGACTGGCACATGCTGCAGCGGATCTGGCCCGACCTGGGCTGACCGCCGGCCACTCCAGGGTGATCCCGCCGCCCTCGGGCAGGGCCCGCCACCGGTCGGCCACGTCGGCGAGGCGCGCGACGATGCGGGCGAGCACCGGGTCGTCGACCGGGCCGCCGTGGCGCCAGGCCCGGACGGCCAGCGCCGCGAGCTCCTCCGAGCGCGTCATGTCGGCGTCCTCCTCGGCGGTCGGGCGGTAGCGGGCCTCCCGGCGCTTCTCGCGGCGCCGCTCGTCGGGATCGGCCGGCCAGAAGATCGTGTTCCGCCCCGCGGCGACCCGCCCGTACACCCCGTGGCGCAGGCCCGCCTCGGTCTCGACGACGAGGTGCACAGCGTCGTGCGGGAGATCGTCGTCGTAGCCGGGGCCGCGCCGCGGGGCGAGCGCCGGGCCCCGGTCGCGCCGCACCGCGATCTCGTAGGCCCGCCCGGTCAGCTTCGTGAACCGCACCTCCACGGGCGCCACGGTAGGAGACCGTCGCGGGCGTCGCACCCGAATTCCGGTCCGACGTTTACCGCCCGGGGCTGCAGCATTTGCCGATGGGATTTCGCGGGTGGTGCCCCTAGAGTTTTTCGCATGGCTGACGTGGAGAACGCACCCGCACCCGACAGCGAGGAATTCCTCGAGAATCAGAACACCGTGGAACGCGTGGCCCCGGGGAACACCGCCGACGCCCCCGCGGTCGACCCGCACCTGATCTCCACCGATCCCGGTGGCGGCACCGGGGCACCCGCGACCGACGAGGAGCGCGACCCGCCGCGACCCTCCTGATGCTTCGACCCGGCCACGTTTCTCGTGAGGCGTGGCCGGGAACTGCGTCGCCGAATTTCCGGGAATTGCCTACGACCCGGATGCGCGGGGCGCCAGACGCATTCGCAGGGCGCCGACGGCACTCGCGAAGCCGTCCGGGAGTTCGCCCAGCAGCACGTGCAGTTCCTTCTCGACGACGGCGGTGGCCGCGTCGTGCGCCGTCCGCCCGGCGGCGGTGGCGGTGACCAGCGACGAGCGCCGATCGGTGGGGTGGGCGCTCCGCCCGACCAGGCCGGCCGCCGCGAGCCGGTCGACCAGCTTGCTCGCGGCCCCGACCGTCACCCGCAGCGCGGTCGACACGTCCTGGACCCGGCAGTCCGGCGTCGTCACCACCGCGCGCAGGGTCTCCACGCGGCCGAGCGGCAGTCCGACCTCGGCCCGCAGGCGCTGGTCGACCGCCTCCCAGAGCACGATCTCGACACGCACGAGGTCGTCGAACAGCTCGCTCAGAGACATGTGCATTCCATGGAATCATCTCCCGTGTGATGGGGTTGTGGCGGCATGAGCATCCCCGATTCCATGCGCGCGGTGGTCCTCGACGCCCCGGGTCCGCCCGAGGCGCTGCAGCTGCGCACGCTCCCCGTCCCGGTGCCCGGCCCCGGCCAGGTCCTGATCCGCGTCACCGCCGCCGGCCTCAACCGCTCCGAGCTGCACACCCGCCTCGGGCTCGCCGACGGCGTGACCTTCCCCCGCGTGCTCGGTATCGAGGCGACCGGCGTCGTCGCGGCCTGCCCGGGCGGCGAGTTCGCCGAGGGCGCGCGGGTCGTCGCGATGATGGGCGGGATGGGCCGGCAGTTCGACGGCGGGTACGCCGAGTACACCTGCGTGCCCGTGAGCCAGGTCCTCGAGGTGCGCACGCACCTCGATGCCGCCGTGCTCGGGGCGATCCCGGAGATGCTGCAGACCGCGTACGGGTCGTTGACGGTCGGGCTCGACGCGCAGCCGGGGGAGACCCTGCTGATCCGCGGCGGGACGTCGTCGATCGGGCTCGCGACGGCGGTGCTGGCGAAGCGCCTCGGGATGACGGTGTTCTCCACGACCCGCGACCTCGCCCGGACGCCGCTCCTGCAGGGGGTGGGGGTCGACCACGTGGTCCTCGACGACGGCGCGGTGGCGCCGCGGGTGCGCGCGATCCGGCCGGAGGGGGTGGACCGCGCCCTCGAGCTCGTGGGCACGCCCACGCTGCCCGACACCCTCGCCGCCGTCCGTGTCCACGGCGTCGCCTGCGTCTCCGGGATGCTCTCCAACGTCTGGACGATCCCCGACTTCTACCCGATCGCCTACCTCCCGCGCGGCGTCCGCCTCGCCGGCTACGGCGGGGACGCCGCCGACCTGCACGCGGAGGTGCTGCAGGGCTTCCTCGACGACGTCGCGGCCGGGACGGCCAGCGTGCCGCTCGGGCGCACCTTCCCGCTCGAGCAGCTGCCGGAGGCCCACCGCCTGATGGAGGAGGGGCACGCCGGCGGGAAGCTCGTCGTCCTGCCCTGACCGTCAGCGGGGGTCGAGGACGCAGAACTCGTTGCCCTCGGGGTCGGCCATGACGATCCACGGGTGGTCGGGCGCGAGGTCGAGGACGCGGGCGCCCAGGGCGGTCAGGCGCTCCACCTCGGCGTCGCGGGTGGTGTCCACGGCGGCGAGGTCGAGGTGGACCCGGTTCTTGCCCACCCGCTCGTCGTCGACGGGCTGGAAGAGCAGTTCGGTCCCCCCGGAGAGCGGCACGGCGACGTAGGTGGTCCCGTGTGCGTCGGTCCAGGGCTCCCCGACCTCGGCGCCGAGGGCCGCGGCCCAGAAGGAGGCCAGGGCGTGGGGGTCGGCGGCGTCCACCGCGACGGCCAGCAGGCGGCTGTGGGGTGCGGTCATCGTGCTCGTCTCCCGGGGTGACTGTCGGTGGGTCGAACTAGTATTCGATGCATGAGCAGGGGAGTCGAGGCGGTGGGGCCCGCCGACTGCGCGCGGCTCGCCGCGCTCGATCTGGCCGCCCTGACCGGGGAGGAGGCGGTCGCCGCGATGCGGCTCGCCTTCCGGGTGTCCAACTGGGCTGCCTCGATGCTCGACCGGACGATGTACGAGGCCTGCCGCGCCGAGGAGGGCACCACCGTCCGGCGCGACCTCGACCGGCACTCCTGCCTGGAGGCCGCCGCCGCGTTCGGTTGGTCGACGTCGATGGCCGCGCGCCGTCTCGATCTCGCGGCCGACCGTCTCGAGCGCCTCCCCACGGTGGCGGCGGCGATGGCCGAGGGCGGGCTGGAGCCGCGCAAGGCGCAGGTGTTCAGCGACGTGCTGGTCGAGATGACCCCCGAGCACCTGGGCCGCACCTGCGAGGAGGTGCTGCCCGAGGCCGCGGGGTTGCCGGTCGGGGCGCTCGGGGACCGGCTCACGGAGGTCGCGATGTCGCTCGACTCCGGGTGGTCGGCCCGCCGCCTGGCGCGCGCCCTCGGGGAGGCGCGGGTGACCCACCGGCTGAACCCCTCCGGGAGCGGCGACCTCTGTGGACGGGACCTCCCGCCGGAGGACGCGATCCGCTCCCGCGCCCACCTCGACGCGCTGGCCGACGCCGTGCACTCCGGGGTCCGGGAGCAGGGCGTCCGCCCACCGCGCCGGGCGTGGGTGCGGGCACGCGTGCTGTGCCGGCTCACCGACGGGTCGCTGACCGGGCTCGACGACGAGGCGCTCGTCGCCCGTCTCGTCCGGGAGATCGCCGCCGAGCTCGCCGACGGCGAGGGCGTGGACCCGGGTGGTCCCGACGACGACGGCCCGTCCGGCCCCGACCGCGGGCCCGGCAGTGGACCTCGTGGCCCGGACGACGGGCCCGATGCAGGGCCGGGCGACTGTCCCGGTCCGAACCCGGACGGTGGACCCGACGACGAGTCCGAGGGCGGCCCGGATGACGACCCCGATCCGCGTCACGACGACACCGACGAGGCCACCGACGCGAACGACGCAGGCGCCAACGACCGAGGCAGTGCCCCGGCGGGTAGCCGGGGTGGCCTGGACGAGGAGCCCACCCCCGGGCCGGCTCCCCCCGATCGCGGTCCGGCCGAGGCCGAGCCCGAGGAGACGTTCCCCGACGTGCCCGGCTCCCGCCTGCGCACCGGCATCGTGGAGGTCCGGCTCCGGCTCTCGACCCTCCTCGGCCATGACGACCTCCCGGGGAGCGTGCCGTCCTGGGGCACCGTCGGGGCCGCGACCGCCCGGACGCTGGCCCTCGCCCGTCCCGGTGGGGAGTGGCGTGTCGTGCTCTGCGACGACGACGGTCGGCCCACCCACGTGCTCGTGTCCCGCCGCCGTCCGACCCACGTGCCACGGCATCGGCGCGACGGTCGGGACGGCCACGCCATCGTCGAGCTCGCGGTCCGCACCCGTGACCTGCGGGCTCTCCGACTCGACGCCGACGACCCCTACGCGCCCCTCGTCCGAGCAGCCCAGGCCGCGCTCGAGGGACTGCCCGACCTCGACGACCCGGCCCACCCCGCAGCGACCCGTGCCCACGCCACGAGACGTCGCCCGGGTCCCGAGCTCGACCGCTGGCTGCGGGTCCGCGACCGCTGCTGCATCGGACCGGCCTGCCACCAGCGCGCCGCCACCGCCCAGATCGACCACACCCGGGACTGGGCGAAGTGGGGCCCCACGATCGCCGACAACATCGGCGTCCCCTGCGCGACGCACCACCGCGCCAAGACCGACGGCCGCTGGACCCTGACCCAACCCCGTCCCGGGTACTTCCGGTGGACCTCACCGGCGGGGATCGGGTACGTGACCCGCCCGCGCCGGGCGATCGATCCGCTGCCCGACCCGATGATCGCCCGCACCACACCCGTTCCGCGGCCACGACCTCCGGCCGACGACGCGCCCGCCGGTCGGGAGACCCCGTCGCGAACCGGATCGGGGGAGGCCGACGCCCGGGCCGGGCGGACGCCGACCGGGGGAGTGGTCCGCGACCTGTTGCGTCGCTGGCGCTCCGTCGTGCCCTCGGACGTCTCCTCGGCCGGCCCCGACCCGCCGTTCTGATCCGCCGGGCCCAGCCCGGCGCTGTCGGGCACCTCGCGCCGGCGGGGCCCCGTCGCCCGTCCGGGTCGGCGGAGGTCGGCGAAGATCGCCCGGACGGCGCACCGGCATAGGCTCCCGGGGTGAGGAACTCCCGCCGGATCAGCGGTGTGCTCGCCGGCGTGGGGCTGGTGCTGCTCGGGATCGTCGCCCTGGTGGTGCTGCTGGTCGCGCTCGGGGCGATCGTGCCCGGGCTCTGGCGGCTCTCCGGGTACGCCACGGTCCTGGTGACCTGGCAGGGACCGGCCCTCGTCCTCGCCGGGCTGGTGGCGACGGTCCTCGCGGTGGTGCTGCGACGTCGGGCGCGGCGGTCGGCCACGGTGGTCGCGGCGATCGGGGGCGTGGGCACCGTGGCGCTGGCGGTGGTCGTGGGCCTCGTCGTCGCGGCGGCCGTCGAGGCCGGCGGCTCGGTCGACCTGCTCCGGGCGGTCGCACCGCACGGTGACCTCTCGATCCCCGACGCCCACCCGCAGTACGGCACCGGGCCGGACGGCCGGCCGCTCTCGGTCGCGGTGTACGACCCGCGCGGCGCCACCGGCCCGGCCCCGGTGTTCGTCTACGTGCACGGCGGCGGCTGGTCCGGCGGGTCGGAGCTCGACAACTCGGCCGACATGCGCTGGTTCGCCGACCGCGGGCGGCTGGTGGTCAGCGTCGGGTACACGCTCGTGGCCGACGGCCGGCCCACCTGGGACGTCGCCGGACCCCAGGTGGCGTGCGCCCTCACCCAGGTCGCGCAGTTCGCGGCCGCCCGGGGCGGCGACCCGAGTCGGATCGTGCTGGCCGGGGACTCGGCGGGCGGGCAGCTCGCGATCTCGGTGGCCTACCACGCGGCCTCGGGCACGCAGCCCTCCGCGTGCGGCGGGCGGGTGCCCGTCCCACGCGGGGTCCTCGTGCAGTACCCGGCGACCGATCTCGTCGACGCCTGGGAGCTCGGGACGGGGGTCGGCGAGCCCGACGTGTCCGCCCGCCCCATCGGCGAGGCCTACCTCGGCGGCACCCCGGCCCAGGTCCCCGAGCGCTACGCCGCCCTCTCCGGCGTCCCCGCCATCACCCCCGCGGCCCCGCCGACCCTCGTGCTCGGGCCGACCGACGACGAGCTCGTCCCGCCCGGAGGCGTGGCCCGGTTCGTCGACGCGGCGCAGGGGGCCGGTCTGGACGCGACCCTGGTGCGGGTCCCGTTCGCGAACCACGCCTACGACCTGCTGGCCTACGAGTCGCTGGGCAACCAGCTCCGGCGCTCGGTGAGTGAGCGCTGGCTGACCGACCGCGGCCTGTGAGGGCCCCACGGACGGCTGCGGACCGGCCCCCGGATGAGGACGATCAGTGCAGCGCCCACGCGTCGGGAACGGTGCCGTCGAGGTCGGTGACGCCGTACGCCCGCGCCAGCTCGCCCGCCGTCACCGACGCCTGGTTCCACCGCGCCCGGTCGGGGTCGGCCGCCAGTGCGGCGATGCCGCGCCCCACGAAGCGCGGCGTCTCGGACTGCTCGAACCCCTCCGGCGCCGTGGTGCCGAGGGCCTCGCGCCAGGACTGCTCGGTGACCCCGAAGGCCTCGAGCATGAGCTCCGAGCGCATCCAGCCGGGCGTCACCGCCAGGGCGGTCGCCCCCCGCGGGCCGAGCTCGTGCCCGAGCGACCAGCCGAGCCGGTTCACCGCGACCTTCGCGAGGTCGTAGTACACCGAGATCCGGTAGTTCTCCGCGTTGAACGCCGTGGTGCCGTCGGTGACCTCGACGTGCAGCCCGCCCGGCCGCGCGAGCAGCAGCGGCAGCAGGTGGTGCGCGGTGACGAGGTGGGTGTCGATCGCGAGACGCAGGATGCGCAGCCCGACGTCGACGCCGTGCTCCCACACCGGGGTGTTCCACTCCGGCGGGGCCCCCTTGAGGTCCTCCCCGCCCCAGATGTCGTTGACCAGCACGTCGATCCCGCCGAACTCGGCGCGCAGCTCGTCGGCCAGGCCCGCCACCTGCTGCGGGTCGAGGTGGTCGACCTGGCGGGCGATCCCGGTGCCGCCCAGGGCGGTGACCAGCTCGGCGGTCTCCTCGATCGTCTCGGGCCGCCCCGCGTAGTCGGACACCACGCCGGGCCGCCCGTTCCGGCTCGACCGGCCGGTGCAGACCACCGTCGCCCCCGCCTCACCGAAGGCGGCGGCGATCCCGCGCCCGGCCCCCCTCGTCGCGCCGGCCACCACCACCACGGAACCGCTCGGATCGGTCATGTCGGGCAGTGTGCCGCGGGGGTCCGACAGTCACCCGGGCCGCAGCCCGCGGAGGTGCGGCCACGCCGGGTCCTCGGAGCCCGGGGAGCGCTCGCGTGGCGTCCAGCCGCACGATCCGTGCCGCGCTCGGAGTCGGACCGGTCCCGCAGGGCCGTCCCGCACCCGCGTGCCGCCGCTGACGGCCTCCACGGCAGGAGCCTTGACCACGGTGATCGTCGGGGTGTCCACTGATCGTCGTCCGCGAGCGAGGAGGTGAGTGATGAGTCCCGGTCACAGTCCCGGCGCCGGCCCCCGGTGCAGCACGGCCCGACCCCTCACCCCACCCGCCCCCCGAGGCGCCCACCCGGTCTGACGGCCGGCCGCGCGTCCGGCCGGGGTGGGCCCGACGCGCGCGAAGCGAGGTCGTCATGACCCTCACGATCACCATCACCGTGCCCGCCCCCGCCTTCGTGGCCCGGCCGGCGACCTGGCGCACGGTCCGCCCGTTCGTCCCTGTCCTGCTCGCCGGGGCGGAGCAGGTCGTCCCCGGCCTCGGCGTCGTCGTCGCCCTCGTGGGGCTCCTCGGCCTCGGCGCCGCGGTGGAGGCGACCCCGGCCGCGCCCCCGGCGGAGACGGCCGCGGTCCCCGTCGCCGACGAGGAGCCCGCGCTACGCGGGCCCGGCCTCGTCGCGGCCTGAGCCCGGGTGGTCGCCCTCGCCGTGCGAGCTGAGGTCGACCACGGCCAGCGTGCCCGCGTCGCGCAGGGCCTTGCGGTCGTCCGCCGCGAGCTCGGCGAGCGGGCGGTAGACCAGCCGCAGCGGGTCCAGGCCGAGGTCGGTGGCCGCGTCGTGGTCGAGGCGCTCGACGAGGGGCTTGGAGGCGAGCAGCTGGCCCCCGGCCGCGACGTGCTCCACGCGGGCGCACTCGTTCACCTCGTCGCCGAGCGCCGTGACCTCCAGGCGGCCACCGGTGACGATCTGCCCGATGTAGAGGTCCGAGCCCCAGTGGACGCCGACGTTGACGCGGAAGTCCTCGCGCGCGAGCCCGACCCCGCCCTCGACGAGGTCCCCGACGATCGTGCGGGCCGCGTCCGGGAGGGCCAGCGCCACGGCGAGGGCGGCGTGCGCCGCCGCCGACTCGTCCGCCCCCGACGGACCCGCGCCCGCGTCCCCGGCCAGGAAGAACGCGCTCGCGCCGTCGCCCGCGTGCTTCCCGACGATGCCGCCGTGGCGCGCGACGAGGTCGTCGAAGACGGTCGCGAAGCGCCGGATCAGGTCGAAGTACGCGGCCGTGGGCAGGCGACGGGAGAGCGGGCCGGAGGAGTCGATGTCTGCGAACAGCACGGCGGTCGGCCGCCGGCCCGGCTCGGTGAGGTCGGCCATGCGCGTGAACATGGCCTCGTCGCCCTCGCTGACCAGCGCCAGGACCCGGGCCGGTAGCAGCGGGGCGAACACGAGGGCCGTGCCCGCGACGGAGCCGTCCGGGCCGCGGATCGTGAGGCCCAGCATGCCCACCGGGCGGGTGCGGTGGGCCAGGTGCAGCTCGACGGGTGCGACCCACACCGGCGGCTGGTCCGTGTCGGGGTCGAGGTGCCCCGCCAGCTCGGCCCGCAGGTCCTCCCGCGTCCGGTCCGTGAGCATCGCGGTCCAGACCGGGAGGTCGAGGCCGTCCTCGAGCTCCATCCCGATCCCGACCTCGGTCGAGGAGTCGGCCCCGGCCAGCTCCAGCATCTGCTCCGAGACCCACTCGAGGCGCCCGCCCTCGTCGTAGACCTGCGAGGCGGTCCGACCCTGCTGCAGCGCCTCGATGGCGGAGCGGCGCAGGGCGGCCGCGGAGTCGGTGGGGCCCACCGGACGGACGCTAGCGGTGCTCCGCCCTGCCCGCGGGCCCCCGCCCGACGACGACCCGGACGGGGCGCCGACGATCTCTCGGGGAGGAGTAGGTGACATAGGCCACAGCACGGGCTACGTTCATCGGATGAACGCGGAACGGCCCGGCTCCCCGGCGGGCCTCCGGGCGGCGAACCGGCGGCGCCTGCTCGACGCCGTCCTCGCGGCGGGCGAGCCGAGCCAGTCCGGGATCGCCGCCGCGACCGGGCTCGCCCCCGCGACCGTCTCGAACATCGTCCGCGACCTCTGCCGCGAGGGCCGGCTGACGGCGTCGACCGCGACGCGCGGCGGCCGGCGGGTGCGGGTCGTGCGCCTGGCGCCCCCGCCCGGGGTGGTGGCGGGGATCGACTTCGGGCACGGCCACGTGCGCGTCGCCGTGGCGCGGGCGGCGGAGACGACTCGGCTGTTCGCCGCGTCCGACGCGCCGGGCGACCGGCTCCTCGGCGAGCGGTCGGTGGAGCTGCCCGAGGGCCACCGCGCCACCGACGGGCTGGAGGCGGCGGCCGACCTGCTCGACGACGTGCTGGCCGCCGCGGGCGTGCCCCGGGACGAGCTCCTCGGGGTGGGGATCGGGCTCCCGGCCCCGGTCGACGCCCGCACCGGCGCGGTGGGGGAGCCGGGCATCCTGCCGGGCTGGGTGGGCGTCGACGCGGCCGCCGTGGCGGCGCGGCGCCTCCGCGCCCCGGTGGTCGTCGACAACGACGCCCTGCTCGGGACCCTGGCCGAGCAGGCCTGGGGCGCCCTGCACGGCGTCGACGAGGGGATCTACCTCAAGCTGTCCGACGGGGTCGGTGCGGGCCTCGTGCTCGGGGGACGGCCCTATCGCGGCCGGGCCGGGACGGCGGGGGAGATCGGGCACGTCGTCGTCGACGACACCGGAGGCCCGCCGGGCGGTTCGGTGTGCCGCTGCGGCAACCGCGGCTGCCTGGAGACGTGGGCGTCGACCGACACCGTCGTCGGCCTCCTCGCCCCACTGCTCGGCAGCCCGCTCACGGTCACCGAGGTGGTGGCCCGGGCGCGCGGCGGCCACGTGCCGGCCCGCCGGGTCCTCGCCGACACCGGCGGCCAGGTCGGCCGCGCCCTCGGGGCGCTGTGCAGCGTGCTCACTCCCGCCCGCATCGTCGTCGGGGGCGAGCTGGCCCAGGCCGGGGACCTCCTGCTCGACCCGCTCGTCGCGGCGCTCGAGCGCTGGTCGTTGCCGGGCGCGGCCGACGTGGAGGTGGTGACGGCGGCCCTCGGGCAGCACACGCACGTCCTCGGGGCGATCGCGCTCGCGCTCGACCACGTGCTCGCCGCCCAAGAGTGACACGGTTCGCGCCGCGGCCCTCGCGGTGCCAAGATCAGCGGTGGTGCGTTCATCGGTTGACCACATCACGCCGTGCGCCTAGCCTGTGAACAGCATCACAGGCTGTTCGGGAACCGGATCAGCGACACGAGAAACGACGTGGAGGTCGCTTCCATGAGTTCGCGCGCGTCCGAGCTGCCCGAGCCCTCCACCGTGATCGCCGAACGCGGGGACGGCCGGAAGCCGGCCGTCTTCCTCGACTACGACGGCGTGCTCAGCCCCATCGTCGACCGGCCCTCCGACGCGGTGATGACCGACGAGATGCGCCGCATCGTCTCCGATCTGGCGGGGCGCGCCAGCGTCTGCGTCGTGTCGGGGCGCGACCGGCAGGTGGTCACCGAGCTCATGGGCCTGGACGACCTCGTGGTCGCGGGCAGCCACGGCTTCGACATCCACCACCCCGAGACCGGCGTCATCACGCACGACGCGTCGACCGGGTTCGAGGACCTCGTCGAGCGGGTCACCGCGGAGGTGTCCGAGCAGGCGGCCGGGATCGAGGGCACGCTCGTCGAGCCCAAGCACGCCTCGGTCGCGCTGCACTACCGCGGGGTGGACGCGGCCCGGCACGCGGAGGTCCAGGAGCTCGTCGACGGCGTGCTCGACGCGCACCCGGGCGAGCTGCGCGTGACCCCCGGCAAGTTCGTGCACGAGATCCAGCCGAAGATCGACTGGAACAAGGGCAAGGCCGTGGAGCACCTGCTCGACGTGCTGGACCTGCGCGGGGTGGACGTCCTGCCGATCTACGTCGGGGACGACGTGACCGACGAGGACGCGTTCAACGCCCCCAGCATCGCCGACGGGGGCCTCGGGGTCCTCGTCATCGGCCCCACCGACGCCGACGAGCGCGAGACGGCCGCCGCGGCCGTGCTCGCCGACGTCGACGCGGTCGGCGCCTTCCTCGACGGCCTCGCCCGATGACCTCTCCAGGAGACAGCGTGACCCTCGCCCCGGACCATCAGGACGACGACAGCTGGACCCTCACCTGGGAAGGCGTCAACCCCGAGGAGGAGGGCCTGCGCGAGGCGCTGTCCTCCACCGGCAACGGCTACTTCTGCACCCGCGGCAGCGCGGAGTGGGAGGACACCGACCCGCCGGCGCACTACGCCGGGACCTACGCCCACGGCGCCTACAACCGTGAGACGACGATCCTCGGCGGGCGCCCCGTGCTCAACGAGGACCTCGTCAACCTGCCGAACTGGCTCGTCCTCATGCTGCGCATCGAGGGCGAGGAGGCGATCACGCTCGACAACGTCGAGGTGCTCGAGTACTCGCACACCTACGACATCCGCACCGCCACGGTGGGTCGCGTGTTCCGGTTCCGCGACCGCAAGGGCCGCGAGTCGACGCTGCGCAGCCGGCGCTTCGTCTCGATGGCGCACAGCCACCAGGCCGCGATCGAGTGGGTGCTGACCCCCGAGAACTGGTCGGGCAGCGTCGGCATCGTCACCGCGATCGACGGCCGCGTCGACAACGACATGGTCGCCCGCTACCGCGACCTCGAGGGCCGCCACCTCGACCCGGTCACCCCGCGCACCTTCGGTCCGGAGGTCATCGCGCTCAAGGTGCGCACCCGGCAGTCGAACCTCTACATCTCCGAGGCCGCCCGCACCCGGGTCGCGCGGAGCCGCGGGCGCTCGTGGCAGGCCGTCGAGCCGAAGCGCACGTTGCACCAGATGAACGACTACATCCAGCAGGTGCTCGAGCTGGAGGCCCACGAGGGCGAGGCCATCAAGGTCGAGAAGCTGGTGGCGTTCTTCACCAGCCACGACAACGCGATCACCGAGACCCTCACGGCGGCCGGCCGCCACGTCGAGCGCTACCCCGACTTCGCGGAGGCCTTCGCCGAGCACGAGTCGGCCTGGACCGAGCTCTGGGACGTCTCGGCGATCGACCTGCCCTCCGAGCCGCGGGTGCAGCTGCTGCTGCGCTTCCACACCGCGCACATCCTGCAGGTCTGCTCGCGCCACACCGCCCGCCACGACGCCGGCGTCCCCGCCCGCGGGCTCAACGGGGAGGCCTACCGCGGCCACGTGTTCTGGGACGAGCTCTACGTCTACCCGTTCCTCAACTTCCGGCTCCCCGAGGTCACCCGCGGCCTGCTGATGTACCGCTACCGGCGCCTCACCGAGGCCCGCGCCGCCGCGGCCGAGGCCGGCTTCTCGGGGGCGATGTTCCCGTGGCAGTCGGGCTCCGACGGCACCGAGGAGACCCAGGTGGTCCACCTCAACCCGCTCTCGGGCCAGTGGGACCCCGACCACTCGCACAACCAGCGCCACGTCAACGCGGCGATCTTCTACAACGTCTGGCAGTACTACCAGGCCTCCGACGACCTCGAGTTCCTGCGCGACTACGGCGCCGAGCTGATGCTCGAGATCGCCCGGTTCTGGGCCTCGATCGCGCACCGGAACCCGCAGACCGGCCGCTACGAGATCCACGGCGTCATGGGTCCCGACGAGTTCCACGAGGGCTACCCGGGCGCCGAGACCGGCGGGCTGCGCAACAACGCCTACACCAACGTCATGGTGGCGTGGATCTGCGCGACCGCGCCGAAGGTGCTCGCGCTGCTGCCCGCCAGCCGCCGCCGGGCCCTGCGCGACCGCCTCGGGATCACCGACGCGGAGATCACGCGCTGGGACGAGATGACGCGGCTCATGTACGTGCCCACCCACGACACCGGCGACGGCCACCGGGTGCTGAGCCAGTTCGAGGGCTACGAGTCCCTCGACGAGCTCGACTGGGAGGGCTACCGCGCCAAGCACACCAACATCCAGCGGATGGACCGCATCCTCAAGGCCGAGGGCGAGGACCCCGACCGGTACAAGGTGGCCAAGCAGGCCGACGCGGTGATGCTGTTCTTCCTGTTCTCCGACATCGAGCTGCGCGAGGTCCTCGAGCGGCTCGGCTACACCGAGATCGCCGACGACCCCGACTTCGCCCGCCGGACGATCGACTACTACGACCACCGCACCTCGCACGGCTCCACGCTGAGCCTCGTCGCGCACGCGGCGGTGCTGGCGGGCATCGACCCGGCGTCGTCGTGGGAGCGGTTCGGGATCGCCCTGGAGTCCGACGTGGGCGACGTGCAGGGCGGCACCACCAAGGAGGGCATCCACATGGGTGTCATGTCGGGCACGCTCGACCTCCTGCAGCGGGCCTACGTGGGCTGCAGCGTGCGCGACGGCGTCCTGCACTTCGCGCCGCGCCTGACCAGCCGCCTCGAGGGGCTGCGGTACTCGATGGTCTTCCAGGGCACCTCGCTGCAGGTGTCCGTGGCCGACGGCGCCCTCGTCGTCGAGGTGGCCACCGAGGGCTTCTCCCACCCGGTGAAGGTCGGCATGGGCGGCGAGATCCGGGAACTCGCCGCCGGCGACCGGGTGTCGGTGCGACTCGTCGACGACCCGGCGCAGATTCCCGGCACCTCCGAGCTCGAGCACGTCTGAGGAGCGATCACGTGACCAGTGCATCCAGCGGTACCGGCTTCCGGGGCGGCATCTTCGACGTCGACGGCGTGCTCGTCGACTCGCCGCACGAGCAGGCGTGGCGCGAGGCGCTGCGCGAGCTGATGGAGGGCTCCTGGTCCGACATCCGCGACCAGACCACGTGGACGCCCGAGGGCTTCACCTCCGACGTCTACCACCAGCGCATGTCGGGCAAGCCGCGCGAGGCGGGCGCCACGGCGGCCCTGGAGTACTTCGGGGTGCCCGACGTCGAGCAGCGCGTCACCGAGTACGGCGAGCACAAGCAGGAGATGATCATCCGTCTCATCAAGGACGGGAAGTTCTCCGCCTACGAGGACGCCGTCCGCTTCGTCATCGCGGTGAAGAAGGCCGGCATCCCGGTCGCCGCCGCCTCGTCGTCGAAGAACGCGAAGCTCTTCCTGGAGCGCATCGACCTCGCGAACTACGGCGGCACCGGCAACCTGCACGAGATCTTCGACGTCGACGTCTCCGGCCGCGACTTCGCCCAGGGCAAGCCGCACCCGGAGATCTTCCTAACGGCCGCGAAGGAGCTCGGGGTCGACCCGGCCGACGCGTTCGTCTGCGAGGACGCCATGAACGGCATCCAGGCCGCGAAGGCCGGCGAGTTCGCCGCGATCGGCGTCGCCCGCAACGACGACGTCGACGCCCTCGCGGGCGAGGGTGCCGACATCGTCGTCACCGACATGGGCACCATCGACGTCGACAAGCTCGCCTCGCACGAGCTCGCGACCTCGTAGGGCGGGGCGACATGGAACCGGCCGACGTCCCGGCCGACGCCCTGACCGTCGGTGTCGACGTCGGCGGCACGAAGATCGCGGCGGGGGTCGTCGACAGCGCGGGCAAGCTCCTCGCCCACACCCGTCGCGAGACCCCGGCGCAGAACACCGAGGGGGTGCTCGCCGGGATCGCCGACGCGGTCCGCGAGCTCGCCGCCGAGCACGAGATCGGCGCCGTGGGGATCGGGGCGGCGGGCTTCGTCGACTCGCGGCGCACCACGGTGATGTTCGCGCCGAACCTCGCCTGGCGCGACGAGGACCTGCGCTCGAAGCTCAGCGCCCGGCTCAACCTGCCCGTCGTCGTCGAGAACGACGCCAACGCGGTGGCCTGGGCGGAGTCCCGGTTCGGCAGCGGACGCGACCACGACGACCTCGTCGCGATCACCATCGGCACCGGGGTGGGCGGCGGCATCGTCGTCGGCGGGCGACTGCTGCGCGGCGGCTACGGCGTGGCCGCCGAGATCGGCCACATCACGATGGTCCCGTACGGCCGTCGCTGCGGATGTGGCCTGCAGGGGTGCTGGGAGCAGTACGGCTCCGGGCGCGCCCTGGTCACCGAGGCCCACGAGATCGCCCGGCACTCGCCGGCGTTCGCGGCCGGCCTCCTCGAGGTCTCCGGCGGCGATCCCGACGCGATCACCGGCGAGATGGTCACGGCGGCCGCCCAGCGCGGCGACGTCGCCGGCCTGCACTGCTTCGACGAGATCGGCCGCTGGATCGGGCTGGGCTGCGCCCAGCTCGCCGCGGTGCTCGACCCGTCGTTGTTCGTCATCGGCGGCGGGGTGTCCGCGGCGGGGGAGGTGCTGCGGTCCCGTGTCGAGACCACGTTCCGCAGCAACCTCACCGGACGCGGCCACCGTCCGGTGGCAGAGGTCCGCCTGGCCGAGCTCGGCTGGGAGGCGGGGATGGTCGGCGCCGCCGACCTGGCACGTACACATCCCGACACCGCAGTCACGGGGAGAGCGCAATGACCACTGATTCACCGGCCGGGGCGGGGGGCTCGTCGGCCTCGTCGGGCACGGGAGCCCCACCGAAGACCACGGCGAAGGCCATCCTGGTCTCCATCGTCGCGGCGGTCGGCGGGTTCCTGTTCGGCTTCGACTCGAGCGTCATCAACGGCGCCGTCGACGCCCTCAACAACGAGTTCGGCCTGACCAACAGCCCGCTGCTCGCCGGCTTCACCGTGGCGTGCGCGCTGCTCGGCTCCGCGGTCGGCGCGTGGTTCGCCGGCCCGGTGGCCGACCGCTACGGCCGGGTGCGGGTCATGCTGATCGCGGCCGCGCTGTTCGCGATCAGCTCGATCGGTTCCGGGCTCGCGTTCGCGGTCTGGGACCTGATCATCTGGCGCATCCTCGCCGGCGTCGGCATCGGCATCGCCTCGGTGATCGCGCCCGCGTACATCGCGGAGATCGCCCCGGCGCACATCCGCGGGCGGCTCGGCTCCCTGCAGCAGATGGCGATCGTCCTCGGCATCTTCGTCGCCCTGCTCTCCGACGCCCTGCTCGCCGGGGTCGCGGGCGGTGCGGCGAACGAGTTCTGGATCGGGCTCGAGGCGTGGCGCTGGATGTTCCTCGTCGGCGTCATCCCGTCGGTGATCTACGCCGTGCTCGCCCTGCGCATCCCGGAGTCGCCGCGCTACCTCGTGGCCAAGGGCCAGCTCGAGAAGGCCGGCGAGGTCCTGGCCTCCGTCGAGGACACCCGCTCCCCGGAGTCGGTGCGCGCCAAGATCCAGGAGATCGACGAGTCGCTGCGCCGTGACGTCAAGCCGTCGCTGCGCGACCTCAAGGGCGACCGCTTCGGCCTCAAGCCGATCGTCTGGGTCGGCATCCTGCTGTCGGTCTTCCAGCAGTTCGTCGGCATCAACGTGATCTTCTACTACTCGACCACGCTGTGGCAGGCCGTCGGGTTCTCCGAGTCCCAGTCGTTCCTGGCCTCGGTGATCAACGGCCTCATCAACGTCGTCTCGACGATCGTCGCGATCCTCATCGTCGACCGGGTCGGCCGCCGGCCGATGCTGCTCGGCGGCTCGCTCGGCATGACGCTCTCGCTGCTCGTCATGGCGATCGCGTTCTCGCAGTCGATGCCGACCGTCAGCGAGAGCGGCGAGGCGACCGTCGGCCTGCCGGGCGCCTGGGGCCCGATCGCCCTGGTCGCGGCGAACCTGTTCGTCGTCTCGTTCGCCATCACGTGGGGCCCCGTGGTCTGGGTGCTCCTCGGCGAGATGTTCCCGAACTACCTGCGCGCCGCCGCGCTCTCCGTCGCGGCCGCCGCCCAGTGGGTCGCGAACTTCCTCATCACCGTGTCGTTCCAGTCGCTCGCCGACGTCGGCCTCTCGCTGGCCTACGGGCTCTACACGGCGTTCGCCCTGCTCTCCTTCATCTTCGTCTACAAGGCGGTGGCGGAGACCAAGGGCAAGGAGCTGGAGGACATGGTCGCCTAGCCCGAGGGTCGCCGACGCAGGCGACCGAGGGTCGAGCCGCCCGAGGCCCGTTTGAACAGGTACTCGGCGCGCTCGTAGGACAGCCGGCGACGCCCGGTGTGCGGACAGAGGTCCCGCGCACCGGGCGTCCGCGTCGGTCCGGGCCGACGCTCGGAGAGGAACACCGGTCCGGCCGTCCGGTTCCCGACGAGGTCCGTGAGCAGCGCCGTGGTCCGCGGCGAGCACCGGAGGCCCCCGAGGTCGGGCACGTCGAGGGCGAGCGCGTCGGTGACCGTCCCGCCCGACTCGGCGAGCAGGGCCCACAGGGCGCGCTCGCGGGGCGGGCCGTCGGGGACCTCCGGGGCGGGCGTCGACACCCGCGGGGAGACGGTGCGCCCGGGGAGCCCCGCGGCGAGGTCGGGCCGGGAGAGCCACGCGGCGAACGACCGGACGGCGGCCCGGTGCCGGTTCCACGTCGCCGCCGACGTGGCGCCCCACGTCGTCGTGACGACGTCGGCGACCACCGCGTCGTCCACCGACGCCAACGGGCGCAGGTCGCCCAGGGCACGGGTCAGGCGCAGCAGGGTCTGCGCGTAGGAGCGGCGGGACGCGGCCGCGAGGTCGTCCCGCGCGAGGAAGCGCTCCACGGCGGGGCCGAGCGTCGGGCCGGTCGCCGCGACGGCGGCCAGGGCGTCGGCGCGGCGCAGGAGCACCGCCCGCTCGGCCGCGTTCGAGGCGAGCGCGGCGGCGCGGCGCCACTCCACCCGGGCCTCGGCGTCGCGGCCGTGGCGCGCGAGCAGGTCGGCGCGCACGGCGGGGAGCAGGTGGTAGTCGCGCAGCGCGCCCCCCGCGGCGAGCTCGTCGACCGCCGCGAGGCCGACCTCGGGCCCCCGGGCCCGCCCCAGGGCCACCGCCCGGTTCAGCCGCACCACCGCGGTGGGCGTCACGGTGACGAGGAGGTCGTAGAGCGCGGCGATCTGCGGCCAGTCGGTGTCCTCGGGCCGCTCCGCCCGCGCGTGGGCGACGGCGATCGCGGCCTGCAGCACGTACGGGCCGGGGGGACCGGCCCCGCGGGCGCGCAGGAGCGCGGCCAGCCCCCGGCGGATCGCGGCCCGGTCCCAGCGGGAGCGGTCCTGCTCGTCGAGCGGCACCGGCGCCCCGGTGGCATCGGTGCGGGCCGCCGAGCGCGAGGCCTGCAGCTCCATCAGCGCGACGAGGCCGTGGACCTCCGGTTCGTCGGGCGCGTGGACCGCGAGCAGCCGCCCGAGCCGCAGGGCCTCCTCGACGAGGGCGGGCCGCAGCAGGTCGTCCCCGCTCGTGGCGGTGTAGCCCTCGTTGAACACGAGGTAGACGACCTCGAGCACCGAGGGCAGCCGGTCCGCGAGCTCGCCCGGCGCGTCGATGCCGACCCCGGCGAGGGTCCGCTTGGCGTGGGCGATCCGGGCCACCACCTGCGGCTCGTGCAGGAGGAACGCCCGGCCGATCTCGGCGGTGGACAGGCCCGCGACGAGGCGCAGCGTCATCGCGGTCCGCTCCTCGCGGGCCAGCTCGGGGTGGCACGTCAGCAGAGCGAGGCGCAGGACGTCGTCGGGCCCTTCGGAGGTCGCGCCGGGCTCCCCGGCCGGCCCCGGGCGGTCGTCGGGAGGGCCGGCGGGGGCGCGGTCGTCGGGAAGGCCCTCGTCGGGGAGGCCGGTGAGGCGACCGGACCGGCGCAGGTGGTCGACCGCGCGCCGGCGGGCGACCGTGGTGAGCCAGGCCGCCGGCGCGTCGGGGACGCCGGCGCCCGGCCACTGCTCCAGGGCCGCCACGAGGGCGTCCTGCGCGAGCTCCTCGGCGAGGCCGACGTCGCCGACGAGGCGCACGAGGCCCCCGACGAGCGTCGCGGACTCCGCGCGCCAGACCGCGGCGGCGACCTCGCCCGGGTCCATCAGCCGGTGAAGATCTGGTGGATCGTCGACTGCCCGTCGCCGACGACGGCGCGGAACCGCCGCGCCAGCTCCAGGGCCTCGTCCCAGCTGTCGGCGTCGAGGATCGCGAAGCCGAGCACGGCCTCCTTGGCCTCGACGAACGGGCCGTCGGTCACGGTGACCTCGTCGCCCACCGTCTCCATCCGCCGGGGGTCGGGGGCGAGGCCGCCGGTCATGACGAGGTGGCCCGAGGCCGTCATCTCGTCGATGAACGCGCCCATGTCGGCGAAGAGCGCCTCGTCGGGCGTCCGGCTGTTCTCACCCGTGGTCATGAGGAATCGCATCGTGGTCTCCCTGGTCGGTCCGGCTGGTCACCACGACGTCGGACGAGGCCATGTGACAGGGAACGGTCCCATTCCCTGTCGCGTCGGTCCAGACGACGTCCCGGTGTCAGCACGACGACCAGGAGGACGCCATGACCGCCACGCTCCGGACCACCGCCCCGGCCCCCACCACCGACCGCCGGCTGCTCCTCGCGGGCACCGTCGCCGCCCCGCTCTGGGGAGCCGTCGCCCTCGCCCAGGCCGCCCTGCGCCCCGACTTCGACTTCTCGACCCAGCCGCTGAGCCTGCTCTCGACCGGCCCGCTCGGCTGGGTCCAGATCGCGAACTTCGTCGTCGGGGGAGTGCTGGCGGTGCTCGGCGGGGCCGGGCTGCGCCGGGCCGCCCCGGAGGACCCGTGGCTCGGCCGGCTCGCCGTCGGGTACGGGCTGGGCTTCGTCGCCGCCGGGGTGCTCGTGATGGACCCCGTCGGCAGCACCGGCCTGAGCGGGCACGCGGTGGGCCACATGCTCGTCGGCACGCTCGCGTTCGTGGCGCTCGCCGGTGCCTGCCTGGTCCTCGCGGTCCGGTTCCGCCGCGGCGGGCGCGGCCGCCGCGCCGCCGTGTCGGTGGCCGCCGCCGTGTCCGTCGTCGCCGGGAACGCCTGGGCGATGTCGGGTGGCGCCCTCGGCCCGATGACGCTGGGCTTCGGCGTGCTCGCCGCGATGCTCTGGCTCTCCGCGGTGTCCTGGATGATCCGGGCCGCGGCGTAGGCCCCCGGCGTGGGCCCGACGGGCACGCGGTGCGGACCCCCGGACCGCGTGCGGGACGATGCCCCCATGCGCGTCGGGATCGTCTGCCCCTACTCGCTGGACGTGGCGGGCGGGGTCCAGGCGCACGTGCTCGACCTGGCCCGCGCCCTGACCGGCCTCGGGCACGACGTCGACGTCCTCGCCCCGGCGAGCGAGTCGACCCCGGTGCCCGGGTTCGTGACGAGGGCCGGCCGGGCCGTCGCGATCCCCTACAACGGGTCGGTGGCCCGGCTGACGTTCGGCCCGGTGTCGCTGCACCGGGTGCGGCGCTGGCTGCAGGCGGGGGACTTCGACGTCCTGCACCTGCACGAGCCCACGGCGCCGAGCCTGTCGATGCTCGCGCTCGTGCTGGCGGAGGGCCCGGTCGTCGCGACCTTCCACACCTCGACCCCTCGCTCGCGCACGATGCTCACCTTCCAGCCCCTGCTGCGCCCGATGCTCGAGCGGGTCACCGCGCGGATCGCCGTGTCCCCGCTCGCGCGCCAGGTCTACGTCGAGCACCTCGGCGGGGACGCGGTGGAGATCCCGAACGGGGTCGACGTGCCCGCGATCGCGGCGGCGGCCGCCGACCCGCTGCCGCGCCCGCCGGGGCCGCCGACGGTCGGGTTCCTGGGCCGGTTCGACGAGCCCCGCAAGGGCATGCCGCTGCTCCTCGAGGCGCTGGCTCCGCTCGACGTGCGCCTGCTCGTGGTCGGGCGCGGCGACGCGGACGACCTGCGGCGGCGGCTGCCCGCGGCCCTCGTCGACCGGGTGGACGTGCTCGGGGCCGTCGACGACCGCACCCGCTCCCGGGCCCTCGGCACGATGGACGTGCTCGCCGCCCCGAACACCGGCGGCGAGAGCTTCGGCATCGTCGTGGCGGAGGGGCTGGCGGCCGGGACGCCGGTGGTCGCGAGTGACATCGAGGCGTTCCGCCGGGTCCTCACCGAGCCCGCGACCGGGAGGACCGCCGGGCTGCTCCTCCCGCCCGACGACCCGGCCGCCTGGACCGCCGGACTGGCCGGGCTCCTCGCCGCGCCGGACCGCCGCGCCGAGCTCGTGCGCCTCGGGCGGGCCCGGGTGCGGGCCTTCGACTGGTCGACCGTGGCCGCGGCGGTGCTGCGGGTCTACGAGGTCGCCGTCGCGGCCGACCCGCGCGGGGTCGCCGCCCTCGACGAGCCGGCGGTCACCCTGCCCGAGCCCTGAGGGCGACCGGCCCCGGCGGTCGTCGCGCCGGGGGCCCGCACGTAGGGTTCCCCCGCCGGTGCGAGCAGGGGAGTGGCGCGTGAACGTGTTCGGCGCGGGCGGGTGGATCGCGGTCGTCGTCATCGCGGTCGTCGTGCTGATCCTGCTGGTCACGGCCGGGTTGGCCATCGCGCGGGCGCGCCGCCTCGACCGGCTCCACGTGCGCACCGACGCCGCCCGCCAGGGTCTCGTCACCGCCCTCGACCGGCGGGCCGCCGTGATCCGGGCCGTCGCCGCGACCGCGCCGAGCTCGGCCCTGACCCCCACGGGACGACGCGCCCTGCGCGCCGCCGCCCGGGCCGCGGAGTCGGCCGGCGAGGGCGAGGCCCGCGAGGCCGCGGAGAACGACCTGGTGGCCCGGCGGGCCCCGCTCGAGACCGCGACCCTGCCGCCCGACCTCTCGGCCGAGCTCGCCGACGCCGACGCCCGCGTGGTGGTCGCCCGCCGCGTGTACAACGACGCCGTGCGCGACACCCGCGCCCTGCGGGGGCGACGGATGGTGCGGGTGCTGCGGCTCGCCGGGACCGCGCCCTACCCCTTCTACTTCGAGATCGCCGAGCCCGCCGACCGCCCGGCGGAGCCCGCCGGCGACGCGGGTGACGAGCCCGCGGTCGCCCGGGACGCCGCCCGACTCGTCGTCCTCGACCCCGACGAGCGGGTGCTCCTGTTCGAGGGCGTCGACCCGGCCCGGCCCACCGAGGCGTTCTGGTTCACCCCCGGCGGCGGCATCGAGCCGGGGGAGGACGCCGCCGAGGCCGCCGCGCGCGAGCTGTCCGAGGAGACCGGGCTCGCGGTGGGCACCGACGCGCTCGGCCGCCCGGTGTGGGTGCGCGACGTGATGTTCTCCCACGACGGCGTCGCCTACGCCGCCCGCGAGCTGTTCTTCCTGCTCCGGGTCGACGAGGCGCCGGAGATCGACGTGTCGGGGTTCACCGAGCTCGAGCGGCGCACCGTGCGCCGCCACCGGTGGTGGACCCGCACCGAGCTCGCCGCGACGGTCGACGTGGTCTACCCCCGCCAGCTGGCCGACCTGCTGGGCGACCCGGAGTCGCTGGCGCCGGCCGAGCCGCCGGTACCGATCCAGTAGGGGTGACGGGCGACGCCCCCACGTCGTCGGTGGTCCCGGTTAGCCTCGGGACCGACCACCCCTCGACGACGCCGGAGGTCTCCGCCGTGACCCGCCCCGCCCCCACCGCCCACCAGACCGGCTCCGACGGGGTCAAGCGCGGGCTCGCCGACATGCTCAAGGGCGGCGTCATCATGGACGTCGTCGACGCCGAGCAGGCGAGGATCGCCGAGGACGCGGGCGCCGTCGCGGTGATGGCCCTCGAGCGCGTCCCGGCCGACATCCGCGCCGACGGCGGCGTCGCCCGCATGTCCGACCCCGACATGATCACCGGGATCGTCGACGCGGTCTCCATCCCCGTGATGGCGAAGGCCCGCATCGGCCACTTCGTCGAGGCGCAGGTCCTGCAGTCCCTCGGCGTCGACTACGTCGACGAGTCCGAGGTGCTCACCCCGGCCGACGAGGCGCACCACATCGACAAGTGGGCCTTCACGGTGCCCTTCGTCTGCGGGGCCACCAACCTCGGTGAGGCCCTGCGCCGCATCGGCGAGGGCGCGGCGATGATCCGGTCGAAGGGCGAGGCCGGCACCGGCAACGTCGTCGAGGCCACCCGGCACATGCGGGCCATCCGCGCCGACGTCCGCCGCCTCGCGCGGATGGACACCCAGGAGCTCTACGCCGCGGCGAAGGACCTGCAGGCCCCGCTGCCGATCGTGCGCGAGATCGCCGAGTCGGGCCGCCTGCCCGTCGTGCTGTTCACCGCCGGCGGCATCGCCACCCCGGCCGACGCCGCGATGATGATGCAGCTCGGCGCCGAGGGCGTCTTCGTCGGCTCCGGCATCTTCAAGTCGGGCGACCCCGCGCGGCGCGCCGAGGCGATCGTCAAGGCCACCACCTTCCACGACGACCCCGACGTCATCGCGAAGGTCTCCGCGGGCCTCGGCGAGGCCATGGTGGGGCGCACCACCGCCGACATGCCCGAGTCCGAGCGGTTGGCGCGCCGCGGCTGGTGACCGGGTGATCGACCGTCCGTGTCGGGAATGGGAGGATCGGCGACGATGAGCGCGGAGACGAACCAGGGCGCACGCCGGGTCCGCGTCGTGCCCCGCCCCGCCGGGCGCGACGGCGCGGTGGCGCCGGTCGACGCGCCGACCGAGGTCCTGCCGCGGGTCGGTGCCGCTCCCGTCCCGACGACGAGGCCCGCCGCTCCGGCGGTCGAGGCCCGGCCCGCGGAGGCCCCACCCGTGGCGGCCCCGTCTGCGGAGGCCCCGCCGCGCCGGGCCCGCCCGGTCGAGGAGGAGGCCCCCGAGGGGGTTCCCGAGCGCCGCAACGGCCTGGGCGTCCCCGCGCTCGTGCTCGGCCTGCTCGCGGCCGCGACGGCGTGGACCGGCTGGGCCGGGGTGGTGCTGGGCCTGTTCGGCGTCGCCGCCGGCTACCTCGGGGCGCGCCGGGCGTGGAAGGGCCTCGCCACCGACGGCGGCCCCTCCCTCGGCGGCCTCGCCCTCAGCGCGATCGGGCTGGTGTGGGGCGGAGTGGTCGTCTCGCAGACCCTCTTCGGCTCCGGGACCTTCGGCGACGGCCTGACGCTCGACCAGTGCCTGGCGGAGACCACGTCGTCGTTCGAGATGCACATGTGCAAGTCGCAGCACATCACCGAGTTCAACCAGCGGTACCCCAATGCCGCCGAGTAGCCCCGTGGGACCATCGCGCCCATGACGACGTCGCGCCCCGACACCTCCCGCACCGGTCGGGACGGCCGCCGCGGGCTCGCCGGCTGGGGCTCGCCGGCCCTCGTGCTCGGGGTCATCGCCGTCGGCACGGCGTGGGTGCTGGGCTGGGTCGGCGTGGTGGCGGGCCTCGCCGCGGTCGTCGTGGGGTTCATCGGGGCGCGCAAGGCCTTCCGCGACCCGGAGCGCTCGGGCGGTGCCGCGCTCGCCGGGTTCGTCCTGGGCCTCGTCGGGCTGATCTGGGGCCTCGCGGTGGTGCTCCCGGGGCTCCTCGGCGGCGGCGCCTTCGGCGAGGGGCTGACCCTCGACGAGTGCATGGCGCAGGCGAACGGCCAGCAGCAGCAGCGCATGTGCGCCACGCAGCACCTCGACGAGTACCGGACCCGGGACCCCCAGATATGAGTGCCGCCCCGCCCGTCGGCGTCCTCGCCCTGCAGGGCAACGTCCCCGAGCACCTCGACGCGCTGCGCGCCTGCGGCGCCGATCCCCGGCCGGTCCGCCGCCCGGAGGAGCTGGGGCAGGTCGAGGGCCTCGTCCTGCCCGGCGGCGAGTCGACCACCCTGTCCAAGCTGCTCGTGACGTTCGACCTGCTCGAGCCGCTGCGGGCGCGGCTGGCCGAGGGGATGCCGGCCTTCGGCTCGTGCGCCGGGATGATCCTGCTCGCGCGGGAGGCGATCGACGCGCGCCCCGACCAGCGCCAGCTCGGCGCGCTCGACATCGTCGTGCGGCGCAACGCCTTCGGGCGCCAGGTGCAGTCCTTCGAGGCCGACCTCGCGGTGACCGGCATCCGCGGCGGCCCGGTCCGGGCGGTGTTCATCCGGGCGCCGTGGGTCGAGTCCGTGGGGCG
This sequence comes from Actinomycetospora atypica, assembly GCF_042653685.1. NCBI lineage: Bacteria > Bacillati > Actinomycetota > Actinomycetes > Pseudonocardiales > Pseudonocardiaceae > Actinomycetospora > Actinomycetospora atypica. The sequence goes on along the minus strand of NZ_JBHSIV010000037.1, from coordinate 3,107 downwards.
CGGGGTCGAGGTGCTGGCCCGCGTCCCCGGGTCGGTGGCCGGGCCGGCGTCGGGCAAGGTCGTGGCCGTGCGGCAGGGACCGGTGATGGCCACCGCGTTCCACCCCGAGCAGACCGGCGACGCGCGCCTGCACGACCTGTTCCTGCGTCGGGTCCGGGAGCACGCCTCCTGAGCGGCTGGGTCCTCACCCGCCACCCAGCTACCGTGGGGGGATGAGCACCCCGTGGCGGACCCTCGACTCGGGCACGTGCTCGATCGCCCGCACCATGACGGTCCTCGGCGAGCCGTGGACGGTCCTCGTCCTGCGGGACCTGCTCAACGGCGTGTCCCGGTTCGACGACCTCGTCGACCACCTCGGGATCGCCCGCAACGTGCTCACCCGCCGGCTCGCGACCCTGGTCGACGCGGGGTTCGTCGAGACCCGCGAGTACCGGGAGCCGGGGCGGCGGGCCCGCCGGGAGTACCGGCCGACCGCGACGGGCCGCGACCTGCGCACGGTGCTCATCGCGCTGATGGCGTTCGGCGACCGCCACCACGCCGGGCCCGAGGGCCCGCCCGCGGTCGTCCGGCACGAGTGCGGCGCCGCGGTGGGGCTGCAGGAGGTGTGCGAGGACGGGCACGTGCTCACCCCGGCCGACCGGGTGCGCACCGAGCCGGGCCCCGGGGCGCGGCTGCGGTAGCCGCTAGAGGAGCAGGCAGCTCGACGTCGCCTCGCCGAGCAGCCGGTCACGCGAGTCCGTGATCGACGCGCGGGCCAGCACCACCCGGCGCCCCGCCGACACGATGACGCCCTCGCAGCGGACCGGGCCGGTGTCGGAGGTCATCGGCCGCAGGAACCGCACGCTGAGGTCGAGGCTCGTGTACCCGACGCCGGCGGGCAGCGTGGACTGCACCGCGCAGCCGCAGGCCGAGTCGAGCAGCGTCGCGTAGACGCCGCCGTGCACCGAGCCGATCGGGTTGTAGTGGTACTCGGCCGGGGTCATCGTGAACACGACCCGGCCCTCCTCGACCGACTCCACCCCCGCGCCCAGCGTCGCCATGATCGGCGGGGGCGGGAGCTCACCGGAGACGAGGCCCTGGAGGAACTCGAGCCCGGAGCGGCCCTCCATCTGCGCGGCGAGCGCGCGCGGGTCGTCCCAGCGGTACGAGCGCTCGCGGAGATCGGGGGTCGTGGTCATGCGTGGCCTCCTGGGTTGCGATCTGCAACCCAGAACCTAGGGCGTCGTGCTGCCCGCGGCAACGACGGGCCCCGGTAACATGGCCGGTCGAGGCAGGAGCGCGACGTCCGGAGCCGGCACCGTCCGGCGCCCGTCGCGACCCGTGCCGCCGCCGGCACCCTCCCCGCACCCCGCGGACGGTCGGCGAGGGCACGGCCACGCGCGAGACGAGAAGGGCGGGAGCCATGAGCGGCCACTCCAAGTGGGCGACGACGAAGCACAAGAAGGCCGCCATCGACGCGAAGCGCGGCAAGATCTTCGCCAAGCTGATCAAGAACATCGAGGTCGCGGCGCGCACCGGCGGCGGCGACCCGGGCGCCAACCCCACCCTCTACGACGCCATCCAGAAGGCGAAGAAGACCTCGGTCCCCAACGACAACATCGACCGCGCCGTCAAGCGCGGGTCGGGGGCCGAGGCCGGCGGGGCCGACTACCAGGCGATCACCTACGAGGGCTACGCCCCGGGCGGGGTCGCGGTGCTCATCGAGTGCCTCACCGACAACAAGAACCGCGCCGCGGGCGAGGTGCGCATCGCGATGAGCCGCAACGGCGGGGCGATGGCCGACCCGGGCTCGGTGGCCTACCTGTTCAACCGCAAGGGCGTCATCATCGTCGCGAAGGAGCAGGGCTCCGCGGAGCTCTCGGAGGACGACCTCCTGCTCGCGGTCCTCGAGGCGGGCGCCGAGGAGGTCAACGACCTCGGGGAGAACTTCGAGATCCTCTGCGAGGCCACCGACCTCGTCACCGTCCGCAAGGCGCTGCAGGACGCCGGCATCGACTACGACTCGGCGGAGGCGTCCTTCGTCCCGTCGATGAACGTCGAGGTCGACGCCGACGGGGCCCGCAAGGTGCTGCGGATCATCGACGCGCTCGAGGACTCCGACGACGTCCAGAACGTCTACTCGAACTTCGACGCCTCCGACGAGGTCATGGCCGAGGTCGGGTGACCGGGGCGCCGGTCGTCGTCGACCGGCTGGGGCCCGCGTCCGCGGGCGAGGCCCTCACGGTGCAGTACGCCGCCTACCTCTCGGAGGGACGGCGCTACGCCACCACCGAGATCCCGCCGCTGGTCGAGACCCTCGAGCAGCTCGCGGCCGACCTCGCCCGCGACGACACCCGCGGCTTCGGCGCCTGGATCGGGCCGCGGCTCGTGGGCAGCGTCCGGCTGCGCCGCGTCCGGGGTCCCGGGCCGGTCGAGTTCACCCGCTACTCGGTCGCGCCCGACCTCCAGGGGCTCGGCATCGGCACCGCCCTGATCGACGCCGCCCACGCCACGCTCGCCGCCCGCACCGTCTCGGTGCTGGTCACCGGCGTGCGGAGCACCGGCAACCTCGGCCTGTACGGGCGGCGCGGCTACCTCGAGACCGGGCGAGAGGTGGACGCGGCGGGCGTCGAGGTGGTGCGGATGGAGCGCATCGCCCCCTGATCCCGACACGTCAGCGCGTCACTGCGAGGTCGTCCGGCCGTTGGCGCTGACGTGGCCGACCGCGACGGTTCCCGGACCCCGGGCGCACGACCGTTGCCGTGGTACTGCGTCCACGAGTCGGGGAGGGCGGCCTTCTCGACGATGGTGGCGGCCGGTCTGGCGACGGCCGCGGCCCTGGTGGCGGCCGGTGGGCTCGTCGTGGTGGGGGAGTGGCTGCTCGCCGTGGTCGCGGGCGGCATCGCGCTCGTGGCGGGGTGGAACACCTGGGCGTCGGCACGCAGCGTGGGCCGGCTCGCCCCGCGACCCCGGACCGGCACGACGACCGCCGCGGGCACCACCGCCACGACGAGGCCAGCGGCACCGGCGGCGCCCCGAACACCCCCGGCGCCGGGCGGCACGACGACGCCGGCGGCGCTCCCGGCCGGCTTCCACCGCGCCCCGGTCCGCCCGGTCCCGCCGGTGGC
>NZ_JBHSIV010000036.1:0-50245 GCF_042653685.1 Actinomycetospora atypica | reverse complement strand
CGACGCCGCCGGCGGGCCGCCGACCGCGGCGTCGCCGGCCGCGCGCCCCGACCCGGCCACCACCCGCGCCGCCGCCCCGGCGGGGCTGGCCCGCGAGGACGACCTCGACGAGGTCGACGACTACGACGACGAGTACGACGACGAGCCCGCCGAGCGGCCCTCCGCGCGGGAGTGGGCCGTGATCGCCGGCCAGCTCGTGGTGGGCGCCGTGCTCGGCGCGCTGCTGTGGATCGGCTTCTCCTACCTGTGGCAGTCGCTGCCGGTGGTCGCGCTGGTGCTGGCCGCCGCCGCGACCGGCGGGCTGGTCTTCGGGGTGCGCGCGATGCGCCGGTCCGACGACCTGCAGACGATGGCGCTGGCGATCGTCGTCGGGCTCGTCGTGACCGTCTCGCCGGCCGCGTTCGTCCTGCTCGCCCGTTGACCGGGACCGGCACGCCCGTCCCGGTCGCGATGTCCACCGCCTCGGTCTATCCCGAGCCGATGGCCGCGGGCTTCTCGATCGCCGCCGAGCTCGGCTACGACGGCGTCGAGCTGATGGTGTGGAACGAGCCCGGGTCGCAGCAGCTGCGCTCGGTGGCGCGGCACTCGGAGCGCACCGGGATGCCGGTCCTCGCCGTCCACGCCCCGTGCCTCGCGATCACCCAGCGGGTGTGGGGCGCCGACCCGGCCGAGCGGCTGCGCCGCAGCGTCGTCCTCGCCGCGGGCCTCGGGGCGCCGACCGTGGTGCTGCACCCGCCGTTCCGCTGGCAGCGGCGCTACGCGGCGGGCCTGGCCCGCCAGGTCGACGAGCTCGAGCGCGCCCACGGCGTGCGGGTCGCGATGGAGAACATGTTCCCGCTGCGCCGCGGGCTGGTCCGGGTGTCGAGCTACACCCCCGGCCACGACCCGACGCTGCCCGGCGCCCGGAACTACACCCTCGACCTCTCCCACACCGCGACCGCGGGGGACGACGCGTTCGAGCTGCTCGAGCGGATGGGCGACCGGCTCGTGCACCTGCACCTCGCCGACGGGCTCGGGTCGGAGCGCGACGAGCACCTCGTGCCGGGCCGCGGCACGCAGCCGTGCGCCGACGTGCTGCGCCGGCTCGCCCTCACCGGGTTCGACGGCACCGTGGTGGTCGAGATCTCCACGCGGCGGGCGCGCAGCCGCAACGAGCGGCTCGACGCGCTGGCCGAGTCCCTGCTGTTCGCCCGCCTGCACCTCGGGAGCCGGGTCCCCCGGTCCCGCACCTAGGGCGGCCCTACGCTCGCCGTCATGACGACGGTCGCGGTGCTCGGAGGCGGACGGATCGGGGAGGCCCTGCTCGGCGGGCTGGTGGCGGCGGGCCACGACCCGGCGACGCTGCTCGTGGTGGAGCGCGACACCGCCCGTGCCGACGACCTCACCGGCCGGCTCGGGCTCACCGCCACCGACGCCGCCGACGCGGCCGGGCGCGCCGACGTCCTCGTCGTCGCCGTGAAGCCCCAGGACGTGCAGGGGGTGCTCGAGGCCGTCCCGTTCGGGCGCGACCGCCTCGTGGTGTCGCTCGCCGCCGGGATCCCGACGAGCGCCCTCGAGGGCTGGCTGCCCGACGCCACCCCGGTGGTGCGGGTCATGCCGAACACGCCGATGCTCGTCGGGCGGGCGATGTGCGTGCTCTCGGCGGGCACGCACGCCGACGAGGCCGCCCTGGCCACCGCGGAGACGCTCCTGGCCGCCGTCGGGCGGACGGTCCGGGTGCCCGAGTCGCAGCAGGACGCCGCGACCGCGCTCTCGGGCTCCGGGCCCGCCTACCTCTTCCTCGTCGCCGAGGCGATGATCGAGGCCGGGGTGGCGCTCGGCCTGCCGCGCCCCACGGCCACGGAGCTCGTGTCGGCGACCGTCGACGGGGCGGGCGGGCTGCTGACGGCCCCGGGCAACCACCCGTCGCTGCTGCGCGAGGCGGTCACCTCCCCGGGCGGGACGACGGCCGCGGCGCTACGGGTGCTGGAGGCGCACGGGCTGCGGGCGGCGCTGGCCGACGCGGTGGAGGCCTGCCGGGACCGGTCGCAGGAGCTGGGCGCGACCTACGGTGCCTGACCGGTCGGCCAGGAGGGTGACCGTTCGTCGCGGCGGGGGACTGCGGCGAGCGTGCGGCGTGTGCGCTTGACGCGCGCACTCGCACGGCCACCGCACCATCACGTCGAGCGATTCACCCGTCACACGCGTCTCGCTACTCTCCGATCAGCACGTGCGTGTCGAACCGCCGGAGGGGAAGACCGGCGGCACGACGGGTGCTCAACGGAAGGCGGTCACTATGCCGCAGAACGCCGCCGCAGGGCGGAGGGACGAGAGCGACCTCTCGCGGGTGCAGTTCCTGACCGTGGCCGAGGTCGCCGCGACCATGCGGGTGTCGAAGATGACGGTCTACCGCCTGGTGCACAACGGAGAGCTGCCGGCGGTCCGCGTCGGCCGCAGCTTCCGGGTGCCCGAGGAGGCCGTGCACGAGTACCTCCGGGGCTCGTACATCGACGCCGGCTGACACCGGACGGTCCGGGCGGTGCACCAGCGCCGTCCGGGCCCCCGGTACGGTGGAGGCTTGTGCTCCGGGCCGGTCGCCCGGACCTCTCCACGTCAGACGTACTGAAAGGGAACCCGTATGGGCTCGGTCATCAAGAAGCGCCGCAAGCGGATGTCGAAGAAGAAGCACCGTAAGCTCCTGCGCAAGACCCGCGTGCAGCGTCGCAAGCTCGGCAAGTGATCGGCCCCGGTCGGGCCTGACGTGAGCCGTGGGTCGTCAGACCCCATCCGCCAGGCCCGCCCGGGAGTGTCATGCCGCCCTCCGTCGTCCTCGTCACCGGCGTCAGCCGCCAGCTCGGCGGCGAGCTCGCGGCCCGGCTCGCGGCGGACCCCTCGATCGACCGGGTCCTCGGCGTCGACACCACGCCTCCCAGTCGCGACATGCGTCGTCGCATGGGCCGCGCGGAGTTCGTGCGTGTCGACATCCGCAACCCGCTGATCGGCAAGGTCATCAGCACCGCGAAGGTCGACACCGTGGTGCACGCCTCGCTCTCGGGCCACCCGGTGGCCTCGGGCGGGCGGTCGATGATGATGGAGATGAACGTCATCGGCACGATGCAGCTCCTCGCCGCGTGCCAGAAGTCGGACACCGTGGGGCGGCTCGTCGTCCGCTCCACCACCAGCGTCTACGGCGCCAGCCCGCGCGACCCGGCCACGTTCACCGAGGCCACGGAGCCGAAGGCGCTGCCGCCGGGCGGCTACTCCAAGGACGCCGTCGAGATCGAGGGCTACGTCCGCAGCTTCTCCCGCCGGCGCCCCGACATCCCGGTGACCACCCTGCGGTTCGTGAACCTCATCGGGCCGCGGACCGACACGGCCTTCGCGCACTACTTCTCGCTGCCCGTCGTGCCGGTGGTGCTCGGGTTCGACGCGCGGATGCAGCTCCTGCACTCCGAGGACGCCGTGGCGGTCCTCGAGCGGGCCACCACCCACGACCTGCCCGGGGTCTACAACGTGGGCGCCGACGGCGTGATGATGCTGTCGCAGGCCGTGCGCCGCGCCGGCCGGATCGCGATGCCGATCCCCGAGCCGCTGGTGCCCTGGGTCGGCCGCGTGACACGCCGCGCCCGGCTCGTCGACTTCTCGCCCGAGCAGATGCGCCTGCTCAACTACGGCCGGGTCGTCGACACCGACAAGCTCAAGACCGTGTTCGGGTTCGAGCCGCGCTGGACCACCGTGCAGGCCTTCGACGACTTCGTCGCGGGCCGCGCGCTGCGTCCGGTGCTCGACACCGACCGCTACATCGGCGTCGCGGAGTCCGTCGCGCGCCGGGCCGCGCACCTGCTGCCCGGCGGCTCGCCCGCGGAGCCGCCGGCGATCGAGGGCGACCGCACGCCCGCCCTCGCGCCGGTGCGATAGGGGGAGAACGAGTGAGCACCAGGAGGACCCAGGGAATGGGCGAGGCCGAGGTCATCCCGCTGCACGGACCGGGCGGACGCCCGCGGCCGCGCCCGACGCCGAGGCGGCGCGGTCTGACGCCCCCCGTGCCGGCCCCGGCGGAGCAGGAGGTGGAGCCCGTGGCGGCGACCACGACGCCCGCGCCCGCGCCGGTCGGGCCGGTGCCGTCCGAGCTCGAGCACGCGGTCGGCGAGATCGCGGCGTTCCTGCGCCGCCGGCTCTCCGGGCGCTACGCGGTCGACCAGTTCGGGTTCGACCCCGACCTCAACGAGAACGTCATCCTCCCCGTGCTGCGCCCGCTCTACGAGCACTGGTTCCGGGTGGAGACGATCGGTGTGGAGAACGTGCCCGCCGAGGGCGGAGCGCTCCTCGTCGCGAACCACTCGGGGACGCTGCCGCTCGACGCCCTCATGACCGTCGTCGCCACGCACGACGACCTGCCCACCCCCCGCAACCTGCGCATGCTCGCCGCCGACCTGGTCTTCGGGATGCCCGGTGCCGGGGCGATGGCCCGCAAGGCCGGCCACACGCTCGCGTGCAACCCCGACGCCGAGGCCCTGCTGGCGGCGGGCGAGCTCGTCGGGGTGTGGCCCGAGGGCTTCAAGGGGATCGGCAAGGCCTACGCCGACCGCTACAAGCTGCAGCGCTTCGGGCGCGGCGGCTTCGTCTCGGCGGCGCTGCGCACCGGCGTGCCGATCATCCCGTGCTCGATCGTGGGCGCCGAGGAGATCTACCCGAAGATCGGCGACCTCGGCCCGCTCGCCCGGCTGCTCGGGGTGCCGTACTTCCCGATCACGCCGACGTGGCCGCTGCTCGGCCCGCTCGGGCTCGTCCCGCTGCCCTCGAAGTGGTACATCGAGTTCGGCGAGCCGATCCGCACCGACGAGTTCGAGCCGGGCTCGGCCGACGACCCGATGCTCGTCTTCAACCTCACCGACCAGGTGCGGGAGAACATCCAGCAGACGCTCTACCGGCTGCTCTCGGGCCGGCGCAACGCCTTCCTGGGGTAGGAGGGCCTACGACCGGCGGCGGTACGCGGCTCCGGCCGCGACCGCGCCGGCGACGGCACCCGCGCCGAGCACGGACGGCACCCCGATCCGGGCCACCTTGCGTCCGGAGCGGAAGTCGCGGATCTCCCAGCCGTTGCGCCGGGCGAGCCCGCGCAGCTCGGCGTCGGGGTTGACCGCCACCGCGGTGCCCGCCACCGACAGCATCGGGGCGTCGTTGATCGAGTCGGAGTAGGCCGAGCAGCGCCGCAGGTCGAGCCCCTCGCGGGCGGCGAGCGCCCGCACCGCGTGGGCCTTCGCGGGCCCGTGCAGGAGCTCCCCGACGAGGCGCCCCGTGTAGACGCCGTCCTCGTGCTCCGCGACGGTCCCGAGGGCCCCCGTGAGGCCCAGACGGCGCGCGATGATGGCGGCGAGCTCCAACGGCGTGGCGGTGACCAGCCAGACCCGCTGGCCCGCGTCGAGGTGCATCTGGGCCAGCGCCCGGGTGCCCTCCCAGATGCGGTCGGCCATCAGCTCGTCGTAGATCTCCTCACCGAGCTCCACGAGCTCGGAGACCTCGCGGCCCGCGACGAACGACAGCACCTCCTCGCGGTGCGCCCGGACGTCCTCGGGAGTGCCCTCGCCGCCGAGGCGGAACTTGAGCTGCTGCCAGACGAAGCCGCGCATGACGGCCCCGGAGAAGAAGTTCCGGGCCGCGAGACCGCGCGCGAAGTGGAAGATCGACGCGCCCATCATCATCGTGTTGTCGACGTCGAAGAAGGCGGCCGCGGTGAGATCGGGCGGCACGCCGACGATCGCCGGCCCCGTGGTCTCGGTCGCGGCGGCCGCGGCGACGCCCGCCTCGCGGGCCCCCGCCCCGTCCTGGATGCCGAGGCCGTCGTCGTGGAAGCTCTCGAGCTCGACGGCGGCCGCGGCGGACGCCTCGCCGGCGCGCCGGGCGGCATCGTTCTCCGCAGCCATCCGGCGATCGCGCCGTCGTCCCACCGGTAGAACCCTCCCTGCCGACGTCGCCGTGCTCCGGTGACCACCCTAGTGGTCCCGGCCGGGCGACTCAGCCCAGCGAGAGACCGGGCAGACCCGGCAGCAGCGGCGGCAGCTCGACCTTCGGCAGACCCGGGACCGGCAGCGGCACCTGGACGGGGGCCGGCGCGCGGTCCTCCGTGGTGGGCGTCGTCGCGTCCGACCCGCCGGACCCACCGGCGGAGGACGTGGTCCCCGGCTCCGTGGTCGTGGTGGTGGGCTCGGTCGACGTGGTGCTCCTCGTGGTGGAGGAGGACGTCGAGGTCGAGGTGGGCGCCGGGGTGGTGACCGGGGCCTGGGCACCGGCGACGCGGCACGCTGCGGAGGGCAGCGGGCCGAGTTCGTCCGAGGGACCGCCGGAGCAGGAGGGGTCGTCGCGGAACGCGGCCGCCCGCTCCTGCAGCTGACCCAGGAGGCGCTGCGAGCTCGCCGCCTGCTCGCGGCCGGCGGCCGGGAGCGAGGGCGAGAAGCCGGTGAGGACGCCCTGCTGGGTGCGGGCCCAGTCGGTCAGCACGCCCGCCGGGGGCGCCGAGGGCTTCCCGACGAGGCCGAGCAGCAGCTTCGAGCCGGTGCGGGCCTGCTCGTCGAAGGCCCGGAGGTTGTCGGTGATCAGCGCGGCGTCGGAGTCGCCGAGCCCGGCGGCGGTCGGCCCGGTGCCGGCGGCCGTCGTCGCGTCGCGCTCGATCAGCCGGCCGATCTCGTCGAGACGCAGCGCCGCGACGTCGAGGTGCTTCTGGGCCTTCGCCTCCTGGCCGGAGGTGAGACCGATCTCGGTGGACTCGGAGGCCCGCTTGAGCCCGTAGAGCATGTCGCCGGGCAGGGCGCCCCGCGAGAGCAGGACGGTGACGGCGCCGAGGGCGAGGATGCAGGCGACGCCCGCGACCGTCGTGCTCAGGAGGCGGCGGACGGTGCTGCGGGGACGCGAGGAGCCGGTCGCGGAGCCGGGACGACCGTCGCCGGGCCGGGTGGCGCCGCGGCGCGAGGCACGGCGCGCGCCGTGGGCCGGGGCGGCGGCGACGCGCGTGGTCTCGACGACCGGCGGGTCCTGCGTGATCGCGGCCATGACGTTCGCCCGCATCCGGGCGGAGGCGTCGCGGTCGGGGCCCGGGGTGGCGGCGCCGACCCGGCGCAGGAGGTCGGCGATCCGGAGGTCGTCGGCGAGGTCGGAATCCACAGCACGGTCTCGTCCGGCCGGGGGTGAATCGTTACCGAAGGCGTGAGGATCGGTGAACGGCGGTGTGTGCTGCGCCGGACGGCCGACAACACGTCCGCGCATCCGCTCGTCCCAGGCAGCGGCGAACCGCTCGTCTGCCTCGTCGCGACCGCTCGACATGTCGTCCGTCCTCATCGTGCACCCGTGCGCTCCGGCACGCGCCGTATCCGTCGTCTAATCGAACGACCGGACGGGCGAGCGGTTACGAGGTCCACGCCGTCGAGTGGAATCACAACGTTGTGACTCACCGCAAACCCTCGGGCAGCAGTTGAGCGAGGCGACGCACCGCCCGGTGCTGCAGGGCCTTCACCGCCCCCTCGTTCCGGCCCATGATGTGCGCGGTCTCGGACACGGAGAGTCCCTGGAGGAACCTCAGGGTGATGCACTCCTGCTGGTCCTCGCCGAGCTTGGCGACGCAGCGCAGCAGCTCCTCGTGGGTGGCGCCCGCGATCACCTCGCTCTCCGGGCCCGGGCTGCCCCGATCGGGGGCCACGTCGGTGATCTCCGGGGTGGCCTGCTCGAGGCGGTAGCGGCTGGACTTCACGTGGTCGAGCACGAGGTTGCGCGCGATCGTCACGAACCACGCGCCGATGTCGCGGCCCTGGTAGCTCACCGACGAGATCCGCCGGAAGGCCCGGACGAACGTCTCCTGCGTCAGGTCCTCGGCCACGCCGCGGTCGCCGAGCCGGTAGAAGACGAAGCGGAACACCACGTCGTGGTAGCGGTCGAACAGCGTGCCGAACGCGTCGACGTCGCCGCCCTGGGTGGCCCGGACCAGCGCCCACCCGTCGGCGACGGACTCGTCGGCCTCCTCGAGGCCGGCGTCGGCCAGGTCGGCCGGGTCCACCTCGACGACGGGCGGGACGTCGACGGCCGCGGGGTCGGGCGCCGGGAGCGGCGTCGTCGCGGGGGCGGCCACCGGCACCGCCGGTACGGGCGCGGTCGGAGCGGCCGCGGGCGCGACGGGCGGCCGGGGAGGCTGCTGTCCGGGCCGGGGCGGACCGAGGGCGCCGGGGCCGGCGGGCGCGACGGGAGGAGGCCCGGAGGGCGGGGCGGGGTGGCCGGTGACCCGCGACAGGCCGGGGTGCGACGGGTGGTCCATCGGGTGGCCGCCGGGGCCGCGCACGGCCTCGCGACCGCGCTGCTCGGGGTAGGCGGTGTAGCCCTGCTCGGGCGGGCGCTGCGGCCAGTCCTGTCCCACCGCGACGGGCTGCTCCGGGGAGCGGCCGTCGAGCGGCTGGGGCGGCGTGTCGGTCACGGAACCGGCGCGGCCGACCCGCAGGCGCCGGCCGGGGCCGCGGTCGGGCGGGGTGCCACCGTCGCGGGCCGTCACCGCACTCCGCCGGGGGACAGCGGTGCTCGACCATCGCTGGCGGAGGGCGCGGCCGGGGCGGACCCGGTCGGCGCGCCGGCGCCGACGACAGCGGACAAGGCGTTCTCCCTCGCTGGACGACCACTCGCTTCCGGCGGTGGTCCGTCCGGCCGAGACCGGGCCGTGACCACGTTGGGAACGGAGCATACGTGCGGCGCCGAGGCCCTCGTCACCGGTTCACCACCCACCGGGCCGGGGCTCGTCGAGGGGCCCGTGACCTGCGGTGAGAGGTCCCGACCACGCCGTCGGCGGTCGTCGGGAGGCTCTGCCAGACTCGCCGTCGTGCAGAACGGGACCGGGGTGGCGGAGGGGACCGGCACGCCGTCCGACCCCGTCCGGGTGACGGTGCTGGTCCGGCCGGACTGCCGGACGTGCGACCGGATGGTGCTCGTGGTCGAGGCGATCTGCGCCGAGGCCGGGGAGGAGTACGCCAGCGTGTCCGTGGACGACGACCCGGAGCTGCGCGGCGAGTACGGCGACCGGGTCCCCGTGCTGCTCGTCGACGGCGAGGAGCTCGCGTCGTGGCGCGTCGAGCCCGACGAGCTGCGCCGGGCGCTCGCGTGAGCCGCACCCAGGCGGTCGGCGGCGACGTCGACGCGCTGCGCACCGCGACCTCGCTGGTGGTGCTCGCGCAGTCGACCTACCGCTCGCTGCAGGCGCTGCCCGCCGGCGGGGGCGCCCTCGCGGTCGGCGTGGTCCGCGACCTCCTCGCGGCGGCGATCACCCAGCTCGGCGACGCGCGCTCGGCCCTCGCGGCCGCCACGACCGGTGCGGGCGGCCGGGCGCAGACCGAGCCCGACCCCGCGTACGCCGGTCTCGTCGACCAGGCCCTGCCCACGGTGCGCACGCCGGCCGACGTGGTGGGGCTCGCGCTCACCCTCGAGGACTCGCTCGCCCAGACCCTCGTGGCCGACGGCGCCGCGCTCTCCACCCCCGCGCTGCGGGCGACCGCGGTGCGCCTCGGTGCGGCCGCCGCGGCCCGCAAGGCGAGCCTGCTGCTGGTCAACACCCTGCTCTCGTCGGGCCGCGCCGACCTGGTGGTCGCGCCGCCCGACCTGGCCTCGCTGCCCGGCGGCGTCGGCACGGTCGGCTTCCCCGACACCCGCTTCCCCACCGCGAAGGCCTCCCCGCCCGAGGAGGGTGCCCGATGACCCCGTCCCGACGACGCGTGCTGCTGGGCTCCGCGGCCGGGCTCCTGGGGCTCGGTGTCCTCGGGGCGTGCTCCGACGCCGCGCCGCCCGCCGCGCCGGCGCCCGGGCCGACCACCACCGCGCCGCCCACCACCACGGGCGCCCGCCCCGTCTACGCGGGGGACCAGCGCGGGGTCGCGCTCTGCGCCGCGGTGTCGGCGCTCGCCGCCAGCCTCTACTCCGGCGCGGTGGTCGCGGCGGGCGAGGGCCGGCTGGGGCAGGTGCCCGGGGTCGTGACCGCGTTCCTCGCCGGGGCGGGCGCCCAGCACACCGAGCACGCCGCCGCGTGGAACACCCTGCTGACCGCGGCGGGCCTCCCGGCCGTCACCGGCTCGCCGCTGGCCGTCGAGACCGACCGGCGCGCGGTCCTCGGCCGCGCGGCCGCCCCCACCGACCTCCTCGCCCTCGCCGTCGACGTGGAGGCCATGACGGGCGGCACCGTCCTCGCCCGCGCGGGGGAGTTCACCGACGCGGGTGCCGCCACCCTGGCCGCCACCCTCGCCCCGGTCGCCGCGATGCACGGCGCCACCGCCGCCTTCCTCCTCGGCCGCCCCACCGGCGCGACGCCGACCGCCGCCGGCGCCCCGCTCGGGCTCGACGCGCTCACCCTCTAGCCGCTGCGCCGCCGCACGGCGGAGGGGTGTGCGCCGTCCGCATGAACCGTTCGGTAGGGGGCAACCGAACCAGGCGCGCAGTCCGTCCGACCGAGGAGCACCCATGGCCACCCCCACCGTGAGCCCGCCGCCGGCGTCGGCGCCGGCCCCGCAGGCTCCCCGCCCCCGGACGGCCCTCGCCGCCGTCCTGGCGGTCGGGTCGGCCCTGGGGATCGGGGAGCTGGTCGCGGCGCTGGTGTCCCCGGCGTCGTCGCCGTTCCTCGCGGTGGGACAGGCCGCCATCCGGCTCACCCCGGAATGGCTCAAGGAGACCGCGATCGCGTGGTTCGGCGTCTACGACAAGGTGGCGCTGCTCGTCGGGATGAGCGTCGTCATCCTGGCGATCACCGTGGTGGCCGGGCTGGCGTCGGGCCGCGACGAGCGTCCCGGGCTCGTCCTCGTCGTCGCGATGGGTCTGCTCGCCCTCGTCGCCACGGTGACGTCGCCGACGTTCGGCCTGCTCGACCTCGCCGCCCCGACGGCCGCGATCCTCGTCGGGATCGGGGTGTGGCCGCTCCTGCACGGGCTCGCCCTCGCGGACGGCCGCGCGGCGGCGCCCGGCGCCCCCTCGCCCACCCATCGCCGGCGGTTCCTCACGGCTGCGGTGCTCACCGCCCTCGGCGCGGTCGCGGCCGGGGTCGCCGGGCGCGCGGTCGCCTCGAGCGGCACCTCGCCGGGCAGCGTGGCCCTGCCGCCGCCCGCGACCCCGCCCGCGCCGCCGCCCGTCGGGGCGGACTTCGTGGCCGACGGCACCCCGACCTGGCTCACCCCGGCGGCCGACTTCTACCGGATCGACACCGCGCTGTCGGTGCCGCGCCTCTCCACGGCGTCGTGGTCGCTGCGGATCCACGGGATGGTCGACCGCGAGGTGACGCTGTCGTTCGACCAGCTGCGGTCGATGCGGCTGATCGAGGCGCCCGTGACGCTGACCTGCGTGTCGAACGAGGTCGGCGGCACGCTGATCTCCAACGGCCAGTGGCTGGGTGTGCCGGTGCGCGACGTGCTGGCGCTGGCCGGGGTGCGCCCGGGCGCGGAGCAGATCGCGAGCACGTCCTCCGACGGGTGGAACTGCAACACCCCGCTCGGCCCGCTCACCGACGGCCGCGACGCGATGCTCGCCATCGGGCTCGACGGGGCGCCGCTGCCGGTGGAGCACGGGTTCCCGGTGCGGATGGTGGTCCCCGGGCTCTACGGCTACGTCTCGGCCTGCAAGTGGATCACCGACATCGAGGTCACCACCTTCGACGGCTTCACCTCCTACTGGGAGCAGCGGGGGTGGGGCAGGTTCGGGCCGGTGAAGACGCAGTCGCGCATCGACGTCCCGCGCGACGCGGCGACCGTGCCGGCCGGGCGGACCGTGGCGGCCGGCGTGGCCTGGGCCCAGCACACCGGCATCGACGCGGTGGAGGTCAGCACCGACGGCGGGCCGTGGCAGCGCGCGGAGCTCGCCGCCGAGCCGACGGTCGACTCGTGGCGCATGTGGCGGCTGCCGCTCACCCTCGCGCCGGGGTCCCACCGGCTGCAGGTGCGAGCGGTCGACCGGTCCGGCTACGTCCAGACCTCGCAGGAGGCCCTGTCCATCCCCGACGGGGCGACCGGCTGGCACACTGTCTTGGTCACGGCCGTGTGACCGTCGCCGCGGCGCGCCCGTGAGCAGCGAATTTGTGCGTGCGTTCACGAGCGGTACGCTCGGGTGAAGCTCGACAACAGTGGTGTTCCGGCAGGGAGGCTCCCGGCGTGACGGTGGACGGGGGCGTGTCGCGCCCTGCCGCGGATCGAGTGCCGCCCGCCACCGTGGCCCGTCTGGCCGTCTACCTCCGGGTCCTCACCGAGATGCTCGCCGAGGGCGTCCGCACGGTCTCGTCCGACGTGCTCGCGGCCGCCGCGGGGGTCAACGCCGCGAAGCTGCGCAAGGACCTCTCCCACATCGGCTCGTCCGGGGTGCGGGGGGTCGGCTACGACGTCCCGCGGCTCACCCAGCAGGTCGAGACCGTGCTGGGGCTCACCCGCTCGCACGCCGTGGCGCTGGTGGGAGTGGGCAACCTGGGACATGCGCTCGCGGGCTACGGCGGCTTCGTCCAGCGCGGGTTCGGGGTCGCGGCGCTCTTCGACGTGGACCCGGACCTCGTCGGGACCACGATCGCCGGGGTGGAGGTGCTCGACGTGGCTCGGATCCCCGAGATCTGTGCCGACCGGGGGGTCACGATCGGTGTGGTCGCGACCCCCGCGGCCGCGGCGCAGCACGTGTGTGACGCGCTGGTCGGTGCGGGGGTGCGGAGCATCCTGAACTTCGCGCCCGCCGTGCTGTCGGTCCCCGCGGGGGTCGAGGTGCGCAAGGTCGACCTGGCGGTGGAGATGCAGATCCTCGCGTTCCACGTCTCCCGCCGGCACGACGGGGTCGCCGCGACGAGCGACGCGACCGGGAAGGTGTTCGGATGAGTCTGCTCCTGGTGGGGGTGTCCCACCGCACGGCGCCGGTGTCGGTGCTGGAGCGCGTCACGATATCGCCGGAGGACACCGCCAAGGTCCTCGACGAGCTGATCAGCGGGGAGCACGTCTCCGAGGCGGTCGTGCTGTCCACGTGCAACCGCATCGAGATCTACGCCGTGGTCGAGACCTTCCACGGGGGCCTCACGGAGGTCTCCCGCGTGATCGCCCGCCACGCGCAGGCCGACGTGTCGGACCTGACCGACCACCTCTACGTGCACTACGCGGGCTCGGCGGTGCAGCACCTGTTCTCGGTGGCCGCGGGGCTCGACTCCATGGTCGTCGGCGAGGCGCAGATCCTCGGCCAGCTCCGCGCGGCCTACTCGACGGCGCGGGAGCTCGGCACCGTCGGCACGGTGCTGCACGAGGTCGCGCAGCACGCGCTGCGGGTCGGCAAGCGCGCCCAGACCGAGACCGGCATCGACGCCGCGGGCGCCTCGGTGGTCACCGAGGCCCTCGGCGACGCGGAGCGCACGCTCGGCGGCCTGTCCGGGCGGCGGGCGCTCGTCGTCGGCACCGGCGCGATGGGCGGGCTCGCCGCCGCCGCGCTGCGCCGCCGCGGGGTCGGCGAGGTCGTCCTCGCGAACCGCACCCCGCAGCGCGCCGAGCGGCTCGCGGAGATCACCGAGGCCGAGGGCACCCCCGCCCGGGCCGTCGGGCTCGACGCCCTCGCCGGGGAGCTGGGCCGCGCCGACGTCGTCGTCGTGTGCACCGGCGCCATCGGCTCCGTCGTCGACCTCGACACCGTGCGCGCCGGCCGGGCCGGCGCCGTCCGGCCGCTGGTGGTCTGCGACCTCGGCCTGCCGCGCGACGTCGACCCCGAGGTCGGACTGCTGCCGGGGGTCACCCTGGTCGACCTGACGACGCTCGGGGCCCGCCTGCGCGACGCCTCGGCCGGCCAGGCCGTCGAGGCCACCCGGGCGCTGGTCACCGAGGAGGTGCGCACCTACCTGGCCGCGCAGCGCTCCGCGGAGGTCACGCCCACCGTCACGGCCCTGCGCCGGCGCGCCGCCGAGGTGGTCGACGCCGAGCTGCTGCGCCTCGACGGGCGCCTTCCCGGCCTCGAGGCCGACGTGCGCGGCGAGGTGGCGAAGACCGTGCGCCGCGTGGTCGACAAGCTCCTGCACACCCCCACCGTCCAGGTGAAGCGGCTCGCGCAGTCGCCCGGCGGCGACACCTACGCCGAGGCCCTGCGCGAGCTGTTCGAGCTCGACCCGCAGGCCCCGGCCGCGGTCGCGAGCGGCCCCGTGGCGGAGCTCGCCGCGGGCTCCGAGTCGGCGCACCTGGAGGCCGACGAGGTCGACCAGGCCCTGGCCGCGCAGTTCGGCAGCGGGGGCGTCCGGTGACGTCCCCCGAGTCCGTGACCACCGAGGTGGGCACCGTCCGCATCGGCACGCGGGCGAGCCTGCTCGCGCGCACGCAGACCCAGCTGGTGGCCGACGCGCTGACCGCGCGCGGGGCCGAGGTGGAGATCGTCCACATCACCACCGACGGCGACCGCACGCAGGCGGCCGGCACCCCGATCCCGGGCACCGGCGTCGGCGTGTTCACCTCCGCGCTGCGCGACGCGCTGCTCGACGGGCGCATCGACGTCGCGGTGCACTCCTACAAGGACCTCCCGACGGCGCCGCTGCCCGGGATCGTGCTCGCCGCGGTCCCGGAGCGGGCCGACCCGCGCGACGTGCTGGTCGCCCGCGACCACATGGTCCTCGGCGAGCTCCCGCCCGGCTCCGTGGTCGGCACCGGGTCGCCGCGGCGGGCGGCGCAGATCGACGCGCTGGGGCTGGGGCTGCAGGTCGTCGGGATCCGCGGCAACGTGGAGACCCGCATCCGCAAGGTCACCGACGGCGAGGTCGACGGCGTCGTCCTGGCGCGCGCGGGACTGCTGCGGATCGGCAGGGCCGGCGAGGCCACCGAGGTGCTCGACCCCGTGCAGATGCTGCCCGCCCCCGCCCAGGGGGCGCTGGCGGTGGAGTGCCGCGTGGCCGACACCGCCCTCGAGACGTTCCTGCGGTCGACCCTGCACGACGAGGCGACCGCCGCGGCCGTGACGGCCGAACGGGCGGTGCTGGCCGAGCTCGGGTCACCGTGCGACGCAGCCATCGGTGCACTCGCCGACGTCGTCGAGGATCTGGACGACGACGGCCGCATCGTGGAGAGGCTGTCCCTGCGGGCGTTCGCCACGACGGCCGAGGGGGCGCTGGTGCGCAACTCGGCCACCGGAGAGACGAAGGATGCCGAGCAGCTCGGGCGGTCGCTGGCCGCCGAACTGCTCGCCGACGGAGCGGAGCCGCGCGGCGCCACCAGCGCCTGAGAAGCGGCTCGAGCTCCGTCGCAGGAAGAGATGACGATGGGACGAGACGAGACATGACCGCACCCCCCTCCACGACCGCCGGCCGGGTCGCCTTCGTCGGCAGCGGACCCGGCGATCCGGGCCTGCTGACCGTGCGGGCCCGCGAGGCGCTGGGCTCCGCGACCTACGTCGTGGCGGATCCGGGCGTGCCGGCCGAGGTCGTGGCGCTGCTCGACCGCGCCACCACCGCCCTGCGCCACGTCGGCGGCGAGGCCGAGGTGTCGCCGCTGGGCGAGGCCGACGAGCCGTCCCTCGCCGACGGCGCCGAGATCTCCGCCCCCCTGCCCGAGGACCCCGCGGCCCTCGCCGGGCACCTGGTCGACCAGGCCCGCGACGGCGAGTCCGTGGTGCGGCTGGTGGTCGGCGACCCGCTGACCCGCGAGTCGGTGATCGTCGAGGTCAAGGGCGTCGCGGCCGCGGCGGTCCCGTTCGACGTCGTCCCCGGCATGCCCGCCAGCACCGCCGTCCCCGCCTACGCGGGCGTCGCGCTGGGCTCGTCGCACACCGCCGTCGACGTCCGCGGCGGGCTCGACTGGACCACGCTCGCCGTGGCCCCCGGCCCGCTCGTGCTCACCGCCTCGGTGACCGACCTCGCGTCGACCTCGGCGTCGCTCGTCGAGAACGGCTGGAAGCCCGGGACGCCCGCCCTGCTCACCTCGCAGGGCACCGAGTCCAAGCAGCGGACCGTCACCTCCACCCTGGAGAAGCTCGCCGTCGACGGCGCCGACCTCGAGGGCCCGCTGACCTGCACCATCGGCGACGCCGCGGGCGACCGCGCCGCGCTGTCCTGGTGGGAGTCGCGCGCGCTCTACGGCTGGCGGGTCCTCGTCCCGCGCACGAAGGACCAGGCGGGCGCCATGAGCGACCGGCTGCGCGTCCACGGCGCGGTGCCCGAGGAGGTCCCGACGATCGCGGTGGAGCCGCCGCGCTCGCCCGCGCAGATGGAGCGCGCGGTCAAGGGCCTCGTCGACGGGCGCTACCAGTGGGTGGTGTTCACCTCGCAGAACGCGGTGCGCGCCGTCTGGGAGAAGTTCCTGGAGTTCGGCCTCGACGCCCGCGCGTTCTCCGGCGTGAAGATCGCCTGCGTCGGTGCGGCCACCGCCGAGACGGTCCGCGCCTTCGGCGTGCACCCCGAGCTGGTGCCGGACGCGCAGACCGAGCAGTCCTCCGAGGGCCTGCTCGACATCTTCCCGCCGCACGACGACATCCTCGACCCGGTCGACCGGGTGCTGCTCCCGCGCGCCGACATCGCGACCGAGACCCTCGCCGAGGGCCTGCAGTCGCGCGGCTGGGAGATCGACGACGTCACGGCCTACCGCACGGTGCGGGCCGCGCCGCCGCCCGCGCCGACCCGCGAGGCGATCAAGACCGGCGGGTTCGACGCGGTGTGCTTCACCTCGTCCTCGACGGTCCGCAACCTCGTCGGGATCGCCGGGAAGCCGCACGCGCGCACCATCGTCGCGTGCATCGGCCCGAAGACGGCCGAGACCGCGGTGGAGTTCGGCCTGCGGGTCGACGTCCGGCCCGAGGTCGCCGAGGTCCCCGCCCTGGTGGAGGCCCTGGCCGCGCACGCGGACAAGCTCCGCGCCGAGGGCGCGCTGCCTCCCCCGCGCAAGACGAAGGCCCGGCGGCGGTGACGATGTTCCCGACTGATCGCCCGCGTCGGCTCCGGACCACGCCGGCCCTGCGCCGGCTGGTGTCCGAGACCGACGTCCTGCCGCGGCACCTCGTCCTGCCGGTCTTCCTCGCCGAGGGTCTCGACTCGCCGCGGCCGATCGGCTCGATGCCGGGCGTCGTCCAGCACACCGTCGAGTCGCTGCGCAAGGCGGCCGCCGAGGCGGCGGCCGCCGGGCTCGGCGGGATCATGCTGTTCGGCGTGCCGGCGCGGCACGACGCGACCGGGTCGGGCGCCGTCGACCCCGACGGCATCCTCAACGTGGGCCTGCGCGAGGTCCGCGCGGAGGTCGGCGACGCGCTGCCGGTCATGGCCGACACGTGCCTCGACGAGTTCACCGACCACGGGCACTGCGGGGTGCTCGGCCCCGACGGCGGCGTCGACAACGACGCGACCCTCGAGGTCTACGCGGAGATGGCCGTCGCCCAGGCCGACGCCGGCGCCCACGTGGTAGCTCCCAGCGGGATGATGGACGGCCAGGTGGGGCGGATCCGGTCCGCGCTCGACGCGGCCGGCCACGTCGACACCGCGATCCTCGCCTACTCCGCGAAGTACGCCAGCGCCTTCTACGGCCCGTTCCGCGAGGCGGTCGACTCCCAGCTGCGCGGCGACCGCCGCACCTACCAGCAGGACCCGGCCAACGCCCGCGAGGCGCTGCGCGAGACGTCGCTCGACCTCGCCGAGGGCGCCGACATGGTGATGGTCAAGCCGGCCATGGCCTACCTCGACGTGCTCCGCTCGGTCGCGGAGCTCTCCGAGGTCCCGGTCGCCGCCTACCAGGTGTCGGGGGAGTACGCGATGATCTCGGCCGCGGCCGAGCGCGGCTGGATCGACCGCGAGCGCACGATCGTCGAGACGGTCACCGGCATCCGCCGCGCCGGCGCCGACATCGTGCTCACCTACTGGGCCACCGAGCTGGCGAGCCAGCTCCTCCGATGAGCGCCGAGTCCGCCGGCGAGGACGTGCGCGCGGTGACCCCGCCGCGCGGAGAGCCCGGTCGCCCCACCGTGGTGACGGTCGCGGTGGTGCTCTGGGCGGTGCTGGGCGTGCTCCTGGTGGGCACGGCCGTGCTCTTCCTGGTCGCCCTCGTCGTCGGGAGCACCGAGGGGACCGGGGGCCTCGTCCTGCTCACGGCGCTGGTCCTCGCCGCCCTCGGGGTGGGCACGCTGTGGGCCACCCGCGGCCTGCGCGCCGGGTCGCGGCCCGCCCGCTCGGCGCTCACCGCGGTGGGGCTCGTCCTGGCCGTCGCCGGCCTCGTGCAGCTCACGTTCCTCGGCGTCGGCGGGGTCTACTTCGTCGCGTTCGCCGTGGGGGCGCTGCTGCTGCACCTGCCGGCCGCCCGCGCGTACTTCGCCCGATGACCTCCCCCGACGAGCCGCTCTTCGCCGAGCCGGGCGCGCCCTGGTGGCCCGTGCTGCTGGGGCCGGCCGTCGCCGTGGGCGGCCTGTTCCTCGACCGGCTCGCCCCCGGCGGGGCGGCGCCGTGGGCGTGGGTGCTCATCGGCGTGGTGCTCCTGCTGCCGATCACGCTGATCGTCGTGGTCCGCCGCCGCCTGCTGCGGGTGCGGCTGAGCGCGACCGAGCTGGTGCAGGGCGACGAGACGGTGCCGGTCGCCCGCCTCGTCGGGGTCCGCCCGCCCGACGGCAGCGGCCGCTTCGGCATGCAGCCCTTCGGCGGCCACCCGGCGGTGCTGCGCCACCTCGGCGTCGTCGTCGTGACCCTCGACGACGGCACCCGGCGCGCGGCCTGGGCCCGCGACGCCGACGGCCTCTACGCCGCGCTGTCGCGGCTCCTGGCCGCCCGGGAGACCTCGTCGTGAACCCGCGGGCCGTGGCGACCGGCCTCGTCGCGGTGGTCCTGCTCGTGGGCGCCGCCTTCTCCCTGATGCTCGGCCTCGACACCTCGCCGTCGACGGGCGGGCTGCTGGTGGCGCCGGTGGCGCTGACCCGCGTGGTGGGCGGCTGGGTGGCGGCCGGGGTGGTCCTGGCGACCGCGGCGCTGCTCTGCGTGGTCGACGTCGTCGCCCGCGTGCGCACCGCCCGGCCCCGCTGATCGGCCCCGGCCGCGCCCCGCGCACGGCGGTCACACCCGCGGTCCTGGGAGGATGGGGGCGTGACCAGCGCTCCCACGACGGCAGGCCCTCCCGCGAATCGCAGCGGAGCCGGGGCGGACAACACGGCGGTCGCCCGCTCGGCCGAGCTCTTCGCACGTGCCGAGGCGATCGTGCCCGGCGGCGTCAACTCCCCCGTCCGCGCGTTCCGCTCGGTCGGCGGCACGCCCCGCTTCATGGCGAGCGCCCGCGGCGCCTGGCTGACCGACGTCGACGGGAACCGCTACGTCGACCTGGTCTCCTCGTGGGGCCCGATGATCCTCGGGCACGCCCACCCGGCCGTCGTCGAGGCGGTGCGGGAGGCCGCGACCCGCGGGCTGTCCTTCGGCACCCCCACCGAGGGCGAGGTCGACCTCGCCGAGGAGCTCGTCCGGCGCGTGGAGCCGGTGGAGCAGGTGCGCCTGGTGAACTCCGGCACCGAGGCCACGATGAGCGCGGTCCGGCTGGCCCGCGGGTTCACCGGCCGCACCGCGGTCGTGAAGTTCGCCGGCTGCTACCACGGCCACGTCGACGCGCTGCTGGCCGAGGCGGGCAGCGGCGTCGCCACCTTCGGGCTCCCGTCGAGCCCCGGCATCACCGGCGCGCAGGCCGCCGACACGATCGTCCTGCCCTACAACGACCTCGAGGCCGTCGCCGCCGTCTTCGCCGAGCGCGGCCAGGACATCGCCTGCGTCATCACCGAGGCGGCCGCCGGGAACATGGGCGCGGTCGCGCCGGACGACGGCTTCAACGCCGGGCTCAAGCGGCTGTGCACGGCGCACGGCGCGCTGCTGATCATGGACGAGGTCATGACCGGCTTCCGGGTCTCGCCCGCGGGCTGGTACGGCCTCGAGGGTGTCGCGGGCGACCTCTACTGCTTCGGCAAGGTGATGTCGGGCGGTCTGCCGGCGGCGGCCTTCGGCGGCCGCGCCGACGTCATGGGCCACCTCGCCCCCGCCGGGCCCGTCTACCAGGCGGGCACGCTCGCCGGGAACCCCGTCGCGGTGGCCGCCGGCCTGACGACGCTGCGCCACGCGACCGAGGACGTCTACACCGCGCTCGACGCGGGCGCCGACCGGCTGCACGCCCTGATCGACGACGCGCTCACCGAGGCGGGCGTCGAGCACGCGATGCAGCGCGCCGGGTCGCTCGTCTCGGTCCGCTTCGCGCCCGACCGGGGCCGGAACTACGCCGAGATGCAGGCCGCGCAGACCTGGCGGTTCCCGCCGTTCTTCCACGCCCTGCTCGACCACGGCGTGTACTTCCCGCCCAGCGTGTTCGAGGCCTGCTTCATCTCCGCGGCGCTCGACGACGAGGCGTTCGACGTCCTCGCCGCGGCGCTCCCCCACGCGGCGCGCGCCGCGGCGGCCGCGACGGACCCGGCGGCATGACCCGCACGCTGGTCCACCTCGTCCGCCACGGCGAGGTCCACAACCCCGAGGGCATCCTCTACGGCCGCCTGCCCGGCTACGGCCTCTCCGAGATCGGGCGCGAGCAGGCCCTCCGGGTGGCCGAGCACCTCGCCGGCGCCGACGTCACCACGCTGCTCGTCTCGCCCATGCAGCGGGCGCAGGAGACCGCGGCGCCGATCGCGGAGAAGCTCGGCCTCGAGATCGTCACCGACGACCGGCTGATCGAGGCGGCCAACGCCTTCGAGGGCCAGCACGTGTCGGTGGGCGACGGGGCGCTCCGCAGGCCGGAGTACTGGCCGCTGCTGCGCAATCCGTTCCGGCCGTCGTGGGGCGAGCCCTACCTGGAGATCGCGCACCGCATGCTCGGCGCCGCCCAGCGGGCCCGCGCGGCGGCGGAGGGCCACGAGGCGGTCTGCGTCTCGCACCAGCTGCCGATCTGGACGCTGCGTCGGTTCCTCGCCGGCGACCGGCTCTGGCACAACCCGGCCCGTCGCCAGTGCGCGCTCGGGTCGGTCACCACGCTGACCTTCGACGACGAGTCCCTGGTCGACATCGGCTACACCGAGCCCGGCGGGTCCCCGGTCGGGACCGGCACCGGCGCATGAGACGGACGCTGCTGGCGGTCCTCGTCGCCGCCCTGGCGCTGGTGGCGGGCTGTTCGGGGGAGTCCCGGGACGACGGTGGCTTCACCTTCGTCGCCCCGGGCGGCCAGACGCGGATCAGCTACCCGGAGGCCGAGCGCCGCCCGCTCGCCGCGGTGGCCGGCGACTCCCTGCTCCAGCCCGGCCAGGAGCTCTCCAGCCGGCAGTTCGCGGGGCGGGTGGTCGTCGTGAACATCTGGGGCTCGTGGTGCGGGCCGTGCCGCGGCGAGGCGGACGCGCTGGAGCAGGTGGCGGAGGCGTCGGCCCCGCGCGGGGTGCAGCTGCTCGGGGTCGACGTGCGCGACGACCGCGACGCGGCGTCCGACTTCGTCCGCGACCGCGGCGTCAGCTACCCCTCGATCTTCGACCCGCCCGGGCGGTCGCTGCTCGCGCTGCGGGGCTACCCGCGCAACGCCGTGCCCTCGACGATCGTCCTGGACCGGCAGCACCGGGTGGCCGCGGTGTTCCTGACGGCGGTGCTCGCGGAGGACCTGCAGCCGGTGGTCGACCGCATCGCCGCGGAGCCCGCGCCGTCGGCCGGGTGACCTACGACATGACGTAGGACCGCCCTCACGCAGGCCGGACGCCACCGTCCTACGCTGGGACGCGACATGGAGAGCACATGGATCTGACCCAGCTGGTGACCTCGGGTCCCGTGCTGCTCGCGATCGCGCTCTCGCTGGTGGCGGGCCTCGTCAGCTTCGCCTCGCCGTGCGTCGTGCCGCTGGTCCCGGGCTACCTCGCCTACCTGGCCGGGCTCGTCGGGGCCACCGCCCCCGCGGTCACCGCCGACGAGGTCGCGGAGCAGGACGCCCAGCGGCGGAGCGCCGCCACCGGGTCGTCGTCCGCGCCGACCCAGACACGGACACAGACGCAGACCCTCACCCGCCCGGCGTCCCGCCACCGCGTCCGCCTCGCCGGGGCCGCGGGGCTGTTCGTCGCGGGCTTCACCGTGGTCTTCGTGCTCGGGCTCGGCGCGATCGTCTGGGCGGCCGACGCCCTGGTCACCAACGAGCTCCTGCTCCAGCGCCTCGGCGGGGTGGTCACGGTGGCGATGGGCCTGGTGTTCGTCGGGCTGGTGCCGGCCCTGCAGCGCGACACCCGCCCGCACTGGGTGCCCCGCATGGGCCTGGCCGGGGCGCCGCTGCTGGGTGCCACCTTCGGGCTCGGCTGGACGCCGTGCCTCGGCCCGACCCTCGCCGGGGTGATCGCGCTGGCCTCCGGGACCGGCGGCGGCAACGGCGCGCTGCGCGGCGGGATCCTCGTGCTCGCCTACTGCCTGGGCCTGGGGCTGCCGTTCGTCCTGATCGCCCTCGGGGCGGGCCGCGCGGTCCGCGCCCAGGCCTGGCTGCGGACCCACGTGCGCGGCATCCAGATCGCGGGCGGGGTGCTCCTCGTCGTGGTCGGCCTGGCCCTCGCGACCGGCCTCTGGGCCGAGATCGTCATCGCCCTCCGCGGCCCCGTCTCCGGATTCTCGACGCCGCTGTGACCCGCACCCTCGACAAGCCCGAGACCCCCGAGCCGCCGTCCGGCGCCTCGCCCGGCCGCGACCTGCTCGCGCTCGCGCGCAACACCTGGCGCGGACTGACCAGCATGCGCACCGCGCTGATCCTGCTGTTCCTGCTGGCGCTCGCCGCACTGCCCGGGGCGTTCCTGCCCCAGCGCGGCCCGAGCCCGCAGGCGGTGCGCGACTACTTCACCACGCACCCCACGCTCGCCCCGCTGCTCGACGGCATCGGGCTGTTCGACGTCTTCTCCACCCCGTGGTTCTCCGCGGTGTACCTGCTGCTGTTCATCTCCCTCGTCGGCTGCCTGGCGCCGCGGACCTGGGAGCAGCTGACGGGCCTGCGCGCCGCCACCGTCGCCGTCCCCCGCAACCTCGGCCGCCTGCCCCACCACGCCACCGGGACCGACGACCGGACCCCCGACGAGGTCGTCGCGGCGGCGAGGAAGCGGCTGCGCGGCTGGAAGGTCGACGTCCGGACCGAGCCCGGCGGGGTCGCGACCCTCTCGGCGGAGAAGGGCGCGCTGCGCGAGGTCGGCAACGTCGTCTTCCACATGAGCCTGCTGGCGCTGCTCGTCGGGATCGCCGTGGGGAAGCTCTTCGGCTACGAGGGCAACGTCATCGTCATGGCCGACGGCTCGGAGTTCTGCAACTCCGGGATCCTGGCCTACGACACCTTCCGCCCGGGCCTGCGCGTCGACGGCACGAACCTCGAGCCGTTCTGCCTCGACGTCGACCGGTTCAACGCGCAGTACCGCCCCGACGGCGCCGCCGACTCCTTCGCCGCCGACGTCCGGTACTCCGACGCCGCCGCGCTGGCCGACGGGACCCCGCCGGTGCCCACCACCGTCACGGTCAACGACCCCCTGCGCTTCGACGGCGAGCGGGTCTACCTGCTCGGGCACGGCTACGCCCCGCAGTTCACGGTCACCTTCCCCGGGGGCGAGCAGCGGACGCTGTCCACCCAGTGGGAGCCGGTCGACCAGACGACGTTCCTCTCCCAGGGCGCCACGAAGTTCGACCGTCCCGGCGTCACCGACGACTCGCAGCGCCGCCGCACCCAGATCGCGATCACCGGCCTGTTCGCGCCGACCTCGAGCGGCGGCGGCCTCGTGACCTCGACCTACCCCGCCCTGACGAACCCCGAGGTGGCCGCCGACGTCTACCGCGGTGACCTCGGCCTCGACTCCGGCAAGGGGCAGTCGATCTTCGGCATCGACCAGGCCATGGTCGACCAGGGCCGGCTGGTCCGCGTGGCCCGCGAGAACATGACGCCGGGCCGCACGATCACGCTCGACGACGGCACGCAGGTGCGCTTCGACTCCGTCAAGGAGTGGGTGAACCTGCAGGTCTCGCACGACCCGGCACAGGAGGCGGTGCTCGCCGCCGCCGTGGCGCTGCTCGTCGGGATCACGCTGTCGCTGACGGTGAAGCGGCGTCGGTTCTGGGTGCGGGCCCGGGTGGCGGACGGCACCACCGGCCCCGCCTCGCCGTCTACGACGGACGGTCGTACTGTCGTGGAGATCGGTGGACTCGCTCGCACCGACCAGGCCGGTTACGGCGAGGAGTTCGAGCGACTGCGCGACGACCTGCTCGCGCCCGATCCGCGATCCCGGGAAGGAGGTTCCTGATGGGCGTCGACGCCCCCCTCGGCGACTTCGGCGACGTGCTGTACTACTCGGCGCTCGCGATCTACATCCTCGCGATGCTGCTGCACGCGATGGAGCACGGCCTGCTGCGCCGCGCCGCCCCCGAGGAGATCGAGGCCCCGGTCCCGGCCGCCGTGGGCGCCTCGTCGGGCGGCACCGGCACGGGCCCGACGACGACCGACGTCACCGACCGCCCGGAGGCCCCGGCCCGCCGCCCGCTCTCCGAGCGCTTCGGGCGCATGGGCGTCTCGCTCACCGTGCTCGGCTTCGCCCTGCACCTGGCGATGCTCGTCGTCCGCGGAGTGGCCGCCGGGCGGCCGCCGTGGGGCAACATGTACGAGTTCACCGCCGCCGTCTGCCTCGTCGGCGTCGGCGCGTGGCTCGTGGTGCTCTTCCGCCGCCCGGAGCTGCGCCGCCTCGGGGTGTTCGTGCTCCTGCCGGTGATCCTGCTGATGTTCCTCGGCGGGACGGTGCTCTACACCCAGACCGCCCCGGTGGTCCCGGCGCTGCGCTCCTACTGGCTCGTGATCCACGTGTCGGCCGCCGTGATCTCCTCGGGGATCCTGCTCTTCGCCGGCGTCGCGAGCGTGCTCTACCTGCTGCGGGCGTCCCACGACTCGTCGGGCCGCATGGCCTGGACGACGCGGCTGCCGGCGGCCCACGTGCTCGACCGCGTCGCCTACCGCGCGACCGCCGTGGCCTTCCCGATCTGGACGTTCGCCGTGATCTGCGGCGCCATCTGGGCCGAGGCCGCCTGGGGCCGCTACTGGGGCTGGGACCCCAAGGAGACCACCGCGTTCATCGCGTGGGTCGTCTACGCGGGCTACCTGCACGCCCGGTCCACGGCGGGGTGGCGCGGCCGGAAGGCGGCCGTCGTCAACGTCGTGGGCCTCGCGGTGATGGTGTTCAACCTGTTCTTCGTCAACCTCGTGGTCACGGGCCTGCACTCCTACGCCGGCGTCGGCTGAGGCCGGGCCCGTCCGATCGGGATGTCCGGATCCTCCGCGGCGGTTACGGTCGCGGCGACGGTGGCGGTGATCAGCCGCTCCGCCGCCCGGTGACCACGGAGGGGACGACGGATGGAATCCCGGCAGGACGGGTCCGCGGAGAGCAGGGACGAGCCGGCGACCGGCAGGGTCGAGCAGCCGGCGGCGGCCCCCTCCACCGCGCTCGAGCGGGTGTCGACGTCGGGCCCCACCGACCTGTCTTCCGCGCAGCTCCTGCGTCCCTCGCGGCCCGTGCCGCAGACCGGGTGGCGACGCGCGGTGTGGGTGGCGAGCGGGGGCATGGTCAACCCGGGGGAGAGCGAGGCCGACCTCGCCCGGCGCACCCTGGTCGGCCGGGTCAACCAGCCCCTCGCCGGGTGCTACAAGATCGCGATGCTGAGCCTCAAGGGCGGCGTCGGCAAGACCACGACGACCGCGTCGCTCGGCTCGACGTTCGCCTCCTTGCGCGGAGACCGGGTGGTCGCGGTCGACGCGAACCCCGACCGCGGCACGCTCGCCGAGAAGGTCCCGGTGGAGACGACGGCCACCGTGCGGCACCTCCTGCGCGACGCCGCGCTCGTGCGCCGCTACTCCGACGTCCGGGCGTACACCTCGCAGGGGCCATCCCGCCTCGAGGTGCTGGCGAGCGACCAGGACCCGGCCGTGTCGGAGGCCTTCAGCGAGCTCGACTACCGGCGCACGGTCGACCTGCTCGAGCACTTCTACAACATCGTGCTGACCGACTGCGGGACCGGACTGATGCACTCCGCGATGCGCGGGGTCCTCGACGTGGCCGACTCGCTGGTGGTGGTGTCGTCGTCCTCCATCGACGGCGCGCTCAGCGCGTCCGCCACGCTCGACTGGCTCGACGCCCACGGGTACGGCGACCTGGTGAAGCGGTCGGTGGCGGTCATCAACTACGTGCGGCGCTCGTCGGGCGGGGTCGACCTCGACCGGGTCGCTGAGCACTTCGCCGGCCGCTGCCGCGCGGTGGCCCGGCTGCCGTTCGACCCGCACCTCGACGAGGGCGCCCAGATCCACCTGGAGCGGCTCGCGCCGCGCACCCGCACGGCGATGCTGGAGCTCGCCGCGCTCGTCGCCGACGACTTCCCCCGGGTCGGTGCCCGCGACCGGATCGGCCCGCGCTGACCGCTACCGGGTCCGGCGCCACCACCGGCGCGACGGTGCGGGCAGCGACGCGACGAAGGCCCGGGCGTCGTCGTGGAAGCCCGTGCCCGTCCGCCGCGGCCGGTCGACCCAGCGGTCGAGCCGGTCGTCGAGGTCGGCCGGGGCCGTCCGCCCCTCGTCGTCGAGGAACCCGGTGACGATGCGGCCGAGCACCCGGCGGCGCTTGGCCCGCAGCGTGCGTGCCTCCGCGGAGACCCGGGCCCCGTCGAAGCCCGGCGGCACGGGGGCGCCCGCCACCAGGGCGGCGAGGAGCTCCGCCTGCCGGTCGGCCAGCCGTTCCCGGGCCGTCACGGCGCGACCCGGGAGCGGTGGGCCCGGCGCAGCAGCGCGAGCTCGCCGGCCAGCTCGTCGTCGGAGGGGTAGCGGTCGTCGCGCTCCAGGAGCACGGCGGGCGTCCGGCCGAGCGCCGAGCACCGGTCGAGCAGGTCGGCCAGCAGCGCCAGCACCGGTTCGCCGAGCGAGTGGGCGTGGGTGTCGTGGTAGAGCCCGTCGGGCCCCGTGACGCCGCCCGCGGCGTGCACGTAGGCGACCTGCTCGAGCGGGAGGTCGTCGAGCACCCGGGCGGGGTCCTGCCCGAGGTTGACCGCGCAGGCGTGGAGGTTCGCGACGTCGAGCACGAGGCCGACCCCGGTCCGCCCGCACAGCTCGGCCAGGAACGCGCCCTCGCCCATCTCGGCGTCGGGCCACTCGAGCAGGGCTGCGATGTTCTCCAGCGCGAGCGGCACCGGCAGCCGGTCCTGGGCGGCCCGGACGTTCGCGACGAGCACGTCGAGGGCGTCGCGGGTCCGCGGCACGGGCAGGAGGTGGCCCGACTCCAGGCCGCCGGCGCGGACGAAGCACACGTGGTCGCTGACCAGCGGTGCGTCCAGCGCGGCGGCGACGGCGGCGAGGTGGTCGACCCGGTCGGTCCGGAGCTCCTCGGCGCCCCCGAGCGACAGCGAGACCGCGTGCGGCACGACGGTGACGCCCCGGGCGCGCAGCCGCTCGAGCGAGGCGGGCGGCGCCGCGGCGTGGACGTCCTCGGCCACCACCTCGACGAAGTCCGCGGCGCCCCGGCCCACCAGGGCCTCGACGGTGCGGTCGATCTCCGCGCGCCAGCCGAGGCCGACCCCCGTCGGTCCGCTCACCCGCCGCACCCGCCGCCGCCACCGCAGCTGCTGCCGCTGCTGCACGAGGACGACGAGCTGCACGACGACGAGCTGCACGACGACGAGCTGCACGAGGACCCGCCGTCGGACCACGAACCGCCGTCGGAGCCCCCGCCCCCGCCGCCGACGAGGGCCGGCGTGAGCAGGCCCGCCAGCTCGGGGTCGGGGAAGGCGGCGAACCCGCCGATCGCGACCAGCAGCGCCGCCCCGCCCAGCATCGCTCCGGCGAACGCCGGGTCCGCCGACCGGGCCCGCCAGGCGTGCGACCGGGCCGCCGCGAGCGTCGCCCGGCCCCGCGGGGTCACCACCCGCAGCGCCCGCGCACGGGGATAGGTGGCGACGGCCACGAACGCGGCCACCACGAGGAGCGGGATGAGGAAACCGACCGACGCCGACCGGCCCATGCCGGCACCGAGCCGGGCGAGGCCGAGGACGACGACGAGGCCGAAGGGCAGCAGGGCCCACCGCGCGCGGGCCCGCATCGCCGCCGGGTCGCGCAGGAGCCCGCGGGCCACGAGCTGCTCGTCGATCTCGGTCACCACCGCGCTCGACCGGACCCCGGCGACGAGCCACCCGGCCGTCCGGGGGGAGTGCGCCCGGTTCAGGATCTCGACGTCGACGTCCGTGAGCCCGGGGTCGTCCTCCGGGCGGACGGGCCCCACCACCGTGGCGAGCCGCCGGCTGCCGTCCATCCGCAGCCGGCCCCGCTCGAGGAGCCCGGCGACGCTCGCGGCGGCCACGCGGTCGCCGCCCGCGACCAGGGCGCCGAGCTGTTGCGGCGTGAGGGTGGGGTCGGGGGCCTCGCGGGGGCCCCAGCGCGCCGTGACCAGGGCCAGGCGGGGCAGCAGCGCGGTCACGACGACCAGCGGGAACCACAGCAGCAGGAACAGCGGGCCGGGGATGCCCCAGGTCGGTGCCATACCGTCGCTCGTCTCATCAGGGGACGACTCCAGCTCGTCGTCACTCTGCGTGAACGATGCCGGAAGTCACCTCGCCCTGACAAGGGGCGGACGGATCAGGACGGGGCGGGCGGGTCCTCGCGGCCGCGGCGGACCTGCTCGTCGAGGCTGCGCAGGAACTCGGGGTCGTCGTCGGGCGCGATCGTGCGCCCGCGACGGGCGGAGCCGGGAGCGCGCGTCGGACCCGTGGGGGTCTCCTCGTCGGCGCTGCCGGGCCCCGTGGCGAGGGCCTGGGCGGACACGGCCTTCCAGAGCAGGACGCCGACCGCGACCAGCACCATCACGGCGACGACGAACAGCACCACGTCACGCACCTCCTCCGGCGGCCGAACCGGCCCCGGAGGTCAACGCTACCCGGGACCGGCGGTGTCCGGGCGTGAAGCGGCGAAGGTCCGCCCGGTGGACGGCGGGTGACGCCGAGCGGCCGGACCGCGGAAGCGGGTGCTCCGGACGCACGAGGACCCGGGGCCGGAGGGTCTCCCCCGACGCCCGGGTCCTGGTCGAGCCGGTGCGGTGTCCGCTCAGCCGTGCGCCTCACTGGTGAGGCCGTCGAGGAGGGTGCGGACCTCCGTCTCGCGGAACCGGCGGTGCCCGCCGGGCGTGCGGATGGAACCGATCCGGCCGGCCGCGGCCCACCGCGTGACCGTCTTCGGGTCGACGCGGAACATCGCGGCCACCTCGCCGGGAGTCATCAGACGCTCGGTCGCCTCGGGTGCGATGGTCATGCTGCACCTCCACGGGCCCGTGGGCCCGACTTCCCAGGTTCTGTCGCCCGTGGCCGGGTCGGCCGCGGGCGGAGCAGACGAACTGGAGCGAATCGTGACACCGGAGCCCCCACGTACTCGAACGCTAGTGTGGAGGTAAAAGGTTCACAAAGGCAGGAATCGGACGTTCCGCCTCGCCGGTCCTTCCGGTGGCCGACGCCTACCCTGGACCCCGTGGAGACCGCAGGATCGCAGCAGCCCGGGACCCCGGGGAGCACCGACGACACCGGCAGCGCCGGTACCGGCGCGAGGGGCACGGCCGGGTCCGTCGCCGTCGCCGTCGCCCTCTACGTCGGGGCGCGGCTGGTGCTCGTCGCCGTGGTCGCCGGGGTCCTCGTGCTCGTCGGGCTGCCGTTGCTGCTCGCCCTGATCATTGCGCTCGTGGTGGCGCTGCCGCTCTCGTTGTTCCTGTTCAGGGCGTTGCGGACCCGCCTGAACGCGGAGATCGACGCCGCCACGGCGGGGCGCCGGGCGCAGCGCGAGAAGCTCCGCGCCGAGCTCCGCGGCACCGGGACCGACCCGGCGGCCTAGGACACCAGCGCGAGCCCGATCCCGGTCCCGACGGCCCACACGAGCAGGGCCAGACCGGTGTCGCGCAGCACCGGGATCAGCGCCGGGCCGCGCGCCCCGCCGAGCACCCGGCGCAGGGCCGGGACGATGAGGACGAGGGCCAGCAGACCGAGCAGCGCCCACGGCGCGCGCAGGCTCAGGACGAGGCTCATGCCCAGCGGGACCACCACGAGTGCGGCATACATCACCCTCGTGTCCCGCTCGCCGAGCAGGACGGCCAAGGTCCGTTTACCCGAGACCGTGTCGGTGGGGACGTCGCGCAGGTTGTTCGCGACGAGGACGGCGCAGGAGAGCAGCCCGACGCCGACGGACGCCCCGATCCCGACCCCGCTCGCGCGGCCCGACTGCGTGTACTCGGTGCCCAGCACCGCCACCGGGCCGAAGAACAGGAACACCGCGACCTCGCCGAGCCCGCGGTAGCCGTAGGGCGACGAGCCGCCCGTGTAGAACCAGGCCCCGGCCAGGCACACCGCCCCGACGAGCAGGAGCCACCAGGCCCCGCTCACGGCCAGGAGCGCCAGACCCGCGAGCGCCCCGACGGCGAGCGTGCCGAGGGCCGCCGTCCGGACCGCCCCGGGGGACGCCGCGCGCGAGCCGACGAGGCGCATCGGCCCGACGCGCTCGTCGTCGGTGCCGCGGATGCCGTCGGAGTAGTCGTTGGCGAAGTTGACCCCGATGACCATCGCCAGGGACACCACCAGGGCGAGGAGCGCGGGCAGGGGGCGGAAGTCGGCGACGCTCGCCGCCGCCCCGGTCCCGGCGACGACGGGGGCGATCGCGTTCGGCAGCGTGCGGGGACGCGCGCCCTCGACCCATTGCGCCACGGTGGCCATGGGCGACGAGCCTAGTCAGCGGGCGGGACGCGGAGCGGAGCGGAGCCGGACCTCAACGGCGGGACACGCAGCGGAGCGGAGCCGGACCTCAACAAAGCGGCGGGGGGTTCGTCGTGGCGAGCCAGGCGGCCGGGACGTAGGCCTCCGGGGCCAGGCGCAGCCACTCGGTGCTCGTCCCGCGGCTGCCGTCGACGGCCTCGCCGGTGGCCCGGCACTGCACGTCGAGCACGGCGCCGTTCCCGACGACGCCGCGGTCGGCCGCGCCGGCCGAGGGCGCGGCGCGCACGGTCACGGGCGCGTCGGGGCTCTCGGCGGTGGCGAGGTGCACGTCGGCGGGGTTCTCGCCGGCGCGGCCCGTCCAGAGGTAGTCGACGGTCACCCAGCCGTTGTCGCCCAGCCCGAGCGCGGAGAACACGCCGTCGGCCAGGTCGATCCCGGCCGGGTTCTTCACCGGGCGGCCGAAGCCGTCCTCGCCGTCGTGGTAGCCGTCGGAGTACGCGGCCTGGGCCTGGGGGACGCCCTGGGGCAGGTCCTCCCACGTCCCGCGGGCCGGCGCCCAGTAGTCGTCGTCGGTGTTCCAGGGCCCGACGTCCCATACGGGCACCGTCGCGCAGCGGCCCGACTCCGCGCAGACCCGGACGCTGTAGTCGCCCTTCCCCTCGCCGTCGAGCGCGCGGCGCGAGGGCAGGGCGACGAAGTGGTCGTCCTCGGTGATGACGTGGCCGTTCGCGGTGGTGCCGCCCACGAGCCCCTCGCGGGTGGCGAAGACCCGGTAGGAGGCCCGGGGGGCGAGCGCACGGCTGACCGACGCGTCCCGGTCGGCGTGCACGACGACCGAGCGCACCGTGGGGGAGCCCGCCCCCGGCGAGGTGAGCAGCAGGCGCAGCGCGACGGTGCGCGCGGGGGCGTCGAGCACCGCGGGGGCGCCGGGGGCGGCGGGCGTCCACTCCGACCAGCGCCCGGCGTCGTCGCGCCCGCGGACGTCGGCGGCCACCGCGGTGCCGCGCGGGAGGTCGGCCACCACCGGGACGTCGAGCCGGTTCACCGGCCGGGCGAACGTGTGGGTGCCGAGGTCGAGGAAGCCCTGGCGCTGGGCGCCGCGCGGGCTGGACGGGGCGAGCGGAGCGACGGGGGACGATCCCGGGGCCTCCGCCTCGCGGGGGGTCGCGAGCCGGGCCCGGCCCTCGGCGACCTGCACCCGCACCGCGTCGCCGGCGAGCACCGGGCGCCACGTCTGCGCGTCGGTGCCGGGGGAGACGACCCCCGGCGTCGGCGGCGGGGCGCCGAGGGCCGCGATGCCGGTCGCGAGCAGCAGCACCGCCGCGCCGAACAGCGCCGGCACCAGCACCCGTCGCCGGGGTGGTGCCGCCGTGCCGGGTTCCCACCGAGACCTGCCCATGGGAGCACCGAAGCGTGCCCGCGGGCCGGGGCCCGGCAGGGCGCGCCCGGGCCTCACGCGCCCGGGGGACACCGATCCGGTGGCCTCCGTCCGGCCGGGAGCCCGCGTGCTCACTACCCTCGGCCGCCGTGACCCCGTCGACCTCCAGCCTGTCGGCGTTGCAGGCGTGCGTGGTGGTCGACGAGTGGGTCCGGGGCGGGGTCCGCGAGGTCGTGGCCTGCCCGGGCTCGCGCAACGCGCCGCTGCTGCTCGCCGTGCACGCCGCCGACGCCGCGGGCCGGCTGCGCCTGCACGTGCGCATCGACGAGCGCTCGGCCGGCTTCCTCGCCGTCGGGCTCTCCGCGCGGTCGCGGCGCCCGGTCCCCGTGGTGGTGACCTCCGGCACCGCGGTCGCGAACCTGCACCCGGCGGTGCTCGAGGCGTCCCACGCCGGGGTGGCGCTGGTGGTGGCGAGCGCCGACCGGCCGCTGGAGCTGGTGGGCACCGGCGCCAACCAGACCGTCGACCAGGTGGGCCTGTTCGGCGGCGCCGTCCGCGCGTCGGTCACGCTCCCGCTTGCCGAGGAGCGGCCCCGTGCCGCGGCCGGGTGGCGGGCCGCGGTCTGCCGGGCGCTGGCCGCCGCGGCCGGGACCACCACGGCCGACCCGGGCCCCGTCCAGCTCGACATGCCGCTGCGCGAGCCCCTGGTGTCCGACTCGGGCACCGACCCCGGCCCGCTGCCGGCCTGGGCCTCCGGGCGCCCCGACGGCGGGCCCTGGACGCGCGTCGAGGCCCACGTCCCACGCGTCGAGCCGCTCGACCTCGCCGACCCCGTCCCGACGATGGTCGTGGCCGGGCACGGCGCGCTCGCGCCGGACGGCCTGCCCGACGGCGTGCCCGTCGTCGCCGAGCCGACTTCCCCGCTGTGGGGCGCGTCGCTGCAGGCCGGACCGCGCCTGGTCGACGCCGCCCTCGTCGGGACCGCGCCCGACCTGCTGCCGCACCGCGTCGTCGTCCTCGGGCGGCCGACGCTGCACCGGTCGGTCTCGCGGCTGCTCGCCGACCCGCGCGTCGAGGTCGTCGTGGTCCCCGCCGCCGGCGACGGGGGCGCCCGCCCGGGCTGGACCGACGTCGCGGCCACCGCCACCCGCGTCGGTGCCCTGCCGTCGCCCGGGTCCTGGGGGGTCGACCGGGAGTACGGCGCCCGGGTGCGCCGGGCCGACGAGCTGGTGGCCGCCGCCGTCGCCCTGTCGGACGACCCGCCGGGCGCCGTGTCGGGCTCGGGCCTCGCGGCCGCGGTGGTCGACGCCCTGCCCGCCGGGGCGCTGCTCGTCGTCGGGTCGTCGAGCCCGGTGCGTGACGTCGCCCTCGCCGCGCGCCCCCGCGCCGACGTCGAGCTGCTGGCCGCCCGCGGGGTCTCCGGCATCGACGGCGCCGTGTCCTTCGCCACGGGCGCGGCCCTGGCCCACGGCGGTCCGGCCTACGCCCTCGTCGGGGACCTGACGTTCCTGCACGACACGAACGGTCTGCTCCTCGGCCCCACCGAGCCCCGCCCGGAGCTCGTCGTGGTCGTCGCGAACGACGACGGCGGCAGCGTGTTCACCACCCTCGAGCAGGGCGCGCCCGAGCACGCCGAGGCCTTCGAGCGCATGTTCGCGACGCCCCACGGCACCGATCTCGCCGCGCTGTGCCGGGCGCACGGGGTCGAGCACTCGCGCCACGACGACCTCGACCTGGCCGCCGCGCTCGCGCCGCGGGGCCGTCCCGCGATGCGTGTCGTCGAGGTCACGGTCGACCGGATCGGGCGCCGCGCCCTCACCGACCACCTGCGCGATCTCGCCCGTCGGGCCCTCGCCGAGCGGTTCGAGCACGGGGACGAACCGGACCCGATCGGTAGCATCGTCGTCGACGGCGGGTGACCGGCCCGGCGACCGTGCGTACGCCGCACGACCACGGACCGGACGGGAGGTCGGCCAGGTGCTCGTCCTCCTGGCGCTGCACGCGCTGGCGGCGCTGGTGGCGCCCACGCTCGTGCGGGCGCTCGGTCGCCGCGCCTTCGTGGGGCTCGCGCTCGTGCCGGCCGTGGCCTTCGGCTACGTCGCCGTCCAGCTCCCGGCGGTTGTCGCCGGCGGCGAGGTCACCGAGGCCTTCTCCTGGATCCCGGCGCTCGGCGTCGAGGTCGCGGTACGGCTCGACCCGCTCTCCGCGGTGCTCTCGATGCTCGTCACCGGGGTGGGCGCCCTCGTCGTCCTCTACTGCTCCCGGTACTTCACCCCGTCCTCGGGCGGGCTCGGGCGCTTCGCCGGGGTGCTGGTCGCCTTCGCCGGGGCGATGCTCGCGCTGGTCTGGGCCGACGACGTCGTCATGCTCTACGTCAGCTGGGAACTGACGACGATCTTCTCGTTCCTGCTCGTGGGGCAGGACGCCCACAAGCGGGCCAGCCGCGCGGCCGCGATGCAGGCCCTCACGGTCACCGCGGCCGGCGGCCTGACGATGCTGGTCGGGCTCGTCATCCTCGCCGAGGCCGCGGGGAGCTACCGGCTCTCGGCCATCGTCGCGGCCGGACCGGGCCTGTCGGGGGCCGCGCTCACGGCCGGCGTCGTGTGCGTGCTCGTCGGGGCGCTGTCGAAGTCGGCGCTCGTGCCGTTCCACTTCTGGCTGCCCTCGGCCATGGCCGCGCCCACCCCGGTGAGCGCCTTCCTGCACGCCGCGGCGATGGTCAAGGCCGGCGTCTACCTGGTGCTGCGCCTCGCGCCCGGGTTCGCCGACGACCCGGGGTGGCGCCCGGTCATCGCGGTCCTCGCCGCCGTCACCATGCTGCTCGGCGGCGTGGTCGCCGCCCGCCAGACCGACCTCAAGCTGCTGCTGGCCCACGGCACCGTCTCCCAGCTCGGGTTCATGATCCTGCTCGCGGGCGCGGGGACGCGCGACGCCGCGCTCGCCGCGATCGGCCTCGTCGTCGCGCACGCCCTGTTCAAGTCCGCGCTGTTCCTCACCGTCGGCGTGATCGACCGCAGCGCCGGCACCCGCGACCTGCGCGAGCTCTCCGGGCTCGGCCGCCGCGCCCCGGTGCTGGCGGTCGCCGGCACGCTCGCCGCCGCCTCGATGGCGGGCATCCCGCCGCTGCTCGGCTTCGTCACGAAGGAGGGTGCCTTCGAGGCCTTCCTGCACGACGCCTACGGCGACCTCGCGATCCCGCTGCTCGTCGTGGTCGTCGTCGGGTCGGTCCTCACCGTCGCCTACAGCGCCCGCTTCGTGGCCGGGGCGTTCACCGGCGCCTTCACCACCGCCGCCGACCGCCCCGAGTGGATCCGGCCCGGGCCGCTGTTCGTCGCCGCACCGGTGGTGCTGGGCGCCGCGAGCCTCGTGGCGGGACCCGCGATCGGCGCGATCACGCCGGTGCTGACGCGCTACGCCGACTCGCTGCCGGCCACCTACCCGACCCTGCTCCAGCTCAAGGTCTGGCCCGGGTTCACCGTCGCCCTCGGGCTCTCGGCCGTGGCGATCGCCCTGGGTCTCGTGCTCGCCCTGCCCCGCGTCGTCGACGGCCTCGCCCGGATCCGGCCGCTGTCGGCCGTGCGCTCCGACGTCACCTGGCGCTTCCTCGTCCACGCCCTCGAGAAGGGCGCCCTGCGGATCACCGTCCGCACCCAGCGGGGATCGCTGCCGGTGGTGCTCTGCACCGTCCTCGTCGTGCTGATCGCGGGGCCCGGCGTCGCGCTCGTCGCCACCGGGGCCCTCTCCGGCATCCGGGTCGACCGGGTCGCCGACTCGCCCGCCCAGGTGGTGGCCGCCGTGCTCGCGGTCGTCTCGACGATCGCCGCGGCCCGCGCGAAGCGCCGTGTCGCGGCCGTGCTGCTGGTCGGCGGGCTCGGCTACGCGGTGGCCGTGATCTTCGCGCTGGCCGGGGCCCCCGACGTCGCCCTGACCCAGGCCCTCGTCGAGACGATGACCCTCGTCGTCGTGGTCCTCGTCCTGCGCCGGCTGCCCGCCGACATCACCGAGCACCACACGCCGCGGCGGCGCCTCGCGCGGCTCGCGATCGCCGCGCCGGTCGGCGTCCTCATGGCCCTGCTCGGCGCGACCGCCCTCGGCGCCCGGACCGAGCCCGGGGTCGCGCTCGCGTTCCCCTCGCAGGCCTACGCCTTCGGCGCGGGCCAGAACGTCGTCAACGTGACCCTGGTCGACATCCGCGCCTGGGACACCATCGGCGAGCTGTCGGTCCTGCTCGCCGCGGCCACCGGCGTGGCCAGCCTGGTCTTCCTCGACCGGCGCACCGGCACCCCGCCCGGCGCGGCCCGGCGCCGCCGGCGGGCCCCGGTCGGCCCCGGCCCCGTGGACGACCCGGGCTCGGCCTGGCTGCGCGGCCCCACCCTCGAACGGCTCGCCCGGGCGCTGCGCCCCGGCCCGGCCGTGACCGAGCGGACCCTGCTGCTCGAGGTGATCACCCGCCTCGTCTTCCCGACGATCATGGTGCTGTCGGTCTACTTCCTGTTCGCCGGGCACAACGCGCCCGGCGGCGGGTTCGCCGGCGGCCTGCTGGCGGGCCTCGCGCTGGTGGTCCGCTACGTCGCGGGCGGCCGCTACGAGCTCGGCGAGGCCGCCCCCGTGGAGGCCGGCACCCTCCTCGGCACGGGCCTGATCCTGGCCGGGCTCTCCGGCCTCGGCGGCCTCGTGCTCGGCGGCGAGGTGCTGCAGACCGCGGTGCTCGAGGGCGACCTCCCCGTGCTGGGCCACGTGAAGTTCGTGTCCTCGCTGGTCTTCGACGTCGGGGTCTACCTCATCGTGGTCGGCCTCGTGCTCGACATCCTGCGCAGCCTCGGGGCCGAGCTCGACCGCCTGGCCGCGGCCCCCACCCCCACCTCCGACGACCACCAGGAGGTGCGCACGTGAGTTCGTCGCTGCTGCTGCTCGTGCTGATCGCGATCCTCTACACCGTCGGCGTCTACCTGCTGCTCGACCGGAGCCTCACCCGCGTGCTGCTCGGCGTCCTGGTGCTCGGCAACGCCACGAACCTGCTGGTGATCTCCGCGGGCGGGCCCTTCGGGGCGGCGGCGCTGGTGGGCCGGGCACCCGAGGAGGCGATGAGTGACGCGCTGGTGCAGGCCCTCGTGCTCACCGCCATCGTCATCACCCTCGGCGTGGCCGCGTTCCTGCTGGCGATCATCCACCGCACCTGGACCCTCGACCAGGAGGACGACCTCACCGTCGACCTCGAGGACGCCTCGGTCCGCCGCCGGCTCGCGCGCGGCGAGCAGACCGACGAGGACGAGCTCGACACCACCGGCTGCGAGTCGACCTCGGACACCGACGAGCAGCGCGCCGAGCGCGACCGCGCCGCGGGGGTGGGCTCGTGAACCCGAGCGGCTCGATCATCGAGAGCCTGCTCCCGCTGCCGGTCCTGCTGCCCCTGCTCGGCGCGGGCGCCGCGCTGGTGCTGGCCGGTCGCCCGACCGTCCAGCGCCGGGTGTCGGTCGGGGTGCTGAGTGCGGTCGTCGCGATCGCGGCGTTCCTGGTCGTCGGCGCGGCCGACCGGCCCCGGGTGGTCACCCTCGGGTCGTGGCCCGCGCCGCTGGGCATCACGCTGGTGGCCGACCAGCTCTCGACGATCATGCTGCTGACGTCGATGACGGTGACGCTGCTGGTGCTGCTCTACGCCATCGGGCAGGGCACCTCCGACGACGACTCCCGCACCCCGGTGTCGATCTTCCACCCGACCTACCTCGTGCTGGCCGCCGGCGTGGCGAACGCGTTCCTCTCCGGGGACCTGTTCAACCTCTACGTCGGCTTCGAGGTCCTGCTCATGGCCAGCTATGTGCTGCTGACCCTGGGCGGCACCCGGGCGCGCATTCGCGCGGGGCTGACCTACGTCGTCGTCAACGTGGTGTCGTCCCTGGTCTTCCTGGCGGGCATCGCGCTGGTCTACGCCGCGGTCGGCACCCTCAACCTCGCGCAGATCGCGATGCGCATGGAGTCGGTCCCCGCGGGCACGCAGCTGACGATCCACCTGGTGCTGCTCACCGCGTTCGGCATCAAGGCGGCGGTGTTCCCGCTCTCGGCGTGGCTGCCCGACTCCTACCCGACGGCCGCCGCGCCCGTCACCGCCGTGTTCGCGGGCCTGCTCACCAAGGTCGGCGTCTACTCGATCATCCGCACCCAGACCCTGCTGTTCCCGGACGCGCCGGTGGCCGACGCCGTCCTCATGGTCGCCGCCCTCGCGACGATGGTGATCGGCGTCCTGGGGGCGATCGCGCAGGACGACGTCAAGCGGATCCTGTCGTTCACGCTGGTCAGCCACATCGGCTACATGATCTTCGGGGTGGCCCTCGCGACCCCGGCCGGCATCGGCGCCGCGATCTTCTACGTGGTCCACCACATCACCGTGCAGGCCACGCTCTTCTGCGTCGCCGGGCTGATCGAGCGCATCGGCGGGTCCACGTCGACCACGCGGCTCGCCGGGCTCGCGG
Organism: Actinomycetospora atypica; assembly: GCF_042653685.1. Taxonomy (NCBI): domain Bacteria; kingdom Bacillati; phylum Actinomycetota; class Actinomycetes; order Pseudonocardiales; family Pseudonocardiaceae; genus Actinomycetospora; species Actinomycetospora atypica. The sequence continues at coordinate 11,751 of NZ_JBHSIV010000036.1, read as the reverse complement.
CGGCCTCGCCCCTGCTGGCCGTCATGTACTTCGTGCCCGCGGTCAACCTCGGCGGCATCCCGCCGCTGTCGGGCTTCATCGGCAAGCTCGGGCTGGTCGAGGCGGGCGTGCAGGACGGCTCGGTCCTGGCCTGGCTGCTCGTCGGCGGCTCGGTGCTCACCAGCCTGCTGACGCTCTACGTCATGGCGAAGGTGTGGGTCCTCGCGTTCTGGCGCCCGGTCGAGCAGCTGCCCGCCGAGCACCCGGAGGACGCCGAGGCCAACACCGACCCCGACGACGACCGCTTCCCCGCCTTCGTCGGGGCCGGCCTGCCCCGCGGCGGCGCCGGGGCCGCCTCGCCCGTCTACTCCGGGGCGTTCCTCGGCTCGCCGTCGACCCGCGAGGAGCAGAGCCGCCACGTCGCCCTCCCGCGGGGGATGACCGCCGCGACGGCCGGCCTCGTCGCCGTCGGGATCGGCCTGACCCTGGTGGCGGGCCCGCTCTACACGCTCACCGACCGCGCCGCCGCCGACCTCACGGCCCGCACGCCCTACATCTCCGCGGTGTTCGGCCAGGCCGTCGACACCCGGGTGACGCGATGAAGGGCACCCTGCGCCGCAACGGCGTCCGCGTGGTGTGGCTGACCCTCGTCTGGGTCCTGCTCTGGGGCACGTTCAGCTGGGCCAACCTGCTCGGCGGGCTCGCCGTCGCCGTGCTGGTCCTCGTGGTCTTCCCGCTGCCCGCCGTCACCTCCGGCGGGCGGCTCCGGCCGGTCGCGCTGGTCCGCGTGGTGCTCGACGTCGCCCGCGACCTCGTGATCTCGAGCCTCCAGGTGGCCTGGCAGTCGATCCGCCCGGGCCCGCCGGTCCGCAGCTCGATCGTCGCCGCGCGCCTCTCGCACGACGCCGAGGGCGCGGAGCTGCTCGTGGCGATGCTCATCGAGTGTCTGTGCCTGGTGCCGGGCAGTGTCGTGGTCGAGGCGTCCGCGGAGGAGGGGATCCTCTACGCGCACGTGCTCGGCGCCGGCGACCAGGCCGCGATCGACCGGTTCCAGGCGCAGGTGTCCCGGCTCGAGGCCGACCTCGTGGCCGCGGGCGTGCACCGCGTCCGCGTCCGACCCGATCCCACCGGCGACGCCGCGGCCGGCACCGACCCGCGCGACGACCCGGACGACCCCGTCGAGAACGACCCCGAGCCCGAGGCGGGGCCCGTCACCGGGTCGGTCTCCCGGTCCTCGGCGTCGGGGGGAGAGCGGTGAGCGACGTCGCGTCCGTCCTGGTGGTCGTGGCCCTGGGCGTGCTGGGGCTGAGCCTGCTGCTCGTGCTCGTCCGCTTCGTCCGGGGGCCGTCGGCCCTCGACCGGCTGGTGGCGCTCGACGCGGTCGTCGCCGTGATCATGTGCGGCCTGATGGCCCAGGTCGCGCTGACCCGCGACTCCGCGATCGTCCCGACGATCGTCGCGGTCAGCCTCGTCGGCTTCCTCGGCTCCTCGACCGTGGCCCGCTTCGTGGGCCGGCGGAACGAGGGGCGGACCGCGCGGCAGACCCCGACCGGGAGCGGTGGAGGGGATGAATCGTGACCGGGGTCCTCGACCTGATCGGCGCCGTGCTCCTGCTGCTGGGTGCGCTGCTCGCGCTGGCGGCGGCGATCGGCCTGCTGCGCCTGCCCGACGTCCTGTCGCGCATGCACGCCGCGACGAAGCCGCAGACCACCGGCCTCGTCCTGGTGGTGATCGGCTCCGCGCTGCTGCTCCGGACGAGCGTCGACGTGTGGATGCTGGTGCTCGTCGCCGCCTTCCAGCTGATCACCGCGCCGGTCACGGCGCACCTGGTCGGCCGGCTGGCCTACCGCTCGGGCGGGGTGCGCGAGGACCTGCTGCACCGCGACGAGCTCGCCGAACGGACCGACGGACCGCCACGGTGACCGGTGTGACCGGACGGTGAGGGCCGGTGCCGTTCGCCCCGTCGGGTCCCCCGGACGGCGCACCGTTCCCGCCTGCGCGCGCACCTCGACCGGGCCGCTGCCTACGCTCGGAGGCGTGTCGAGCGTGCGCGCGTGGTTCACGGAGCGCACCCGGGCCGCCGTCGGCGGCCTCCGGGTGGCGCTGGCCGTGGTGCGCACCGTGCTGGCCCCGATCGGCCGCCGCGCCCCCGAGATCGTCGTCGGGATCGGCCTGGTGCTGAGCGTCCTCGCGGCCCTGGTGCTCGTCGGTGCCGCCCGCAACGACGCCTCGATCTCCGCCGACCAGGGCGTCGCGGTCGGCGAGGTGCTCGAGGGCTCCGACGCCGCGCACACCTTCGTCCGCTACACCGCCTCCGACGGTGCGGTGCTCACCCCCGACTCGGGCGTCCTCTACCCCCGCGGGCTCGAGCCCGGCAACTACGTGCTCGTCGAGTACGACCGCTCCAAGCCCGAGCTCGTCCGCGTCGCCGGCCGGTCGTGGACCGCGGGGCTCGCGCCCGTCGCGGTCGGGATCGCCGGGCTCTGGGTGGTCCTCGGCCCCGCGGCCTGGGCGCTCGCCCGGCGCCGGCGCACCTCCTCGGCCGCCGTGGCGGAGGTCGTCGAGCCGGCCCCCGAGCGCGAGCCGGTCGGGGCGGGCCGATGAGCACCCGGGCGGGGCTCGACCGCGACCCGCGGGCCGTCGCGCGGATGTTCGACGGCGTGGCCGCCCGCTACGACGTCACCAACACCGTCCTGTCCTTCGGGCGCGACCGGGCGTGGCGGCGGGCCACCCGCGAGGCGCTGACCGTGGGCCCCGGGGACGTCGTCCTCGACATCGCCGCCGGCACCGGGGTCTCGACCGTCGAGCTCGCCCGCACCGGCGCGACCTGCCTCGCCGCCGACTTCTCGCTCGGCATGCTGCGCGCCGGGCGGCCCCGGCACCCGGAGGTCCCCTACCTCGCCGCGGACGCGATGCGGCTGCCGCTGCCCGACGCGTCGGTCGACGCGGTGGTCATGTCCTTCGGGCTGCGCAACGTCGTCGACCCCGACGCCGCGCTCGCCGAGTTCGCCCGCGTCACCCGCCCCGGCGGCACCCTGGTGATCTGCGAGTTCTCGAACCCCACGTGGCGCCCGTTCCGCCGGGTGTACCTCGACTACCTGATGCGCGCCCTGCCGCGGGTCGCCCGCGCGGTCAGCTCCAACCCCGACGCGTACGTCTACCTCGCCGAGTCGATCCGGGCCTGGCCCGACCAGCCCGCCATGGGCCGCCGCATCGCCGCCGCCGGCTGGGGCGCCGTGAGCTGGCGCGACCTCACCGGCGGGATCGTCGCGCTGCACAGCGCCGTCCGTACCTAGGACGACCGTCGCCCGTCCGGGCGTCCCCGGAACCGGATCCCGGTTCCTCGAAGATCAAACCGTGATCCCGCCGCGCGTGTCGTGGGCAACATGCCTAGACTCGGCACCGCCCGGAGCTAGTGAACGAATTCACAAGGGGTTACTGCGGTGTCCGCTCACCACCACGAGCGCACCCCGAGAGGGGCTCGTTTCGACCAGAGCGCCGACGTGCTGGTCGTCGGGGCGGGTCCGGCCGGATCGACCGCGGCCACCTATCTCGCCCGCGCCGGGCTCGACGTCCTCGTGCTCGAGAAGGCCGAGTTCCCCCGCGAGAAGGTCTGCGGCGACGGGCTCACCCCGCGCGCGGTGAAGCAGCTGATCGACCTCGGGGTCGACACGCGGCCCGAGGCGGGCTGGCTGCACAACAAGGGCCTGCGGGTGGTCGGCGGCGGCACGTCGGTGGAGCTGCCCTGGCCCGAGCTCACGAGCTTCCCGCCCTACGGCCTCGTCCGGCCCCGGCGCGACTTCGACGAGATGCTGGCCGACCACGCCGTCGCCGCCGGCGCCCGGATCGCCTACCGCACGGCCGTCACCGGCGCGCTGACCGACGAGCGCACCGGTCGCGTCGTCGGGGTGGAGGCCCGGGGGCCGGAGCGCGAGCCGGTGACCTACCGCGCGCAGCTGGTCATCGCCTGCGACGGCGTCGGCGCCCGCACCGCGCTCTCGCGCGGCATCGCCAAGCGCGACGACCGGCCGCTCGGCGTCGCGGTCCGGCGCTACTACACGAGCCCGCGCAGCACCGACGACTTCCTCGAGACCCACCTCGAGGTGTCCGACGGGTCGCGGCTGCTGCCCGGCTACGGCTGGGTGTTCGGGATGGGCGACGGGACGGCGAACGTCGGTCTCGGGATCCTGTCGCAGTCGAACGCCGGTTCCGGCAACTACCGGACGATGCTGCGCGACTGGTGCGCGTCGATGCCGCCGGAGTGGGGGTTCACCGAGGAGAACGCGGTGAACGACATCGGCGGCGCGGCCCTGCCGATGGGCTTCAACCGCACGCCGGTCTACGCCGACGGGCTGCTGCTCGTCGGCGACGCCGGCGGCATGGTCAACTCGTTCAACGGCGAGGGCATCGCGTACGCGATGCAGTCGGCCGCGCTGGCCGCGGCGACCGTGGTGCAGGCGCTCGCCCGCCCCGAGGGCCCGGCTCGGGAGCGCGCCCTGCAGGGCTACCCGGCCGCCGTCCGCGCCGAGCTCGCCAGCTACTACCGGCTCGGCAACCGGTTCGCCCACGCGCTGCGCCACCCCTGGCTCGTCCGGACGACGGCCCGCTACGGCCTGCCCCGGCGGCGGCTGATGGCCTTCCTGCTCAAGCTGCTCGCGAACCTGCACGACGACCGCGACGGCGACGCCTCCGACCGGCTGTTCGAGGTGCTGCTCCGGCTCACCCCGGCGCTGTCGGAGGCACCCCCCTCGGCGACGAGGTCGCACCGCCACGCCAAGCCGTCCGTGGCGGGGAGGGACGCGGCATGAGCAGGCAGTAAGGGGACCCTGAGCCCCCGTCCGGACGACGGTCCTCCGTAGGGTCGACCCACGTCCGCCCAGGGTGACGCCGGACACCCGATTCCACGTGCGCCGTACCACCACCAGGCCAGAGCAGGAGGTCTCCGATGCAGGCCGGACTGACCAGCTACGTCCCCCTCATCGTCATGTTCGTGCTCGCGGCCGGGTTCGCCCTGTTCTCCGTGACGTCGGCGCCCTACATCGGCCCGCGCCGCTACAACCGCGCCAAGCTCGACACCTACGAGTGCGGGATCGAACCGTCGCCGCAGCCGGTGGTCGGTGGGGGCCGTGTGCCCGTCGCCTACTACCTCACGGCGATGCTGTTCATCCTCTTCGACATCGAGATGGTGTTCCTCTACCCGTTCGTGATCAACATCGACGCCCTCGGCCTGTTCGGGCTCGTCGAGATCGTGCTGTTCGTCGGGACCGTCGCCTTCGCCTACGCCTACGTGTGGCGGCGCGGCGGGCTCGACTGGACCTAGTCACACCTTCGTCGTACGGAAGCTGAAGCAGACATGGGACTCGAAGAGAAGCTGCCGAACGGCATCCTGCTGGCCAGCGTCGAGGGGCTGGTCAACTGGACCCGCAAGGCGTCGCTGTGGCCGGCCACGTTCGGCCTGGCCTGCTGCGCGATCGAGATGATGACCTCGGGCGCGCCGCGGTACGACCTCGGCCGGTTCGGCATGGAGGTCTTCCGGCCGAGCCCGCGCCAGGCCGACCTGATGATCGTGGCGGGCCGGGTGACCAACAAGATGGCGCCGGTGCTCCGCCAGATCTACGACCAGATGGCGGAGCCCCGCTGGGTGCTCGCCATGGGCGTCTGCGCCTCCTCGGGCGGGATGTTCAACAACTACGCGGTGGTCCAGGGCGTCGACCACGTGGTGCCCGTCGACATGTACCTCCCGGGCTGCCCGCCGCGGCCGGAGATGCTGATCGACGCGATCCTCAAGCTCCACCAGAAGATCCAGAACGAGCCGCTGGGCCCGGTGCGCGCCCAGCTCGCCGCCGAGCGCGCGGCGCAGGGCGAGCGGCTCGAGCTGCTGCCGTCGTCGGTGAAGTACGGGCGGGACTGAGACATGGCGGACGACGAGAAGCAGCCCGGCGTGCCCTCGACGGGCACCGGCGGCAACAGCGGACCCACCGGCGCGACCGCCGGGGGCTCCGAGCACAGCGAGCGCGGCGCCGTCGCGTTCTCCCCGGTCGAGCAGGACCGCCCGCACGCCCCGACCGTGACCGGCCGGGCCCGCGAGGGCATGTTCGGCATCGCCGGCTCGGGTGACACGTCCGGGTTCGGCGGCCTGCGGCTGCCGGCCTACGCGCCGGCCCCGGCCGAGCGGCCCTACGGCGGCTGGTTCGACGAGGTCGTCGACGAGACCGCCGCCGCGCTGTCCGAGCGCGGCCTGGTCGCCTTCGACGACGCCGTCGCGCAGGTGACGGTCGACCGCGGCGAGATGACCTGGTACGTCGCCCGGGAGCACCTCCCCGCCCTCGCGCAGACCCTGCGCGACGACCAGGCGCTGCGCTTCGAGTTCCTCTCCGGGGTCTCCGGGGTCGACTACGGCGAGAGCGTCCCGCAGCAGCTGCACTCCGTGGTGCAGCTGCTCTCGATGACCTACCGCCGCCGCCTGCGGCTCGAGGTGTGCCTCGAGCCCGACGACGCGCGCTGCCCGTCGCTCGTGTCGGTCTACCCGACCGCCGACTGGCACGAGCGAGAGACCTGGGACATGTTCGGGATCGTTTACGACGGCCACCCGAGCCTGACCCGGATCCTCATGCCGGACGACTGGAACGGCCACCCGCAGCTCAAGAGCTATCCGCTGGGCGGCATCCCGGTCGAGTACAAGGGCGCCGAGATCCCGCCGCCCGACCAGCGGAGGGCCTACACATGACCACCGACGTGCCCACCAGCGACAGCACCGTCGACCCGTACGCGGCCAGCTCCCGCCAGACCACCGAGGGGACCGTCTACACGGTCACCGGCGGCGACTGGGACGAGCTGGTCGACGAGGCCAGCGGCGACGACCGCATCGTCATCAACATGGGGCCGCAGCACCCGTCGACCCACGGCGTGCTCCGCCTCGTGCTTGAGATCTCCGGCGAGACCGTCACCGACGTCCGCCTGGTGATCGGCTACCTGCACACCGGGATCGAGAAGAACTGCGAGTACCGCACCTGGACCCAGGGCGTCACCTTCGTGACGCGCGCGGACTACCTGGCGCCGCTGTTCACCGAGACCGCGTACTGCCTGTCGATCGAGCGGCTGCTGGGCGTCGAGGCGCCGACGCGGGCGCAGGTGATCCGCGTGCTCCTCATGGAGATCAACCGGATCGGTTCGCACCTCGTCGCGCTCGCCACCGGCGGCATGGAGCTCGGCGCGCTCACCGGCATGACCAACGGGTTCCGGGAGCGCGAGGAGGTCCTGCACCTGCTCGAGTTCCTCACCGGGCTGCGCATGAACCACGCCTTCATCCGCCCCGGCGGCGTCGTCCAGGACCTCCCCGAGGGCGCCGAGAAGCGCATCCTCGAGTTCTGCGACGTCATGGACTCGCGGCTGCCCGGCTTCCACCAGCTGCTCACCGGCAACGCGATCTGGCAGCAGCGCCTCGTCGGGATCGGCTACCTCCCGCTCGACGGGTGCCTCTCCCTGGGCGTCACCGGCCCGATCCTGCGCTCGGCGGGCCTGGCCTGGGACCTGCGCAAGGTCGACCCCTACCTCGGCTACGACCAGTACGACTTCGAGGTCCCCACCGACACCGCCGCCGACTCCTTCGCCCGCTACAAGCTGCGGGTCGAGGAGATGCACCAGTCGCTGCGGATCATCCGGCAGTGCGTCGAGGCGCTCGAGCCGGGCCCGGTGATGGTCGACGACGCGAAGATCGCCTGGCCGGCCAAGCTCTCCATCGGCGCCGACGGCATGGGCAACTCGCTCGAGCACGTCCGCAAGATCATGGGCCAGTCGATGGAGTCGCTGATCCACCACTTCAAGCTGGTCACCGAGGGCTTCAAGGTCCCGCCGGGCCAGGCCTACGTGCCGATCGAGTCGCCCCGCGGCGAGCTCGGGGCGCACCTGGTCTCCGACGGCGGCACCCGCCCGCTGCGCGTGCACCTGCGCGAGCCCAGCTTCGTCAACCTGCAGGCCGCGCCGGCGATGTGCGAGGGCGGGATGGTCTCCGACGTCATCGCCGCGCTGGCGAGCCTCGATCCCGTGATGGGGGGCTGCGACCGATGACTTCGACCGTCCACGAGGTCGACCTGTCGATCTACGACGCCCAGCGCGAGCGGGCCGCGGCGATCGTCGCGCGCTACCCCGAGCCCCGGTCGGCGCTGCTGCCGCTGCTGCACCTCGTGCAGTACGTGGAGGGCCACGTCAGCCGGACCGGCGTCGCGTTCTGCGCGGAGGTCCTCGACCTCACGCCCGCCGAGGTCTCGGCGGTCGCGACGTTCTACACGATGTACAAGCGCGAGCCGGTCGGCGAGCACCTCGTCAGCGTCTGCACCAACACGCTGTGCGCGGCGCTCGGCGGCGACGACATCTACGCCGCGGTGCGCGAGCGCCTCGGCGGGATCGGCCATGAGGAGACGTCGGGAACGGCGCCCGAGAGCGGGAGCCTGACGATCGAGCACGCCGAGTGCCTCGCGGCCTGCGACCTCGCCCCGGTGCTCACCGTGAACTACGAGTTCTTCGACCGGCAGACCGTCGACTCGGCGCTCGAGATCATCGAGGCGCTGCAGCGGGGCGAGAAGCCGGCCCCCACGCGCGGGGCGCCGCTGACCGACTTCCGCCGCATCGAGCTGCTGCTGGCCGGGTTCTTCGACGAGCCCGAGACCGGCGGCGCGGCGGCCAACGCCGGCCCCAGCGCCGACGAGGCCACCCTGCGCGGCGCGCGCCTGGCCGAGGAGCGCGGCTGGACCGCGCCGCCCATGCCCGACGCCGGACCCGACGACGCCACCGAATCCGCGATCCTCCCGGGAGGTCCGTCATGACCCAGGCCGACGGGAACGAGCCCGAGGAGTACCGGCCCGACCCGCTGACCCCGGTGCTCACCCGACGCTGGCTGCTGCCGGAGTCGTGGACACTGCGCCACTACACCGAGCTCGGCGGCTACGCGGCGCTCGAGACCGCCCTGGCCACCGACCCCGCCGACCTCGTGAGCCTGGTCAAGGACTCGGGGCTGCGCGGCCGCGGCGGCGCGGGCTTCCCGACGGGCATGAAGTGGAGCTTCATCCCGCAGCCGAAGCCGGGCGAGGAGCGGACCGAGGCGAACAGGGACGCGCCGCAGTTCAAGCCCAAGTACCTCGTCGTCAACGCCGATGAGGGCGAGCCGGGGACCTGCAAGGACACCCCGCTGATGATGGCCGACCCGCACAGCCTCATCGAGGGCTGCATCATCACCAGCTACGCGATCCGCGCGAACTTCTGCGCGATCTACATCCGCGGCGAGATCGTCCACGCCATCCGCCGGCTGCACTTCGCCGTGCGCGAGGCCTACGAGGCCGGGCACCTCGGCAAGGACATCCACGGCACCGGGTTCGACCTCGACATCGTCGTGCACGCCGGGGCCGGCGCCTACATCTGCGGCGAGGAGACGGCGCTGCTCGACTCGCTCGAGGGCCGCCGCGGCCAGCCGCGCCTCAAGCCGCCGTTCCCGGCGACCGCGGGCCTCTACGCGGCCCCGACCGTGGTCAACAACGTCGAGACGATCGCGACCGTCCCCTCGATCGTCGCGGGCGGCAAGGACTGGTTCCGGACGATGGGCCGCGAGCGCTCGCCCGGGCCGAAGATCTACTCGCTGTCCGGGCACGTGGAGCGCCCCGGCCAGTACGAGGCGCCGCTGGGCACCACGCTGCGCCAGCTGCTGGAGATGGCCGGCGGCATGAAGGACGGCATCCCGCTCAAGTTCTGGACGCCGGGCGGGAGCTCGACGCCGCTGTTCACCGACGAGCACCTCGACGTCCCTCTCGACTTCGAGGGCGCCGCGGAGGCCGGCTCGATGCTCGGCACCACCGCCCTCATGATCTTCAACGAGACCGTCAGCGTGCCGTGGGCCGTCATGAAGTGGACCGAGTTCTACGAGCACGAGTCCTGCGGCAAGTGCACCCCGTGCCGCGAGGGCAACTACTGGCTCGCCGGGATCCTCCGCCGGATGAACGAGGGCAGGGGCACCGAGTCCGACATCGACACGCTGCTCGACGTCTGCTCCAACGTGCTCGGGCGGTCGTTCTGCGCCCTCGGCGACGGCGCCGTCTCGCCGATCACCAGCGGGATCAAGTACTTCCGCCAGGAGTTCCTCGACCTCTGCGACCGCCAGCCCACCCAGGCCGATGACCGCGGCCCTGCCGTCCTTGCCGGAGCCCACTGATGACCCAGGCCCCCCAGAGGAATGACACTCAGCAGGAGGCTCCCCCCGTCCCCGAGGGGCACGTCCGGCTGACGATCGACGGCCGCACCGTCGACGCGCCCAAGGGCGAGCTCCTCATCCGCACGTGCGAGCGCCTCGGCATCGTCGTGCCCCGGTTCTGCGACCACCCCCTGCTCGAGCCGGCCGGCGCCTGCCGCCAGTGCCTGGTCGAGGTGGAGATGGGCGGCCGGGCGATGCCCAAGCCGCAGGCGAGCTGCACCATGTCCGTCGCCGACGGGATGGTGGTGAAGACCCAGGTCACGTCCGCGGTCGCCGACAAGGCGCAGCAGGGCGTGATGGAGCTGCTGCTCATCAACCACCCGCTCGACTGCCCGGTCTGCGACAAGGGCGGCGAGTGCCCCCTGCAGAACCAGGCGATGTCCTCGGGCCGCGCCGAGTCGCGGTTCGTCGAGGAGAAGCGGACGTTCGCCAAGCCGCTGCCCATCTCCGACGAGGTGCTGCTCGACCGCGAGCGCTGCGTGCTCTGCCAGCGGTGCACCCGGTTCTCCGAGCAGATCGCGGGCGACGACTTCATCGAGCTGCTCGAGCGCGGCGCGCACCAGCAGATCGGCACCGAGGAGACGGCCTGGGGCGAGGGCGACGACTTCCAGTCGTACTTCTCCGGCAACACCATCCAGATCTGCCCGGTCGGCGCGCTGACCTCGGCCTCCTACCGGTTCCGCAGCCGCCCGTTCGACCTCGTCTCGACGCCCGGCCAGTGCGAGCACTGCGCCTCGGGCTGCTCGACGCGGCGCGACTGGCGCCGCGGCGGCGTCACCCGCGTGCTCGCCGGCGAGGAGCCGACGGTCAACGAGGAGTGGCTCTGCGACAAGGGCCGGTTCGCGTTCCGCTACCCGACCTCGCCGCAGCGGGTGCTCTCGCCGATGGTCCGCGAGGACGGCGTGCTCACGCCGGTCTCGTGGGTGGAGGCCCTGGAGCGCGCCGCGGCGCTGCTCCTCGAGGCCCGGGACGGCACCGGGGCGGCCCGCGTCGACGACGAGGGGACCGAGCTCGCGCCCAAGCGTGGGGTCGGGGTGCTGCCCGGCGGCCGGATGACCGTCGAGGACGCCTACGCCTACGGCAAGTTCGCCCGCGTGGCGCTGGGCACCAACGACGTCGACCAGCGCGTCCGCGCGCACTCCGACGAGGAGCTGGACTTCCTCGCGGGCCACGTCGCCGGGGTCGCGCCGAGCCACGTCTCCTACGCCCACCTCGAGGCCGCCCGCACCGTGCTGTGCGTGGCGTTCGACCCCGAGGAGGAGTCGCCGATCGTCTTCCTGCGGCTGCGCAAGGCCTCGCGCCACGGCACGCGGGTGGCGCACCTCGGCAGCTGGACCACCCCGGCCGTCGTCAAGACCGGCGGCCACCTCGTGCGCTGCGCGCCCGGCGACGAGCCGGCCGCGCTCGACGGGCTGCCCGACGACCTCGCGACCGCGCTGGGCGAGCCCGGCGCCGTCGTGCTCGTCGGCGAGCGCGCGGCGGAGGTGCCCGGCCTGCTGACCGCGGTGTCCGAGCTCGGCCGGCGCACCGGGGCC
>NZ_JBHSIV010000035.1:0-54578 GCF_042653685.1 Actinomycetospora atypica | reverse complement strand
GGTCGCCACGGCGCCGACGAGCGTGCCGAGGGCCGCGGCCGTGGCGAGGCCGGTGCCCACCGCGAGGGCGACCCGGTCGGTGCGCGACGCGGCGAGCAGCGTCGCCCCGGAGGTCACCAGGGCCAGCGCGCTCGCGAGCAGCAGGTGCGGACCGTCGGCGCCCGCGAGCAGCGGGACGCCGGGTGCCCCCGGGACGGCCGCGAGCCCGCCCACCGCGGCCGCGCCGGTGGCGAGGGCGACGAGGACGGCGGCGGGACCCGGCCGACGGGCCAGACGCGGGGCGAGGGCCGCCAGCACCGCGGCGAGAACGGCGACGACCGCCGCGGCCCCGGCGGTCACCAGGCCGCCGGCGGTTCCGGGCCCGCGCCCGGCGGCGAGCAGGGCGCCGAGCATCCCGACGCCCGCGGTCACCGCCGCGACGAGCCCGGTCCGGTGGGCCCACCCGGCGTCCCACGGCCGGTAGCTCGCCGGCGTGGACTCGGCGACGGCGTCGACCACGTCGTCGTAGAGCGGGGCGGGCGCCGCGTCGTCCCGGCGGCGCAGCACCAGCTGGTCGCCGTCGAGGACGCCCAGCCCGTCGAGGGTGCGACGGGGGTCGACCGGGGCCTGCCCGAGGGGCGCGAGGGTCCAGCCGGTGCCGACCGCGCGGTCGGCGCTGCGGACCGGGGCGTGCTCGCCGTAGGCGGTGGTGGGTGCGGGCGGCGCGTCGGCGCCGGTGAGCTCGACGAGGACGGGCAGGAGCTCGGCGACGGGCACGTCGCCGGGCAGGGCGAGGTCGGCCCGCGTGCCGGGCGCCAGGACCGAGACCCGGGTGACCGGGGAGGTCTCGTCGGCGGGGGCCGGCAGGGCCGGGACCACCGGCCCGGACGGCCGCGCCGCCGGCCACGTGGCCGGCGCGGGGCCGGCCACCACGCGCCCGTTGCTCACCGCGTCCCCTCCCGCTCGTCGTCGCCGACCTGCGCGGATCGTGCCCCGATCGGGTGATCGGCTCCTTAGTATGGCCAGCACGCCGGGCCGGGGTACGGCGAACAGGGAGATCCGGGCGGGCCGGATCCGCCGAGGGGCGAGGGGGACGGGGGAGGGCGTGGGTACGCAGGTCGTCCGCCGCGGGCCGCGCGAGGCCGCCCCGCCGATGCCGGGCGGCGAGCTGGCGCTCGAGGCGCCGCCGGAGGAACCGCGCTCCGCACCGACGGGGCTGCTGCCACGCCTGCTGCCGCTGGTCATGGTGCTGGCCTCGGTGGGCTTCGTCGTGGTCCTCGGCGTCGACAACCCCACCTCCTGGCTCTTCGGCGGCATGATCGCGCTGTCCACCCTCGGGATGGTCGCGGGCGGCTTCTCCCGCGGCGGGGCGCAGCGCCGGGCCGAGGCCGACGCCGAGCGGGCGGACTACCTGCGCTACCTCGCGCAGGTCCGGCGCCGGGTCCGCGGCGTCGCGGTCGAGCAGCGCGCGAGCCTGGAGTGGACGCACCCCGATCCCGACGCCCTCGTCGGGCTGGCCCGAGGCCCCCGCACCTGGGAGCGCCGCCCCGGCGACCCCGACTTCGCGCACGTCCGCGTCGGGCGCGGCGCCCAGCGCCTCGCCACCGCGCTGGTGCCGCCGCAGACCGGCCCGGTGACCGACCTCGAGCCGGTCACCACCGCCGCGCTGCGCCGGTTCGTGCGGGCGCACTCGGTGGTCGAGGCCCTCCCCACCGCGGTGTCGCTGCGGGCCTTCGCCGCAATCGCGGTCACCGGGCCCGACGCGAGCCCCGCCGGGGTGGAGCGGCGCCGGGCCCTGGCGCGGGCGATGGTCGCGCAGCTGGTCACGCTGCACGGGCCGGAGGACCTGCTGCTCGCGGTCGTCGCCGGGGGCGAGGCCCGCACCGCCTGGGAGTGGGTCAAGTGGCTGCCGCACGTCGCGCACCCCCGGCTGCACGACGGCGCCGGCCCCGTCCGGATGCTCGCCCCGTCGATCGCGACGGTGGAGACGTGGCTGGCCCCCGAGCTCGCCGACCGGCCGCGGTTCACCCGCGGCGCCGCACCGCCGGTGGGCGCGCCGCACGTCGTCGTCGTGTGCGACGGCGCGCGGCCCGACGAGGACGGCGACGGCGACCACGTGCTCGTCGAGGACGGGCTCGCGGGCGTCACGCTGATCGACCTCGACGGCGGGCTCGACCCGCTGACGGGCCGGCGGGGCCTGCGCCTGGTCGTGGCGCCCGACCCGGCCGGGGGACCCGACCGCGTGGGCGCGGCCTCCGACGCGGGCGTCGAGTGGTTCGGCCGCCCCGACGCGCTGCGCGAGGCCGAGGCGGAGGCCCTCGCCCGTCGCCTCGCGCCGTGCCGCACCCCCGGCACCGCCCGCGAAGGCCCCGGCCCGACGACGCCCGGACTGCTCGAGCTGCTCGGCGTCCCGGGCACCCCCGACACCTTCGACGTCGCCGCCGCGTGGCGGTCCCGACCCGCGCGGGAGCGGCTGCGGGTGCCGTTCGGGGTCGGGGAGGACGGCGAGCCGGTGGAGCTCGACCTCAAGGAGGCCGCCCAGGAGGGGATGGGCCCGCACGGGCTCTGCGTCGGCGCCACGGGCTCGGGCAAGTCCGAGCTGCTGCGGACCCTCGTCCTGGGTCTGATCACCACGCACTCGTCCGCGGCACTCAACCTCGTCCTGGTCGACTTCAAGGGCGGCGCCACCTTCGCGGGGCTCGCCGACGCCCCGCACGTGGCCGCGGTGATCACCAACCTCGCCGACGACCTCGCGCTCGTCGACCGGATGCAGGACGCCCTCGCGGGCGAGATGACGCGTCGTCAGGAACTGCTGCGCGCCGCGGGGAACCTCGCCTCCGTCGCCGACTACGAGCGGGCCCGCGAGCGCGGGGCCGACCTCACGCCGCTCCCGGCGCTGTTCGTCGTGGTCGACGAGTTCTCCGAGCTGCTGCACCAGAAGCCCGACCTCGCGGACCTGTTCACCGCGATCGGTCGGCTCGGGCGCTCCCTGCAGATCCACCTGCTGCTGGCCTCGCAGCGCCTCGACGAGGGCCGTCTGCGCGGCCTCGACTCGCACCTGTCCTACCGGATCGGGCTGCGGACCTTCTCCGCCGCCGACTCCCGCGCGGTCCTCGGCGTCCCCGACGCCGCGGCGCTGCCCTCGGTGCCCGGCACCGGCTACCTGCGCTCGGACACCTCGACGATGGTGCGGTTCACCGCGGGCTACGTCTCGGGGCCGTCGCGCCGCCTCGACCGGGTGGCCGCGCGGGTCCGGGCGTCCCGACGACGAGCGGTGCCGCTGCCGTTCCACGGCGGCTGGGTCGACCCGCCCGCGGGCGACGAGCCCCCGGCCGCCGTCGAGCCCGACCGCGAGGACGCGCCCGAGGTCCCGAGCGTGCTCGACGTCGTCGTCGACCGGCTGCGCGAGGCGGGGCCGCCCGCGCACGAGGTGTGGCTGCCGCCGCTGGAGGGCCCGGTGGCCCTCGCCGACCTGCTCCCGCCGCTGCGGGCCGACCCCGCCCGCGGGTGGACCGCGCCCGGCTTCCCCGCCGACGGCACGCTGCGGGTGCCGCTCGGGCTGGTCGACCGGCCCTACGAGCAGCGGCGCGAGCTGCTGTGGGCCGACCTGTCCGGGGCGGCCGGGCACGTCGTGGTCGCGGGCGGGCCCCGGGCGGGCACCTCGACGGCGCTGCGGACCCTCGTGGTGGCGGCCGCCCTCACCCACACCCCGGCCGAGCTGGCCTTCCACGTCGTCGACCTCGGGGGCGGCACCCTCGGCGGCCTGGCGCGGCTCCCGCACGTCGGCACGGTCGCCGGGCGGGGCGACACCGACCTGGTGCGCCGCGTGGTGGGCGAGGTGGCGGCCCTGGCGACGGCCCGCGAGCGGTGGTTCCGCGAGCACGGCGTCACCTCGATCGCCGACCTGCGGGCGCGGCGGGCGCGCGGGGAGGAGCTGCCCGACGCCGCCTCCGACGTCGTCCTCGTGATCGACGGCTGGCACGCCTTCCGGGCCGACCACGAGGCGCTGGAGTCGGCGGTGGTCACCCTCGCCACCACCGGGCTCTCCTACGGCGTGCACGTGGCCATCGGGGTGAACCGGTGGGCCGAGCTGCGGCCCGCCCTGTCCGACGCCCTCGGCACGCGCATCGAGCTGCGCCTCGGCGACGCCGGCGAGTCCGAGGTCGACCGCCGGCTCGCCGCGACCGTTCCCGCCGACCGGCCCGGCCGCGGCCTGTCGCCCGACCGCCACCACGTCCTCGTCGCGCTGCCCGACGACGGGCTCGTCGACGCCGTCGCCGCCGCCTGGACCGGGCCGGCCGTCCCGGCCGTGGAGCTGCTGCCCGAGCGGGTCGAGGTCGCCGCACTGCCCGGCCCCGACGTCGGCGAGCGCCACCTGCTGCCCGTCGGGATCGACGAGGAGCGGCTCGCACCGGTCGTCCTCGACGTCGCCGCCGACCCGCACCTCGTCGTCTACGCCGACGGCGAGTCGGGCAAGACGTCGCTGCTGCGGCTGCTGGCCCACCAGGTGGTCACCCGCTACACGCCCGCCCAGGCCCGGCTGATCGTCGTCGACCCCCGGCGCGGGCTGCTCGGCGCGATCGAGTCCGAGCACCTCATCAGCTACACCTCCACCACCGAGGCCACGGCGTCGGCGATGACCGACCTCGTCGCGTCCCTGCACCGTCGCCTCCCCGGGCCCGACGTCACCCCCGAGCAGCTCCGGTCCCGCTCGTGGTGGACCGGGCCGGAGGTGTTCGTCCTGGTCGACGACTACGACCTGGTCGCGGGCGCGGCCGGCAACCCGCTCCTCGCCCTCGTCGACCTGCTCGCGCAGGCCAAGGACGTGGGCCTGCACCTCGTCGTCGCGCGCCGGGCGGGCGGCTCCGCCCGGGCGATGTTCGAGCCGGTCCTCGCGCGGCTGCGCGAGCTCGCCACCCCCGGCCTGGTGGGCCACGGCAGCCGGGACGAGGGCCCGCTCGTCGGCACCGCCCGCCCCGGCCCGCGCCCGCCGGGCCGGGCGGTCCTGGTCACCCGCCGCCGGCCCGGCACGCTCGTCCAGCTCGCGTGGCACGACCCGGGGACGACGATCCGGCCGCGTCCCGACGACGGGGTGGGCACGTGAGCGCGCGCCTCGCGGTCGACGTCGGCGACTCCGGGGTCGCGGGCGCCGTCGACCCCGGGGCGGGCGCCGAGGTGACCGAGCTGGCCCTCGACCTGGCCGCCGTGTTCGCCCCGTCCGACGGCGGCGGGCTCGTGACGGGCACCGAGGCCCGCCGGCGCGCCGCCGCCGACCCGGCCCGCTTCGAGGCGTCGCCGCGACGTCACGTGGACGAGGGCACCCTGCTGCTCGGCACCCGCGTCGTCGGCGTCGTGGAGGCCCTCGGCGCGGTGCTGGCCGCGGCCGTCGACCGGGCCCGCCCCGCGCTGCGCGGCGTGCGCCCCGACCTGCTCGTCCTCACCCATCCCGCGTCGTGGGGGAGCACCCGGCGCGGGCTCCTGCACCGGGCCGGAGCCGGGCTGGCCGGCGGGCTCGAGCTGGTGCCCGAGCCGGTCGCCGCCGCGGCCCACGCGCACTGGATGGCCCCGGGGCCCGCCGGCGGGGCGGTCGCGGTGCTCGACGTGGGGGCGCGGTCGGCGTCCGCGGCGGTCGTCGAGGCGGGGACGGTGCTCGCCGCGCGGTCGTCGTCGCGCTTCGGGGGCGACCACGCCGACGAGCTCCTGCTCGCCCATCTCCTCGCGGCCCTGCCCGGGTCCGCGCCCGGCGCCGACCGGCTGCGGGCGGTGGCGGCGGGCGCCGAGCTGCCCGAGCGCCGGCACCGGCAGGTGCTCCTCGACGACGTCCGCGACGCCCGCGAGCGGCTCTCCGACGCCGAGCAGGCCGAGATCCCGCTGCCCGGGGCCGCGGGGACGGCGTGGTGCTCGCGCGGCGAGCTCGAGGACCTCCTGCGCGAGCCCTGCGAGGACCTGGTCGACCTGCTCGCCCGGACCGTCGAGGACGCCGGGCTCGACCCGGGGAGCCTGCACGGCGTCCGCGTGGTCGGCGGCCTGGCGCGCACGCCGCTGCTGAGCACGCTCGTGCACCGCGAGCTCGGCGTCCCGCCCGTGGTGCCGCCGGAGCCGCGCACGGTGGTCGCCCGGGGGGCGCTGCTGGCGGTGGCGGGCCGGCCGGCGGCTCCCCGGTCCGCCGTCCCGACGACCGCCTCGGGGGCCGTCCCGTCGAGCACGTTCCCGCCGGCCCTCCCGACGACCGCGGCCCGGGCCGCGCCCGAGGGCCCCGGTGCGGGGTCGTCGCCGGAGCGGCCGGGCGCGCGCCCCGGCCGGGTGGCTCCGGTGCCGTCCGGCGTGGTGCCAGTTCGAGCCGACCCGGACGGGCCCACGGTGCGGATCGCGCACTCCCTCGTCCCGGCCCGGCGCGCCCCCGACGACGAGACCCCGGCGGGCGCTGCGGGGTGGTCGCCGCGGCGGCGGGCGGCACTCGTCGCGGCCGCGACCGTCGCGGTCGTCGTCGTGATCCTCGCCGTCGCGGGGCTGCGGACCGGGGGCGACGGCGCGACGGCCGGGGCGACCCCGCCGACCGTCGTCTCGGCGTTCGACCACGCCTACGAGCTCCCCGCCGGCTGGACCCCCGACGGCACCGACGCCGCGAGCCGGCGCAGCCGTGTCCGGCCCGTCGACCAGCCGAGCGGCCCGAACCTCATCGCCGTGCAGGAGAGCGCCCTGCCCTCGGCCGACCCGGCCGGGGCGCGCGCGCAGCTCCTCGCCGGGTTCGAGGCGGCCCGCGCCTCCGGGGGCGGGGTGTCCGACCTGCGGCCCGAGACCACCTTCGGCGGACGTGAGGTGGCCAGCTACCGCCAGGTGCCGGTCCCGGGCACCACGGTCGAATGGGTGGTGGTCTTCCTCGGCGCCACCCAGCTCTCGGTCGGCTGCCGGCACGACGACGTCTCGGGCGACGAGGTGCTCGCGGCGTGCGCGCGCGTGGTGTCGACGCTGCGCAGCCCGCCCTGAGCGGACCTCCGCGGGTTTCCCCGAAGCGCACCCACGGCGCTCGTCGGGATGTCACCGTCTCTTAGGACGGGATCGACGGGCCCCGAGGAGGGCCCCGGCGGGGAGGAGCAGACGTGACCGGGCAGTTCGGGACGCAGACCGGGACCATGCAGGGGGCCGGGCAGCACGTCCTCGACGTGCGGGACCAGATCGTCGCGCAGCTGGGACAGCTGCGGAGCCAGCTGGTGCCGCTCGAGTCGACCTGGCGCGGCGACGCGTCCACCGCGTTCACGGGCCTGATGGCCCGGTGGAACGACGACGCGAACCGCATCAACGCCGCCCTCGCCGCGATCGGCGAGTCGATCCAGGTCTCCGGGGTGAGCTACCGCGCGGCCGAGGACGAGGTCGCGGCGTCCACCTCGCAGATCACCCAGGCACTCTCGTAGGGACGGGACACCACCATGGACGAGATCCGCGTGACCTTCGGCGAGCTCTCCGCCGCCCAGCAGAACGTCACCGCCACCGCGACGCAGATCCAGGGCCGGCTCGACGACCTCAAGCGTCAGCTCGCGCCGCTGGTCGCGACCTGGACGGGTGCGGCGGCCGAGCAGTACCAGGCCCGCCAGCGCGAGATCGACACCGCGTGGGCCGACCTCGCGCAGGTGCTCGGGCTCATCGGCGGGCGGCTCGGCGCGGCCGAGCAGACCTACCGGGCGGTGGAGCACCGCAACGCCCTGCGGTACTGACGGGGGTGGTTGGCGGGAGCTCGGCGGCGTCCGCGTACCCTGGACCATCGTTGCGCGGTGAACGCCTGCCGCGAGGAGATGCACCGCGGATCCGGCCCCCGGGCCACGGCCGCAAGCGTGTGTCCCCTACAGACGTACCGCAGACCCTGTATGACCGTGACGAGGTAACTTCCGTGCGCACGTTCAGTCCGAAGCCCGGCGACATCGACCGCCGCTGGCACGTCATCGACGCCTCCGACGTCGTCCTGGGCCGTCTGGCGAGCCAGACCGCCCAGCTGCTGCGGGGCAAGCACAAGCCGACCTATGCGCCGCACATGGACATGGGTGACTTCGTGGTGATCGTGAACGCGGAGAAGGTCGCCCTCACCGGTGGCAAGCGGGACGACCGCTACGTCTACCACCACAGCGGCTACCCCGGTGGGCTCAAGAAGCGCACCGTGGGCGAGGAGCTCGAGCGCTTCCCGAGCCGTCTCGTGGAGAAGGCCATCAAGGGCATGCTGCCCAAGAACCGCCTGGGCCGGGCGATGGCGAGCAAGCTCAAGGTCTACGCCGGCCCCGAGCACCCGCACTCGGCCCAGCAGCCCGCACCGTACGAGATCCGACAGGTGAGCCAGTGACCACGCCCGACGAGCCCACTGCGGGCGAGACCGAGTACAACTCCGAGGCGCCGGAGGGCGGGCAGTCGCTCGCCGCGGCCGCGGACCTCTCGGCCGAGTCCTTCGACACCGACGCCGAGCCCGAGGGCGACGCGGGGTCCGACGAGCTGGGCGCCGAGGTCTTCGGCGACGCCCCGGCCCCCGTCTTCGCCTCGATCGACCGTCCGATCCAGACCGTCGGCCGTCGCAAGAAGGCCGTGGTCCGCATCCGTCTGGTGCCGGGCAACGGTAAGCTGACGATGAACGGCAAGGCGTTCGACGAGTACTTCCCGAACAAGGTGCACCAGCAGCTCATCCGTGAGCCCCTGGTCGACACCGAGCGCACCGAGCAGTTCGACATCTACGCGAACCTGCACGGCGGCGGGACCTCGGGGCAGGCCGGCGCGCTGCGCCTGGCGATCGCCCGGGCCCTCATCATCGTCGACCCGGAGGACCGCCCGGGTCTGAAGAAGTCCGGCTTCCTCACCCGTGACGCGCGGGCGACGGAGCGCAAGAAGTACGGCCTGAAGAAGGCCCGAAAGGCCCCTCAGTACTCGAAGCGCTGATGGGTCGCCTGTTCGGGACCGACGGCGTCCGCGGTCTCGCGAACGCCGAACTCTCCCCCGAGCTGGCGCTCACCGTCGCCTCCGCCGCCGCCCGTGTGCTCGTCGAGCACACGGGCGGTGGTGCGTCGGGGCGTCCGGTGGCGGTGGTGGGACGGGACCCGCGAGCGAGCGGGGAGATGCTGGAGGCCGCCGTCTGCGCCGGGCTGTCCGCGGCCGGCGCCGACGTGCTGCGCCTCGGGGTGCTGCCGACCCCTGCGGTCGCGCACCTCACGGCCGTGCTGGGCGCCGACCTCGGCGTCATGATCTCGGCCTCGCACAACGCGATGCCCGACAACGGCATCAAGTTGTTCGCCTCGGGCGGGCACAAGCTGCCCGACACCGTCGAGGACGAGATCGAGGCCCACGTCGGCCGGCCCGTGCAGGCACAGGAGCGTCCGACGGGCCGGGGGATCGGGCGGATCACCGAGGTGACCGACGCGCTCGACCGGTACCTCGACCACCTGCTGCTCGCCACGCCGCATCCCCTCGAGGGGCTGCACGTGGTGGTCGACTGCGCCCACGGCGCGGCCTCGCTGGCCGCCCCCCGCGCCTACGAGCGCGCCGGGGCCCGGGTGACCGCGCTGGCCGCGGACCCCGACGGCTGGAACATCAACGACGGCGTGGGCTCCACCCACCTCGACGGGCTGCGCAAGGCCGTCGTCGAGCACGGCGCCGACCTGGGGATCGCCCACGACGGCGACGCCGACCGCTGCCTCGCGGTGGCGGCCGACGGCACCGAGGTCGACGGCGACCAGATCCTCGCGCTCCTCGCGGTGGCGATGCACGACGAGGGCGAGCTCGCCCACGACACGCTCGTCGCCACCGTGATGAGCAACCTCGGCCTGCACCTCGCGATGGAGGCCGCCGGGATCACGGTCCGCACCACCGGGGTCGGCGACCGCTACGTGCTCGAGGAGCTGCGCTCGGGGGCGTTCTCGCTCGGCGGGGAGCAGTCGGGCCACGTGGTGCTGCCCTCGCACGCCACCACGGGCGACGGGCTGCTCACCGCGCTGCGCATCATGGCGCGGATGAGCACCACCGGACGCAGCCTCGCCGAGCTCGCCGGGATCGTGCAGCGGCTGCCCCAGGTGCTGCTCAACGTCCCGGTGGCCGACAAGGCCGCCGTGGGCGGCTCCACCGAGGTGGCCGACGCCGTCGCCGCCGAGGAGGAGGCCCTGGCCGGGCGCGGGCGGGTGCTGCTGCGTCCGTCGGGCACCGAGCAGCTCGTGCGCGTGATGGTCGAGGCGCCCACCGAGGACGCCGCCCGCGACGTCGCGGACCGTCTCGCGTCCCTCGTGGCGACCGTCCGGGCCTGACCCCGCGGCTCGACCGGGCGGGCGGCCCGTCGCGCGCAGGGAAGCAGCGACGATGCCGCCCGCTCCACCGGGGGTGGTGTGGCTCCGCCGCGGGGCGTGCGGGATTCTGGGCCGATGGCACGGCGAGACGGCGGGGACCGCGCGGCCCTGTCGGCCGTTCCCCCGCCCCGGCGGCTGGCCGACCTCGGCGCGGCGTCCTCCGACGTGGTCCTCGCCGCGGGCGACCGGGCGATCGCCGCTATCGCGGCGGTGCTGCCCGAACGGACCGCCGTCGCGGCGCGGGTCGGACTGCCGGCGCCGTCGGTCGACGCCGCCGACCTGCTCGCCCGCCACTGCGCGCAGCGCGGCATCCGCTTCGCGGCCCTCGCGGACGGCGCGGAGGACCTCCGCCGCGCTGCCGAGCGGCTGCGCGCCCGGCACCGCGCCCTGGCCGAGGAGGCCGGGGTGCTCTGGGAGCGGTGGTCGGGACCGTCGGCGGAGGAGGTCGCCGACCGGGTGGTGCTGCTGGGCCGGGCGACCCAGGAGGTCGTCACGATGCTCTCGGAGACCGCCGAGACGGTGGAGGCCGCGGGCCTCGCGGTCGCCGACGACGTCGCCGCCCGCGCCGCCGCCGCCCGCGCGCTCGGCGCCGCGGAGCCCGGGCCCGCCCCCGGTCCCGGGGCCGTGTCGGCGGCCGCCCGGTCGTGGGCCGCGACCCTCGACGCGGAGCTCCACCGCTACCTCGAGGTGGCCGACCGCACCGACCGCTCGATCGCCGCCACCTGGCAGGAGCTGGCGCAGCGGCTGGACGCGCTGCGGCGGCTCTCCGGCGCGGAGCCGGAGCCCATCGGGGCCGACCCGGCCGGGCTGCCGCCCGACCTGCTCGCCCTCCCGGAGATCCTCGCCGCCCTGGGCCCGTTGGGCCTCGACGACGAGCCCGACGGACCCGACGACCGGCCCGGGGACGAGGACGACGTCCGGGGCTGAGCCGCGGGCCTCAGACCGTCGACGTCTCGCGGAACACCCGGACGTCGGTGCCCTTGACGGCGCCGTCGACGATGTCGGCGTACTTCTTCTCGCCGGTCAGGTGGTGGAGCAGGAAGCCGGTGAGCAGGGCCTTCACCGTCGTCAGGACGCCGAGGTCGGCCTTGCCGTCGAGGACGAGGTCGCTCCAGTGCCGGCCCTCGACGACCCCGAGGTGCGAGGCCTTCTTGACGGTCCGCATCACCGACGGGCCCGCCCACGCCTGGGCGACGGGCTCGGTGCCGGCCGCGGGCGGGGAGACGAGGTCCTTGCCGAACGCGATGTGCATCCCGGGAACGTGCACGGCGCGGGAGGCGTCCTGCGCCGAGGGGCGGGACTCGGAGAGCGCGATCGTGGCGACGGCCTGGACGGCGACGTCGGTGCCCGACTCCCAGTACGGCTCGTCGATCGCCTGCACCCGGGTGTCGTGCGCGGGGGCGGCGGCGGCGAGGACGGCCGCGCCGGCGCCCATGCCGTGCCCGGCGAGCGCGAGGCGGCGCGGGTCGACGCTGACGGCCGCGCCCCGGGCGGTGCCGCCGAGGCGCACCGAGGAGACGACCTCGAGCGCGGTGGTCAGGTCGGCGGCGAGCCGGCGGTGCGAGGCCAGCGGGCTGCGCTCGGTGTCGGGCGCCGCCGCGACGATCCCCCAGGACGCCAGGTGGCGCAGCAGACCGTGGTAGCGGTGCGCGGGGTTCAGCCAGTCGTGCCCGAACGCGACGGCGGGCAGGAGCTCCCCGGAGGTGGGGGTGAAGACGACCCCGGGCAGGCCCACCAGGGCGAGTTCACCCCGCAACACCTCGTGCGGGCCCGGACGCCCGAGCTCGGCGACGATCTGCTTCGCGCTGGCCATGGCGCCGCACGGTAGTGCATCCGGGCCCCCGCGGGCCTGCCGAACACCCCCGGTCGGCGAGTGATCGACATCGACCCACCTATTCTCGGAGCCCGTGTGCGGCATCGTGGGGTACGTGGGCTGGCGCCCGGCACGCGACGTCCTGCTGGGCGGTCTGCGACGGCTGGAGTACCGCGGGTACGACTCGGCGGGGGTCGCGACGGTCACCCCCGACTCGACGTCGGTGGCGGTGCACCGCGCGGCCGGGCCGCTCGACAACCTCCTGGCCGTGGTCGCCGACGCCCCCGAGGACTCGGAGGACGTGGCGCGGACCGGGATGGGCCACACACGGTGGGCCACCCACGGCGCGCCCACCGACCGCAACGCCCATCCCCACCGCGACGCCGCCGGCCGGGTCGCCGTGATCCACAACGGCATCATCGAGAACTTCGCGGCGCTGCGCGGCGAGCTCGAGGACGCCGGCGTGGAGCTCGCCAGCGAGACCGACTCCGAGGTCGCGGCCCACCTGGTGGCCCGCGCCCTCGACGCCGAGCCCGCCCTGGGCCTCACCGCCGCGGTCCGGCAGGTCGTGAACCGCCTCGAGGGCGCGTTCACGCTCGTCTTCACCCACGCCGACCGTCCCGACGAGATCGTCGCGGCCCGGCGCTCGTCGCCGCTCGTGGTGGGCGTCGGCGACGGCGAGACGTTCGTGGCCTCCGACGTCGCGGCGTTCATCGACCACACCCGGGACGCCGTCGAGCTCGGCCAGGACCAGATCGTCACGCTGACCCGCGAGGGCGCCGTGGTCACCGACTTCCACGGCGACCTCGCGCCCACCCGTCCGTTCCACGTCGACTGGGACATCGCCGCCGCGGAGAAGGGCGGCCACGACTTCTTCATGCAGAAGGAGATCGAGGAGCAGCCCGCCGCGCTCGCCGACACCCTGCGCGGGCACCTGGTGGACGGCCGGATCGTGCTCGACGAGCAGCGCCTCTCCGACCAGGAGCTGCGCGACATCGACAAGGTGTTCGTCGTGGCCTGTGGCACCGCCTACCACGCGGGCCTGCTCGCGAAGTACGCGATCGAGCACTGGTGCCGCATCCCGGTGGAGGTCGAGGTCGCCAGCGAGTTCCGCTACCGCGACCCGGTGCTCGGCCGCTCGACGCTCGTCGTCGCGATCTCCCAGTCGGGCGAGACCGCCGACACCCTCGAGGCGGTCCGGCACGCCCGCGAGCAGAAGGCCCGCGTGCTGGCCATCTGCAACACCAACGGCGCGCAGATCCCCCGCGAGTCCGACGCCGTGCTCTACACGCACGCCGGGCCCGAGGTCGGAGTGGCCGCGACGAAGACGTTCACCAGCCAGGTCGTGGCCTGCTACCTCGTCGGGCTGGCGCTCGCCCAGACCCGCGGCACCAAGTACACCGACGAGGTCGAGCGCGAGTACGCCGCGCTCGTCGCGTCCGCCGAGGCGGTGAAGGAGGTGCTGGCCACGACGGTCGAGCCGACCCGGGCGCTGGCCCGCGAGCTCGCCGACTCCAAGGCCGTGCTCTTCCTCGGCCGCCACGTCGGCTACCCGGTGGCCCTGGAGGGCGCGCTGAAGCTCAAGGAGCTCGCCTACATGCACGCCGAGGGCTTCGCGGCGGGCGAGCTCAAGCACGGGCCGATCGCGCTGATCGAACAGGACCTGCCGGTCGTCGTCGTGATGCCCTCGCCGCGGGGCCGGGCGACGCTGCACGCCAAGCTGCTGTCCAACATCCGGGAGATCCAGGCCCGCGGCGCCCGGACGATCGTCATCGCCGAGCGCGGCGACGAGACGGTCCGCCCGTTCGCGAGCACCCTGATCGAGGTCCCGGTGGTGCCCACCCTCGTCCAGCCGCTGGTGGCCACCGTGCCGCTGCAGGTGTTCTCCGCCGAGGTCGCCCGGGCCCGGGGGTACGACGTCGACAAGCCGCGCAACCTCGCGAAGTCCGTCACCGTCGAGTAGGAGGTGCGCGAGCGCCCGTGAGCACTCATCCGCTCCAGGACGCGGAGAAGTGCTCACAAGCGTCACCGCGCACCTGGATCATGTGCCCACGCCTGTGAGCACTTCTCCGTGCCCTGGCACGGATGAATGCTCACGAGACGACCGGAGGGAGCCACCTTGTACGGCGTCTGGACCCCGGAGCAGGTCGCCACGGCCGAGGAGCCGGTGCTCGCGCGCACCCCCGAGGGCGCGCTGATGCGCCGTGCCGCGCACGGGGCCGCGCAGGTGGCCCTGCGGATGCTGGCCGAGGGCGGGCCCGTCGTCGGGACCCACGTCGTCGTCCTGGTCGGCGCCGGCAACAACGGCGGCGACGGCCTGTGGGCGGGCGTGGAGCTGCGCCGCCGCGGCGTGGGCGTCACCGCGGTGCTCCTGGCGCCCGACCGGGCGCACCCCGCGGGGCTCGCCGCCCTGCGCAAGGCCCGCGGGCGGGTGGTCACCGACGTCGAGGAGGGCGTCGCGGCGGTCGGGCGGGCCGACCTGGTCCTCGATGCGATCGTCGGGACCTCCGGGCGGGGCGGACTGCGCGAGCCGGCGCCGCGGCTCGTCGCCGCGATCGGGTGCTCGGTGCTCGCGATCGACAGCCCCAGCGGGGTCGACCCGCTCACGGGGACGGTGCACGACGAGGCCGTCACCGCCACCGAGACGGTGACGTTCGGTGCCCGCAAGCCCGTCCACGTGCTCAACCGGGCCCGCTGCGGTCTCGTGACGCTGGTCGACATCGGTCTCGGCCCGGAGCTGCCCGACGCCCCGGTGCGGGTGCTCGACGCCGTCGACGTCGGCCGGGCGTGGCCGGTGCCCGGGCCGGGCGACGACAAGTACACCCAGGGCGTCGTCGGGGTGGCGGCCGGCAGCGCCGTCTACCCGGGCGCGGCGGTCCTCGCCTCCGGGGCGGCCGCGCTCGCCACCAGCGGGATGGTCCGCTACGCCGGCAGCGCCGCCCACGAGGTCCGCGCCGCGTGGCCGGAGGTCGTGGCCACCGACCACGTCGCCGACGCCGGGCGCGTGCAGGCGTGGGCGGTCGGGCCCGGCCTGGGGACCGGCGAGGACGGCGCGGCGACCCTGGCCCACGTCCTCGACGCCGGGGTCCCGGTGCTGGCCGACGCCGACGCGATCACCCTGCTCGGGGCCTCGTCCGACCTCCGGGCGAGGGCGGCGGGGAACCCCGTGCTCGTCACCCCGCACGCCGGGGAGTTCGCCCGGCTCGTCGCGGAGCTCGATGGGGAGTTCGACCCGGCCGCCGACCGCGTCGACGCCGCCCGGCGGGCCGCCGCGGCCCTCGGCGTGACGGTGCTGCTCAAGGGCAACGCGACCGTGGTGGCCGCGCCCGACGGCCGCGTGCTCGTGCATCCGGCGGGCAGCTCGTGGCTCGCGACCGCCGGCTCGGGCGACGTCCTCTCCGGCGTCGCGGGCGCCCTGCTCGCCGCCGGGCTGGAGCCGTGGTGGGCGGGCGGGTGCGCGGCGTTCGTCCATGCTCGAGCGGCCGGGATCGGGGCCGGCAGACCGGGCGCCCCGGTCCCGGCGTCGCACGTCCGGGCCGCGGTCCCCGACGCGATCCGCGAGGTCCGCGCGGCCGCCCTGGCGGCGTCGTGAGCACCGCGGGGACGGCCCGGGTCGAGGCCGTCGTCGACCTCGACGCGATCCGCCACAACGTCCGCCACCTCGCCGGGCTCGCCGCCGGCGCCGCGACGATGGCCGTGGTGAAGGCCGACGGCTACGGCCACGGCGCGGTCGACGTGGCGCGCGCGGCCCTCGACGCCGGGGCGACGTGGCTCGGGGTCTGCACCGTCGAGGAGGCCGGGGAGCTGCGCGACGCGGGGATCACCGCGCCGGTCCTGTCCTGGCTGCACGTGCCCGACGAGGACCTCGCGCCCGCCGTCGGGCGGCAGGTCGACCTCGGCGTCGCGTCCCGGCGCGACCTCGCCGCGGCGGTCACCGCCGCCCATGCGACGGGCCGACCCGCCCGGGTGCATCTCAAGATCGACACCGGGCTGTCCCGCAACGGCTGCCCGCCCGCCGACTGGGGCGACCTGCTCGACGCCGTCGCCGACCACCCGGGCGAGGTCGAGCCGGTGGCGGTCTGGACGCACCTCGCGCACGCGGACGCCCCGGCCCACCCGACGATCGACCGCCAGGCCGCCCGGTTCGACGAGGCCCACGCCGCGGCCTCCGCGCGTCTCGACCGCCCGCTGCTCGCCCACCTCGCGAACTCGGCGGCCACCCTCACCCGGCCCGACCTGCACCGCGACCTCGTCCGGCCCGGGATCGCCGTCTACGGGCTCGACCCCACCGACGACGGCGTCGCCCCGGCGCTGCGCCCCGCCATGACCTTCCGCAGCCGCGTCGCGCTGCTCAAGACCGTCGCTGCCGGCGAGGGCGTCTCCTACGGCCACATCTGGACCACGCCGACCGACCGGACGCTCGCGCTCGTCCCGGCCGGCTACGCTGACGGCGTCCCACGCCTGCTCGGCGCGGCGGGGCGGCTCGAGGTCGCGATCGGCGGCGTGCGCCGGCCCGTCGTCGGGCGGGTCTGCATGGACCAGGTGATGGTCGACCTGGGCCCGGCGGGCGAGCCGCACGGCGTCGCCGAGGGCGACGAGGTGGTCCTGTTCGGTCCCGACGACGGCGGCCCCACGGCCGCCGAGTGGGCCGGCCTGCTCGGCACGATCCACTACGAGATCGTGACCGGCGTCGGCGGCCGGCCCCGGGTCCGGCGCTCCCTGACCGGAGCGGCCGGACAACTCACGGCATGAACCCGCCCCGGACGTGGTAGCAAGGCCGGTGTGGCGACGGGGTACGTGAGGACGGGCGCATGACCGACGACCGGAGGCGCCACCACACCGGGGGCATCGTCGGCGCGATCGCCGGGACGGTGCTCGGCGGGGCCGCCGCGGCCGGGGCCGTCGGCGCCGGTCGGGCCCACTCGCGCGTGGTGCGGGCCCGGGCGGAGCTCGAGGAGTCCGAGGCCGAGCACCCCTCGATGCTCGGTCTGCTGCCGCGGGGCCGGGAGTCCTCGGTGGCCGCCGACGACGGCACCCGGCTCGCCGTCGAGGAGATCGACCCGGTGGCCGAGGGGGTGAGCCCCGAGCTGACCGTCGTCCTCGTGCACGGCTTCGCCCTCGACCGCAAGTGCTGGCACTTCCAGCGCCGCATGCTCGCCGGGCTGACCGAGCCCGCCGTGCGGGTGGTGCTCTACGACCAGCGCCGCCACGGCCGCTCGGGGCAGTGCTCGGCGCGGGCCTGCACCATCGCCCAGCTGGGCGCCGACCTCGACACCGTCATCCGCACCGTCGCCCCGGAGGGCGACCTCGTGCTCGTCGGGCACTCGATGGGCGGCATGACGATCATGGCGCTCGCCGAGCGCCACCCGGCCCTGTTCCGCGACCGCGTCCTCGGCGTGGCCCTGCTGAACACCTCCGCGGGCGACGTCGGCACGGTCGGCCTGCAGCGCGCGGTCCTGTCGCACCGCAACCCGGCGGTCAACGTCGTCGGGCGGCTCGCGCACTGGCGCCCGGAGACCGTCGACCGCATCCGCCGGCTCGGGGGCAACGCCATGTGGGCGGCCGTGCGGCGGATGTCCTTCGGCGACCCCGACGTCGAGCCGGCGCTGATCGACCTCGTCGACCGGACGATCGCCGAGACGCCGCTCGCCGTGCTCACCTCGTTCGCCAACACGCTCTCCACGCACGACCGCAAGGCCGCCCTGCGCGGTCTGTCGCAGTGCGAGGTGCTGGTGGCGGCCGGGACCGACGACCGGATGATCCCGTACTCCCACTCCGAGGTGATCGCCGCGGAGCTGCCCCGGGCCGAGCTGCTGCCGCTCGAGGGCGCGGGGCACATGGCGATGCTCGAGCAGCCCGGCGAGCTCGACGCGGCCCTGCTCGAGCTGCTGCGCCGCTGCACCCACCGCAGCCAGGTGCTGCGCCGCCTGCGCCCGCAGGAGCCCGGCACCGCCCCCCGCCGGCCGCGGCTGCGCCGTCCCCGCCGCCGGGCGTGAGCCCGGGCCGGGCGGGGAGCGACGACGACGTCCGCCCCGCCGTCGTGATCGAGGCGCTGCGCGCGTCCGACGCGGTGGCGTGCGCCCGGCTCGAGGCCGTCCTGTTCCCCGGCGACGACCCGTGGAGCGCGGCGGCGTTCCGCAGCGAGCTGCACGCCGGCCATCCCTACCTCGCCGCCCGGGTGGGCGACCGGCTCGTGGGCTACGCGGGCGTCGCCCTGCTGCCGGCCCCGGCGTTCTCGCGCGAGCCGGCCGAGGCCGAGGTGCACACGATCGGGGTCGACCCCGACTTCCAGGGCCACGGTCTGGGGCGGCGCCTGCTGCGGGGACTGCTCGAGCGGGCCGACGCGATCGGGGCCGCGACGTTCCTCGAGGTGCGCACCGACAACGTCGCCGCGCTGACGCTCTACCGGTCCGAGGGGTTCGAGGTGGTGGGCACCCGGCGCCGCTACTACGCGAGCGGGGCGGACGCCCACACGATGCGTCGGGACCCGCCGGCCCACCCTCGTTGAAGAACTGGCACTCGCAGCGCTAGAGTGCCAACCGAACGGCGCCGGAGCCGGCTCGACCCCCGCGACGGCGGGTCGTCTCCGGATGGCCGTCACCCACCCAGTACCAGCTGGACCCCTGATCGTGGAGGTCAATCCCGTGGCGAGCGTGAACATCAAGCCGCTCGAGGACAAGCTCGTGGTCCAGGCCTCTGAGGCCGAGACCACGACCGCGTCCGGCATCGTCATCCCGGACACCGCGAAGGAGAAGCCCCAGGAGGGCAAGGTCCTCGCGGTGGGCCCGGGCCGCATCGACGACAAGGGCAACCGCATTCCGCTCGACGTCGCGGTCGGTGACGTCGTCGTCTTCTCGAAGTACGGCGGCACCGAGATCAAGTACAACGGCGAGGACTACCTGATCCTCTCCTCGCGTGACGTCCTGGCGGTCGTCAACTAACGACGCCCGTGTACCCACCGCCCCGGTGATCCCCGCTCGCCGGGGACCCGGGGCGGTGGTGTGTCCGCAGGCCGTCACACCGGAAAGGACTGGGCAGTGCCCAAACAGATCACGTTCGACGAGACCGCTCGCCGCGCCCTCGAGCGCGGGGTCGACCAGCTGGCCGCGGCGGTGAAGGTGACCCTCGGACCGCGGGGGCGCCACGTCGTGCTCAGCAAGAAGTTCGGTGGTCCGACGATCACCAACGACGGCGTCACCATCGCGCGCGAGATCGACCTCGACGACCCGTTCGAGAACCTCGGCGTGCAGCTCGCCAAGACGGCGGCCACGAAGACCAACGACGTCGCCGGCGACGGCACGACGACGGCCACCGTGCTCGCCCAGGCTCTCGTGTCCGAGGGTCTGCGCAACCTCGCGGCCGGGGCCAACCCGGGTGCGCTCGGCGCCGGCATGGCCGCGGCCGCCGAGAAGGTCACCGAGGTGCTGCGCTCGCACGCCACCCCGGTCGACGGCCGGCGCGGCATCGCGTCGGTCGGTGCGGTCGCCTCGCGCGACCAGGAGATCGGCGACCTCATCGGCGAGGCCATGGAGCGCGTCGGCGAGGACGGTGTCATCACCATCGAGGAGTCCTCGACGCTCGCCACCGAGCTCGAGGTCACCGAGGGCCTGCAGTTCGACAAGGGCTACCTCTCGCCGTACTTCGTCACCGACGGCGAGTCGATGGAGGCCGTCCTCGAGGACGCCCACGTGCTGATCAACCGGGAGAAGATCTCGGCGATCGGCGACCTGCTCCCGCTGCTGGAGAAGGTCGTGGAGTCGGGCAAGCCGCTCCTCGTCATCGCCGAGGACCTCGAGGGCGAGGCGCTCTCGACGGTCGTCGTGAACGCCATCCGCAAGACGCTGCGGATCTGCGCGGTCAAGGCGCCGTTCTTCGGGGACCGCCGCAAGGCGTTCCTCGACGACCTCGCCGCCGCCACCGGCGCCACGGTGATCAACCCCGAGATCGGCCTCAAGCTCTCCGAGGCCGGCCTCGACGTGCTGGGCTCCGTCCGGCGCGCCGTGATCACCAAGGACGCGACCACGCTGGTCGAGGGCGGTGGCGACAAGGCCGCCGTCGAGGGCCGGGTCGCGTCGATCCGCCGCGAGATCGACGAGACCGACTCCGACTGGGACCGCGAGAAGCTGCAGGAGCGGCTGGCGAAGCTCGCCGGCGGCGTCGCGGTCATCAAGGTCGGCGCGGCCACCGAGACCGACCTCAAGGAGCGCAAGCACCGCATCGAGGACGCGGTGGCGGCGACCCGGGCCGCGATCGAGGAGGGCATCGTCCCCGGCGGCGGGGCGGCCCTGCTGCACGCCTCCGCGGAGCTCGAGGGCGGCCTCGGCCGCACCGGAGACGAGGCGACCGGGGTCGCGCTCGTGCGTCGGGCCCTGTCGGCGCCGCTCAAGGCCATCGCGTTCAACGCGGGCCTCGAGGGCTCGGTCGTCGCGGCGAAGGTCGCCGAGGGCGGCTGGGAGACCGGCTACGACGCCGCGGCCGAGGAGTACGGCGACCTCATGGCCGCCGGGATCATCGACCCGGTCAAGGTCACGCGCTCGGCGCTCGAGAACGCGGTGTCGATCGCACGGATGGTGCTGACCACCGAGTCGGCCATCGTCGAGAAGCCCGAGGACGAGGCGCCCGCACCCGCCGCCGGTGGCCACGGCCACGGGCACGGCCACGGGCACTGAGTTCCCGCACGGCTGACACACGCCGGGCCTGGTCGAGCGACACGCTCGGCCGGGCCCGTCGTCGTGCGCGGGTGTCCCGGAACGGACGAACGGCCCGTTCGTCACCTTCTTCCGTGACGAACGGGCCGTTCTTGGTGTGTCCGGGGCGACCGGTCAGCGGACGATGATGTCCTGCGGCCGCCCGCGGCGTCCGGAGCCGGTGCGCTCGGACTCCGAGAGCCCGCCCCAGATGCCGTAGGGCTCGCCCGCGGCGATGGCGTGCCGGCGGCAGGGCTCCATCACCGGGCAGCTCTCGCACACCGCCTTCGCGCGGCGTTCGCGGCTCGCGCGGGCCGGGCCCCGCTCGCCGTCGGGGTGGAAGAAGAACTGGCTGTCCATGCCGCGGCACGCGGCGTGCAGCTGCCAGTCCCAGAGATCGGCGTTGGGGCCGGGCAGTCGACGCACGTCGGCCATCTCGACCACCTCCTCGTCCTGACGTGGGTGGTGGTCGGAGCCGGGGTCCTCTGGTCGGAGACCCTGGCGTCGGCCACCACGGGGTCGGGCCCGTCCGATTCGTCACCGTCCGTGCCGACGGTCGCGCGCAGGGCGACCGTGCTCCGACCCTATGGCCGTCGCGGGCATGGGTACAAGATGCGGAGATTGTGAGCCGTCCGGTCGTGTGCAGATCGCTCGCGGTCAGTCGGATGCGCGTCACGGCGCACCGGGACGACCGTCGGCGAATCCGTACCGTGACAAGTCTTGCCGAAACGACCACCATCCGTGATCATTCCTCGGGCAGGACGTGACCAGTGCTCCGTGTGGGTGGCGGTGGCAGCTCCGGGGTATGGAGCCGGCCGTGACCCGACGGGCGCGGGCCCGTTGTCGAGGGGGAGGGGACCGGGAACGTCACGACGAGCGCGTGGGAACGCCGCTCGTCGGGATCGTCCACCGGTCACCGCAGGAACACCGGATGAGGAGCACGCATGGCACCGGTCGTCGATCCGGCGCGGGAAAACCGCGGATCCGACTCAAGCCGGGGCGGAGCGGCGCCGATGACCGGTAGTGCCCGCCAACCGACTGCAGGAACGCTGCAGGGAGGAACTTCCGTGACGACGGTCCTGATCTGCGACGACCGCCGCAGCGTGCGTGAGGGACTGACCCGCGTCATGTCGGCCGTGCCGGGCGTCCACCGCATCGACTGCGTCGCCCATGGCGACGAGCTGCTCACCCGCTTCTCCCGACAGAGTGTCGACGTCGTCCTCGTGGGGACGCAGCGCGCCGTGCCGACCGGGGTCGAGGCGACCCGCCGGCTCGTGGCCGCGCACCCGCAGGCGAACGTCATCGTCTTCGGGGCGCCCGACGACTCCGGCAGCATCGCCGCCGCGATCGCCGGCGGTGCCCGCGGCTACCTGCGGTGGGACGCCTCCCGGCCCGAGCTCGTCGCGGCCCTGGCCCACACGCTCGCGAGCACCTCGGTGCCCGCACCGCGCACCCCCTCCGACACGGGGGTGCAGCTCACCGAGCGCGAGCTGCAGGTCCTGCGGGGGATGGCGCAGGGCAAGAGCAACGGCCAGATCGGCCGGGAGCTCTACCTCTCCGAGGACACCGTGAAGACCCACGCCCGGCGGCTGTTCCGCAAGCTGGGTGTGCGTGACCGTGCGCAGGCCGTGGCCCACGGCTTCCGCCGGGGCCTGGTCTCCTGACCGCGCGGCCGCGTCCCGTGCCTCCGGGGTCCTCCCGGCCCGGGACGTCCTTCGCCCCGCCCGCGCCCCAGGGCCCGGGTCCCTCTCCCGACGACGTGCCCACGCCCGCCCTCGGAACACCGCGCGCCACCCACCGGGCCGCGGACCGCTGGCGTGTGCCGGAACGGGGGAGCCCGTTCGCAGGACAGGGCGCGAGCCGTCCGGGGGGACGGTACGGTGTCCCCTCCGGGTCACCGGCTCTGCCGGTACCTCCCACGGAGGAGGCGGCTCGGCCGACCGAGGTGGACCTGCGGGTCACACCGCCGCGAGTAACGCCGGGGCCACGGGGAGCGATGACCGAGTCAGGGAACGACCTCGAGAGACTGGTGGCCGCCGCCAACGACGGCGACCGCACGTCCCTCAATCGTGTCCTCGCGATCATCCGACCGCTCGTCGTGCGCTACTGCCGCGCGAGGATCGGCCGGCAGGAACGGTCGTCGGTCTCGGCCGACGACGTGGCCCAGGAGGTGTGCCTCGCCGTGCTGACAGCGCTGCCCGGCTACCGGGATCAGGGCCGCCCGTTCCTCGCGTTCGTCTACGGGATCGCGGCGCACAAGGTGGTCGACGCCCATCGCTCGGTGGCGCGGAACAAGTCCGAGCCCGTCTCCGAGCTGCCCGAGGAACTGGACCCGTACGACGGGCCCGAGCAGCGTGCGATGAACGGTGCGCTGTCGGTCCAGATGGGTCAACTCCTCGACACGCTGCCACCCAAACAGAGGGAAATCCTCGTGCTGCGTGTCGTCGTTGGTCTCTCGGCGGAGGAGACCGCGGAAGCGGTCGAGTCCACACCCGGTGCGGTCCGGGTGGCACAGCACCGCGCACTGTCGAAGCTGCGGACCGCCGTGTCCGCGATCTCGGAAGAGGTGAGTTAGGTGGGTGGTCACCGCGCTTTCGGTGCGGGTGACGATCTCGTCGACGGGCCGGTGGACCTCGCCGCGGTTCGCGCGGATGACGCCCTGCTCGACGCGATCGCCGGTGGGGCTCTCAGCGGTGGTGCCGACGCCTTCTCGGGCGGGGACGTCTTCGGGCGGCCCGGGCAGGACGACGACCACCTGGCCGCGATCCTCGCCGCCTGGAAGGCCGACATCGAGGCCGAGCCCATGCCGGAGCTCGTCGATCTCGACGAGGCCGCGGACGCGGTCGAGGCCGGGCACGCCGCCCGGGACCGCCGCGCGAGCCGCACCCGTCGACGGATGCCGTTCGCCGTCGCCGCGGCCGCCATCGCGGTCGCGCTCTCCGGGTTCACCGTCGCGATCCACTCGGCCCAGCCCGGGGACGCGATGTTCGGGCTGACGAAGGTCCTCTTCAGCCAGCAGGCCGACAACGCCCAGAAGACCCAGCAGGTCCGCGAGACGATCGTCGCCGCCAACGACGCGATCGCGAAGGGTGACCGGGCCACGGCGCAGTCGCTGCTCCAGAGCGCCGGCAACCAGATCCAGGCCGTGCAGGCCGACGACCAGCCGCCGCTGGTGCAGCAGCGCCAGGACGTCCTCAAGTCGCTCGACCCGACCGCCCCGGCCGCGCCGAGCAGCGGGTCCACGGCGACTGCTCCGGGCCAGTCCGAGGGGACCGTGCCGGCGAAGCCGGGCAAGCCCGCCGGTTCGACCGAGGTCACCCCGTCGAAGAGCGACGACCCGAGCAGTACCACGACCGATCCGACGACGGACGAGCCTCGGCAGGCCACTCCGGTGCCCGCTGAGACGACGACCACGACGGCCCCGGCCCCCGGGAACTAGTCCACCGCACGACGAAGAACGGGCCCGGCTCCCCGAGGGGAGCCGGGCCCGTCGTCGTGAAGGGGATTCCGGCGGCCGGATCGCTCCGGCCGGGGAGAGCTACTGCTCGGCGAGCGTCGCGTCGGCGAAGCCCCGGCAGTACTCCCACGTGACGTAGGCGGCCGGGTCCGGGTCGAACGGGGGCTCGTGGGGCCGCATGTGGCCCTCCTCGAGGAGCTGCTGGAGGCTGGCGCGCAGCAGGTCCCAGTCGTGGAAGTGCTGCTCCTCGCAGTCCTCGCAGTCGACGACGACGCCCCGGATCCCCCGGGGGGCGAGCAGGGCCTGGAAGACGGCCAGGTCCCCGAGGTCGGCGATGACCTCCTCGCGCTCCTCGTCGTCGAGCGGCAGGTCCTCCGGGCCGGTGACGTCCGTGAGGTCGGCGAGCGCGTCGAGCATGCGCGAGGGGTCCGACGACGGGTCTCCGGCGAACGGGTCCGGCGGCAGGGCTTCGTACGGCACGCTACGAACCTACCCGTCGTTCGATGTCGATCGACGGGCCCCACCGATCGGGCGCGACGGGGTCCCACCTGCGGAGACGAGGGTCACCCCGCGGGGACGACTACCATCGTCGGCATGGTGCTCACCGACCCCGGCGTGCCGGAGAAGTTCGCGTTGCAAGGCCTGACGTTCGACGACGTCCTGCTCCTGCCCGCCGAGTCGGACGTGGTGCCCTCGGAGGCCGACACCTCGGCCCGCCTCTCGAGGAACATCACGCTGCGGATCCCGCTGGTCAGCTCGGCGATGGACACCGTGACCGAGGCGCGGATGGCCATCGCGATGGCCCGGCACGGCGGGATGGGGGTGCTGCACCGCAACCTCCCGGCCGACCAGCAGGCCGCCCAGGTCGAGGTGGTGAAGCGCTCCGAGGCCGGCATGGTGACCGACCCGGTGACCTGCTCGCCCGACGACAGCCTCGCCGAGGTCGACGCCCTCTGCGCCAAGTTCCGCATCTCGGGGCTCCCGGTGACCGACGAGGCCGGGAAGCTCGTGGGCATCATCACCAACCGCGACATGCGCTTCGAGGTCGACCACTCGCGCCGGGTGCGCGAGGTGATGACGTCGACCGACCTCGTCACCGCGCAGGTCGGGGTCACCGCGGAGGCCGCGCTGGGCCTGCTGCGCCGCCGCAAGATCGAGAAGCTGCCGCTGGTCGACGGCGCCGGCATCCTGCGGGGCCTCATCACGGTCAAGGACTTCGTCAAGACCGAGCAGTACCCGATGGCGACGAAGGACCCCGACGGCCGGCTGCTCTGCGGCGCGGCGATCGGCGTCGGCGACGACGCGTGGGTCCGCGCGATGGGCCTCGTGGACGCCGGGGTGGACGTCCTGGTCGTCGACACCGCGCACGGCCACTCCCGCGCCGTCACGGCGATGGTCGCGAAGCTCAAGCAGGAGCTCGGCGACCGCGTCGACATCGTCGGCGGCAACGTCGCCACCCGGGCGGGCGCCCAGGCGCTGGTCGACGCGGGCGCCGACGGCGTGAAGGTCGGGGTCGGGCCGGGCTCGATCTGCACCACGCGGATCATCGCCGGGGTCGGGGTCCCGCAGATCACGGCCATCGCGGAGGCCGACGCCGCGGCGCGGCCCGCCGGCGTGCCGGTGATCGGCGACGGCGGCCTGCAGTCCTCCGGCGACATCGCGAAGGCCATCGCGGCCGGCGCGTCGTCGGTGATGCTCGGGTCGCTGCTGGCGGGGACCGCCGAGACGCCCGGCGAGCTCGTGCTGGTCGACGGCAAGCAGTACAAGACCTACCGCGGCATGGGCTCGCTGGGCGCGATGCAGACCCGCGGGCAGCAGGGCTCGTACTCGAAGGACCGCTACTTCCAGGACGACGTCCTCTCCGACGACAAGCTCGTGCCGGAGGGCGTCGAGGGCCGCGTACCCTTCCGGGGCCCGCTCACGCAGGTCACCCACCAGCTCGTCGGTGGACTGCGGGCGGCGATGGGGTACACCGGTTCCCGGACGACGGCCGAGCTCCAGACCGCGCACATGGTGCGGATCACGGCCGCGGGCCTCGCCGAGAGCCACCCCCACCACGTGACGATGACCGCGGTCGCGCCCAACTACGGCGGTCGCTGACTCCGGGAGAGAACACCAGCATGCGCGAGCAGGTCGAGATCGGCCGGGGCCGCAGTGCCCAACGCAGCTACACCTTCGACGACCTCGACATCGTGCCCAGCCGCCGCACGCGGACGTCGTCGGCGGTCTCGACCGCCTGGCAGCTCGACGCCTACCGCTTCGACCTGCCGCTGCTCACCCACCCCACCGACGCCGTCGTCTCCCCGGCCACGGCGACCCGGGTCGGTGAGCTCGGCGGGCTCGGCGTGCTCAACGCCGAGGGGCTCTGGGCGCGGCACTCCGACGCCGAGAAGGCGCTCGCGGAGATCGCGGCCCGCGCGGCCGACGACCCGGCCGGGGCCCTCGTCGAGCTGCAGCGCCTGCACGCCGCGCCGGTGCAGACCGACCTCCTGGCCGAGGCCCTGCGCCAGGTCACGGGGGTCACGCTCGCCGCGCGGGTGAGCCCGCAGCACGCCCGCGAGCTGACGCCCACCCTGCTCAAGGCCGGTGTCGAGGTCCTCGTCGTGCAGGGGACGATCATCTCGGCCGAGCACGTCGCCGGGTCGGCCGACGACGACGGCGGCGAGGCCCCGCTCGACCTCGAGGACTTCATCGAGTCGCTCGACATCCCGGTGGTCGCTGGCGGGGTCGGCGACTACCGCACCGCGATGCACCTCATGCGCACCGGCGCGGCCGGCGTGATCGTCGGGTACGGGCAGTCGGTGTCAACCTCCACCGACGCGGTGCTGGGGATCGGCGTCCCGATGGCCACGGCGCTCGTCGACGCGGCCGCCGCGCGGCGCGACTACCTCGACGAGACCGGCGGGCGCTACGTCCACGTCATCGCCGACGGCGGGATGACCACCTCCGGCGACATCGCGAAGGCCATCGCCTGCGGGGCCGACGCCGTGATGCTCGGCGAGCAGCTCGCCGCGGCCGACGAGGCGCCCGGCGGCGGCTGGTACTGGACCTCGGCCGCCGCGCACCCCAACCTGCCGCGCTCGGGCGTCGTCGGGGTGGCCCAGCGGGGCAACGACCTCGCGGGCGTCCTGCGCGGGCCCGCACCGCAGGCCGACGGCACCGTCAACCTGTTCGGGGCGCTGCGCCGCGCGATGGCGAAGACCGGCTACTCCGACCTCAAGGAGTTCCAGCGGGTCGGACTCTCGGTCCGCCGCTGACCCACCGCACGACGAAGGGCCCCACCGGAACCGGTGGGGCCCTTCGTCGTCGTGGGGGCTAGGCGTCGAGGTCGGTCGCCAGGAGCTCGGCGAGGGCGTCGACCGAGGCCTGCGCCCCGGTGACGTCCGCGTCGGCGGTGAGGGTGACCTCCTGGCCGCCCCGCACCCCGAGGCCGAGCACGGAGAGCATGCTGCGGGCGTCGGCGGTGTCGCCCTCGGCGGTCGCCAGGGTGACCCGCGCGGGCTGGGCGGCGGCGGCCTTGCAGAACAGCGCGGCCGGGCGGGCGTGCAGGCCGATCTGGGTCGCGACGACGACGGTGCGCTCGATCATGGTCGTGTTCTCTCTCGACGGGGTGGTCATGCCGTCACCGTCTCGCGCTCGGTGGCGGACGTGGTCACGGTGTCCTCGGCGGCCGGACGGGCCGGGCGGCGGCGGGCGAAGGTCTTGAGGGCGACGACGAGGGCCGTGGCCACCACGGTCCCGGCGACGACCGCGACGAGGAAGCCGAGCGGGTTGCCCATCAGCGGCACCACGAAGACCCCGCCGTGCGGGGCGCGCAGGGTCGCGCCGAAGGCCATCGACAGCGAGCCGGTGACGGCCCCGCCGACCATGATCGAGGGGATCACGCGGAACGGGTCGGCGGCGGCGAAGGGGATCGCACCCTCGGAGATGAACGAGGCACCGAGCAGCCAGGCGGCCCGGCCGTTCTCCCGCTCGACGTCGCTGAACAGCGACTTCCGGACGACCGTCGCGAGGGCCATCGCCAGCGGCGGGACCATGCCGGCGGCCATGACCGCGGCCATGATCGTCAGCGCGCCGGCCGAGCCGGTGGACAGCCCGGCGACGGCGAAGGTGTACGAGGCCTTGTTGACGGGGCCACCCATGTCGAAGCACATCATCAGTCCGAGCAGCAGTCCGAGCAGCACCGCGTTGGTGCCCGACAGGCCGTTGAGCCAGTTCGTGAGGCCCTCGGTGATCAGCGCGATCGGGCGGCCGACGACGACGTACATGAGCAGGCCGACGACGGCGGTCGAGAGCAGCGGGATCACCAGCACCGGCATGATCCCGGCCAGGGCGCGGGGCACGCGCCAGGTCTTGATCCACATGACGAGACCACCGGCGACGAAGCCCGCGACGAGGCCGCCGAGGAAGCCGGCGCCCGTGGTCACCGCGATCGCGCCGCCGACGAAGCCCGGGACGAGGGCGGGCCGGTCGGCCATCGCGTAGGCGATGAAGCCCGCGAGGACCGGCACGAGGAAGTTGAACGCGGCCGAGCCGATGCCGAACGCGAGGGCGCCCCACGCCGTGATCGAGCCGGCGTCGAAGCCACCGTCGAGGATCTGCTCGTAGAGCGGCGAGTCGTCGGGCAGGTTGATCTGGTACCCGCCGAGGGCGAAGCCCAGGGCGATCAGCAGGCCGCCCGCGGCGACGAACGGGATGACGTGGCTGACGCCGGTCATGAGCCAGGCGCGGACCTTCGAGGCGGCGCCGGGACCACTCCTGGAGGAATTCTGCCCAGGCGCCTTCACTCCGGCCGGGGCCGCGGCGGCCGGGGCGCCCGCGGGGGCGGGCACGTGGTTCCTCACGGCCTCCTCGGCCTGCGCGACGAGGAGGTCGCCGCCGCTGATGGCCTTCTTGACGCCGACCGCGACCTGCGGGAGGTGGGCGAAGCGGTCCTTGTCGCGGACCTCGACGTCGGCCGCGAAGATCGCGACGTCGGCCCCGGCCAGCTGCTCGGCGGTCAGCGGGGTCGAGCCCGCCGATCCCTGGGTCTCGACGGTGATCTCGTGGCCGGCCTCCTCGGCGGCGGCCTCGAGGGCCTCGGCGGCCATGTAGGTGTGGGCGATGCCCGTGGGGCACGCGGTCACGGCGACGATCTTCACGCCGAGACCTCCTTCGCGATGAAGCCGGCGGCGTCGGCCGGGTCGGTGACGGAACGGAGCTCGCCGGTGAAGGACTTGCGGACCAGGCGGCGGGCGAGCGCGGCCAGCACGGTCATGTGCTCGGAGCCGCCGCCCTCGGGCGCGGCGATGAGGAAGACGAGGTCGGCCGGGCGACCGTCCTCGGCGCCGAAGTCGACGCCCGCCGTGCTGCGGCCGAAGCCCAGGGTCGGCTCGGTGACCGCGGTGGAGCGGCAGTGCGGGATGCCGATCCCGCCGTCGAGGCCCGTCGGCATCTGGGCCTCGCGGGCCTCGACGTCGGCGAGGAACTGGTCGAGGTCGGTGACGCGGCCGGCCTGGACGAGGCGCTCGGCGAGCGAACGGACGACGGTCCGTCGGTCGCCGGCCGGCAGGTCCAGGTCGACGAGGTCGGCCGTGATCAGGTCGCTCATGCTGCCTCTCCGGTGAGGTCGAGGGTGGAGTCCGGGGTGGAGGCCGGACGGACGAGGGTGGGATCGACGTCGGCGGGCCCGGGCACCGCGGTGCCGGGCAGGCCGACCGCGGCGGCCCCGCAGGCCACCGCGTGGACGAGGGCGTCCGGCTTCTTCGCGCCGGCGCCCAGGGCGATGAGGTAGCCGGCGAGGGTGGAGTCCCCGGCGCCGACGGTGCTGCGGACGGCCACGGAGGGGCTCGCGACGTGCCAGGACTCGTCCCGGTCGACCACGAGGGCGCCCGCGGCGCCCATCGAGACGAGCACGGTGTCGATGCCGTCGGAGCACAGCTCGCGGGCGGCGGCCAGCACGTCGGCCAGCGCCGGCAGCGGGTGCCCGACGAGCTCGGCGAGTTCGGCGACGTTCGGCTTGACCAGGTCGGGGCGCTCGGCCACCGCGTGGCGCAGCGCGTCCCCAGAGGTGTCGACGGCGACCCGGGCGCCCGCCCGCCGGGCCGCGCGGACGATCCGGCCGTGCAGGTCGCTCGCCGCGCCGGTGGGGACCGACCCGGCGGTCACCACCCAGTCGGCCGAGGAGGCGTGCACCCGGACGGTGTCGACGAGGGCGTCGAGCTGGGCGGCGGTGAGGAGCAGGCCCGGCTCGTTCACCTTGGTCGTGGTGCCGTCCGGCTCGACGAGGGCGGTGTTGACCCGCGTCGCCCCCGTCGCCGGGGTGCAGACGGGCCGGACGCCCGCGCGGCGCAGCAGGGAGGCCAGCTCGCCCTCGCCACCGGGCATCACCGCGAGGGTCGGGCGGCCGAAGTGGGCCAGGACCCGGGAGACGTTCACGCCCTTGCCGCCCGGGTCGACCCGGTGGCCGGTGGCGCGCAGGACCGCGCCGGGCACGAGCTCCGGGACCTCGACGGTCCGGTCGATGCTCGGGTTCGGGGTGACCGTGACGATCATCCCCGTGTCGCTCGTGGTCACGCGATCACCAGCTCGGGGCCGGCGCCGCGGAGGGCGTCCGCCGCCTCGGGGTGGGTCTCGAGCAGGCTGCCGTCGGTCACGAGGGTGTCGACGTCGGCGAGGGCGGCGAAGCGGGAGAAGGAGTCGACGCCGTACTTGCTCGAGTCGGCCACCACGATGCGGCGGGCGGCGGCCCGGACCATCGCGCCCTTGACCGCGGACTCGGCGACGTCGGGGGTGGTGAGCCCGCGCTCGACGGAGAAGCCGTTGGTGCCGAGCACCGCGACGTCGCAGTTGACGCTCTCGAGGGTCTTCATGGCCCAGCGGTCGACCGCCGACATCGTCGTGCCGCGGACACGGCCGCCGACGAGGTGGACGGTGATGCGGGAGCGGGAGGCCAGCGCGGTGGCGATGGGTAGCGCGTTGGTGACGACGGTGAGCTCCACGTCGTCGGGCAGCAGGCTCGCGACCCGCGCGGTCGTCGTGCCGGCGTCGAGCAGGATCGTCGTGGCCGACCCGAGCTCGGCGACCGCGGCCTTGGCGATGCGGTCCTTCTCCTCGGACTGCGTGACGTCGCGGACCCCGACGGTCGGCTCGATCTCGAGGCGGTCGGTCGCGATGGCGCCGCCGTGCACCCGGTGCAGCAGCCCCTGGCGCTCGAGCGCGGTGAGGTCGCGCCGGATCGTCTCGGTGGTGACCCCCAGTTCGGCGGCGACCTGCGTGACCTCCAGCCGTCCCAGCTCCCGCGCCCGGCGGACCAGGACCTGGTGGCGCTCTGCGGCGTACATGCCCGATCACCTCCGTTCTTCGGTCAACTCGTGTGGTTCTGGTTGGAAGTTTGTGGGATTGCCTGTGGACTGTCAACCGGTCGTCGTCGTACGTTCTCCTCGGCGACACCGACGCCATCGACCCGACGAAGGGGAGTGCCATGACGAGCCCAGCGATGATCGAGGCGGGGACCAGAGTGGTGCTGCCCGGCACGCCGGCCAGTGCGGGAGCCGCCGTCGGGCCGGTCGTCCGGGTGCCGGAGCCGCTCGGGGAGCCCCCCGCGGGACCGGTCGTTCCCGACGACCGCCGGGAGGTGGAGGCGGGGCGCATCGCCCCCGCCGGCGCCGCGGTGTCGACCCGGATGATGGACACCGCGGGCACGCCGGGCCTGGCGAAGGAGGTCGCCGACGTCCTCTACGCCACCGCGATGATGGCCGAGGACCCCGCGCTGCTCGAGGCCGCCGCCGACGCGGTGCGCGACCACGGGACGCCCGCGCCCCGCGCGGTGTACGAGGCCGCCGCCCGCTTCGTCGCGGCCCTGCGGTCGGCCGGCGGCTACATGGCCGAGCGCGCGGGCGACGTCGCCGACATCCGCGACCGGATCGTCGCCGAGCTGCTCGGGGTGCCCGCGCCGGGCGTGCCGACCCTCGACGGGCCCTCGGTGCTCGTCGCCCGCGACCTCGCACCCGCCGACACCGCGACGCTCGACCCGGCGACGGCGCTGGCCCTGGTCACCGTCGAGGGCGGCCCCACCAGCCACACCGCGATCCTCGCCCGCTCCCTCGGCATCCCGGCCGTCGTCGGCTGCCCGGGCGCGGGGACCCTCCCCGAGGGGACGCTCGTGCGGGTCGACGGGACGGCCGGCGAGGTCGTCGAGGCGGCCCCGGGCACCGCGGTCGGCGCCGACCTCGCCGCCGCGGGCCCGACCTCGGTCGCCGGGCCGGTGACCACCACCGACGGACGCCGTATCGCGATCGTCGCGAACATCGCCGACGCGAAGGACGCGACGAGGGCCGCGGGC
The DNA here is from genome assembly GCF_042653685.1 of Actinomycetospora atypica. Taxonomy (NCBI): domain Bacteria; kingdom Bacillati; phylum Actinomycetota; class Actinomycetes; order Pseudonocardiales; family Pseudonocardiaceae; genus Actinomycetospora; species Actinomycetospora atypica. The sequence continues at coordinate 22,012 of NZ_JBHSIV010000035.1, read as the reverse complement.
GTGGGCGCCGAGGGCGTCGGCCTGCTGCGCACCGAGCTCACCTTCCTCTCCGCCGCGACCGAGCCGACCGAGGCCGACCAGCGGGCCGGCTACGCCGCGACGATGGAGCCGCTGCGGGGCCTCCCGATCACCGCCCGCACCCTCGACGCCGGCGCCGACAAGCCCGTGCCGTTCCTCGACGTGGCCCCGGAGGTCAACCCGGCCCTCGGGGTGCGGGGGCAGCGGCTGTTCGACGAGGTCGCCGGAGACGCAGCGGAACGGAGCTCGACCATCGGGTCCGGGTCGGCCGACCGCGCCGGCGTGCTCGACCGCCAGCTCGCCGCGCTCGTCGGCGGGGCCGCGGACGCGGGCGTGCCGCTCAAGGTGATGGCCCCGATGATCTCCACCGCGGACGAGGCCCGCCGCTTCGTCGCGCGGGCCCGGGCGGCGGGCGCGGAGCAGGTGGGCGTGATGATCGAGGTCCCGGCCGCGGTGCTGAACGCCCCGGAGCTGCTCGCCGAGGTCGACTTCGTCTCGGTCGGCACCAACGACCTCACCCAGTACGTCTTCGCCGCCGACCGCCAGTCCGGGGCGCTCGCGGCGTTCAACGACCCGTGGCAGCCCGCCGTGCTGCGCCTGCTCGACCAGCTCTGCCGGGCGGCCGAGGTCACCGGCACCCCGGTCGGCGTGTGCGGCGAGGCGGCGGCCGACCCGGCGCTCGCGGTCGTCCTCGTCGGGCTCGGGGTCACCTCGCTGTCGGCTGCGGCCTCGGCGCTGCCCGCGGTGGCGGCGCGGGTGGGCTCGGTCGACCTCGCGACCGCACGCCGGGCGGCCGCGGCCGCGGTGGGCTCGCCCGACGTGGCGTCCGCCCGCGCCGCGGTGCGCGACCTCCTCGGGTGATCGGCGACCAGGCGGCGTCGCGGCTGCGCTGCGAGCGGTCCGGGCGGCGGAGTGCTCGCTGAGCGATCACTCTGCCGCCGAGCTCGCGATCACGGGCAGCGGGAGCGCAGGGTCGCGACGCCGGCACCGGTCAGGTCGTCGCAGAACGCGCCGCGCCCGGCCATGGCCATGACCAGGGCGAGGGTCGGGCCGGTGACGAGCGGGGCATCGTCGAGACCGCTGGTGAACGGCCCGTCGGTGGCCTCGAGCCGCAGGCCCGCCGCGTTCGTCCGGCTGCGCACCGTCGAGTTCTGCTTCGCGAAGAACGCCGCGAGCGGGGTCAGGGTCGACTCCGGGGACTCGTGGACGAGGCCGAGCGGGCGCCGGACGTCGCCGCCGTGCACGACGATCTCGCCGAGCCACATCTCGACCGGCCCGGGCGGGCACGTGGTGCTGCCGACGACCGACCGGAAGCGGGCGAGCGTCTCCGCCGGGGTGCTCCCGCGGTGCTCGGCGAGGCGGCGGGCGTTGTGCCGGTCGAAGTCGCCGCGGGCGCCGAGGACGCTGCGGAACCACCGGAGCGGGCCGATGCTCGCGCCGGCCACGAGGTGGGCGACGGTCTCCTCGACCGTCCACTCGCTACACAGCGAGCGCGTGGCCCACTGCTCGGGGGTGAGGTGGGCGAGATCGTCGGCGAGTGCGGCGCGCTCGGCGTGGATGAGCGGCCAGAGGTCGGTCGTCACGGTGGTCACGGGAGGTGGGACCGGCGCCGCCCCCGGAACTCATCGGTCACGCGAGCTCCGAGTCGCGCACCTTCTGCATCCCCTGGGCCATCCGGCGCTTGGCCGCCGGGATGCGGTCGACCAGCCGCAGGCCGGTGCGCTGCGCGAACACCGACAGCGGGCCGACCACGGGACGGCGCGCGGTGCCCTTGTCGTTCATGAACTCCAGCGACTCCTTGACCGCGAGGGCCGAGTACCGGCGCATGGCCTCCTCGTAGTCGCCGACCGCCTCGAGGAGCGAGCACTCGCCGTCGCGCACGCGGACGAGGCGGTCGCGCAGCTCGCGGGCGTCGCGCAGCGCCGTGTTGGCGCCGGCGCCGCGGCCCGGGGTCATGGTGTGCGCGGCGTCGCCGAGCAGCGTCACCGTGCTCGGCGCCCACGCGGTCAGCGGGTCGGACGTGCGGATTGCGAGGGCGACGTTCGCGCCCGGTTCGCTCCCGGCCACCAGGGCCCGCCAGCAGGGGGACCAGTCGGCGGTGAGCTCGTCGGTCAGGGCGGTGAGCGCGGCGCCCTCGCGGTCGAGCACGTCGGCCGGGGTGAGCGAGCGGGAGGTGGTGAGCGCCCACGAGACGTGGTCGCTCGTGTTGTCGAACCGCAGGCCGGGCCAGCGGGAGACGAGGTCGTGGTCGGTGGCGCCGATGCCCTCGCGCGGGGCGTGCCCGGTGTCCCACGGCATGCGCATGACGTGGGTGATGCCGAACTGGCCGCGGCGGTCGAACAGCATCGAGAACCCGTGGCGGGAACGTTCGGGCAGCAGCGCCTCGGTCTGCGCGGTCAGGGGCGTCTTCCCGCCGATCCCGACGAGGCCGGTCTCGGTCTGGGTGGCGTGCGGCAGGTACTGGCGGCGGACCCGGGAGCTCGCGCCGTCGGCGCCGACGAGCAGGTCGCCGGTGTCGGTGGAGCCGTCGTCGAAGAAGGCGGTGACGCCGTCGTCGTGCTGCTCGTAGTGCGTGAACCGCCGGCCGAACGTGGTGACGTCCTCCATGCCCGTGAACAGCACCTGGCGCAGCGTCATGCGGCTGACGTTGTACTCGCGGTCCTCGGGGCCGTCGCCGGTGTGCGGGAAGTCGTCGAAGGAGATCGAGACCAGCTCGCGGAACTGCTCGGTGTAGATCGCGAGGTGGCGGTAGGGCGCGGCGGTGGTGGCGACGAAGGTGTCGAACAGCTCGGGCGGCAGGCAGGCCCGCAGGGCGCGGGAGCCGTTGGGCGAGATGCCGACGCGGTAGCCGTGCAGCCCGCTGGAGCGGGTGTGGTCGCGCTCGTGGACGGCGACGTCGAGGCCGGCCCGGCGCAGGCCGTGCGCGAGGCACATCCCGCCGGTCCCACCGCCGATGACGAGGACGCGCAGGGGTCGTGGGCTCATGGGGGTCCTCCGGTGGTGGTGGTGGTGGTGATCGGGAGCTCGTCGGGCCAGCGCAGGGTGCGGTCGTCGAGGTCCCCGAGCAGCCCCTCGATCCACGCGACGTCGGTCTCGAGGTGGGCGAGCGCGTACTCCGCCTCGACGAGGAAGAAGCGCGGCACGTGGGGCCCGACCCGCTCGAGCTCGTCCCGCACGCGGTCGCGCTCGGCCCGGCGGTCGGCGAGGCGCAGCTCGAGGGCGTCGCGGGCGATGTCGGGGGTGATGAGCGCGAGGTAGGCGAGCGCGGCGGTGAACTCCCCGAAGTCGTGCCGCGGGGCCGTGAGCATGTCGAGGGTCCAGGTGATCGCGGTCTCGTGGCCGGCCTCGGTCGCCGCGTAGACCGTCCGCTCGGGCCGGGTCGCCGGGCGCTCGGTGGTCCGGACCTCGAGCAGCCCGTCGCGCGTGAGCCGGTCGATCGTCTTGTAGAGCTGCGAGCGCTGCCCCACGTTGACCACCTTGTCCTTGCCGCGTTCCCGGATGAGCTGCTGCATCCGGTACGGGTGCATCGGTTCCTCGACGGCGAGGGCGAGGACGGCGAGGGCGAGACCGGAGCGCTGCGTCATGGTGTCGGCAACATTAGTGTCGGCGACACCATGTGGCAAGGCATCGTCGGTTCCGGCGGTCGGGCACGATGGGGGCGTGAGCAGCAGCGGTGAGCACCCCGTCCTCGTCGTCGACTACGGCGCCCAGTACGCGCAGCTGATCGCCCGCCGCGTGCGCGAGGCGCAGGTGTACTCCGAGGTGGTGCCGCACACGACGTCGGTGGACGACCTGATGGCGAAGGACCCGGCGGCGATCGTGCTTTCGGGCGGCCCGGCGTCGGTGTACGCCGAGGGCGCGCCGAGCGTCGACCCGGCGCTGTTCGAGGCCGGCGTGCCGGTGTTCGGCATCTGCTACGGCTTCCAGCTCATGGCCTCGGCGCTCGGCGGGACGGTCGCCCACACCGGCGACCGCGAGTACGGGCGCACGTCGCTGCAGGTCACCGAGGCCGGCCGCCTGCACGGCGACATCCCCTCCGAGCACCCGGTGTGGATGAGCCACGGCGACGGCGTCACCGCCGCGCCGGAGGGGTTCACGACGACCGCGTCGTCGCCCGGGGCGCCCGTGGCCGCGTTCGAGGACGTCGACCGGCGGCTCGCCGGGGTGCAGTACCACCCGGAGGTCGGGCACTCCCCGCACGGCCAGCTGGTGCTCGAGCGGTTCCTGCGCGACGTCGCCGGCATCCGCGCCGACTGGACCGCCGCGAACATCGTCGCCGAGACCGTCGAGGCGATCCGGGCGCAGGTCGGCCCCACCGGCCGGGCGATCTGCGGGCTGTCCGGCGGGGTCGACTCCGCGGTCGCCGCGGCGCTCGTCCAGCGCGCGATCGGCGACCGCCTCACGTGCGTGTTCGTCGACCACGGGCTCCTGCGCGAGGGCGAGCGCGGCCAGGTGGAGCGGGACTTCGTCGCCGCGACCGGCGTCGACCTCGTGACCGTCGACGCCGCCGAGGTGTTCCTGCGCGAGCTCGCCGACGTCGTCGACCCCGAGGAGAAGCGCAAGATCATCGGCCGGGAGTTCATCCGGTCGTTCGAGGGGGCGGCCCGCGACCTGGCCTCCGAGGAGGGCGTCGACTTCCTCGTGCAGGGCACGCTCTACCCCGACGTCGTCGAGTCGGGCGGCGGCAGCGGGTCGGCGAACATCAAGTCCCACCACAACGTCGGCGGCCTGCCCGACGACCTGCAGTTCTCGCTCGTCGAGCCGCTGCGGTCGCTGTTCAAGGACGAGGTCCGCGCCGTCGGTGCCGAGCTCGGCCTGCCCGAGACGATCGTGCAGCGCCAGCCCTTCCCCGGGCCGGGGCTCGCGATCCGGATCATCGGCGCCGTCGACGCCGACCGGCTCGCCACCCTGCGCCGCGCCGACGCGATCGCCCGCGAGGAGCTCAGCGCGGCCGGGCTCGACCGCACCATCTGGCAGTGCCCCGTGGTGCTGCTCGCCGACGTCCGCTCGGTCGGCGTGCAGGGCGACGGCCGCACCTACGGCCACCCGGTGGTGCTGCGGCCGGTGTCGAGCGAGGACGCCATGACCGCCGACTGGACCCGTGTGCCCTACGAGACGCTCGAGCGCATCTCCACGCGCATCACCAACGAGTGCGCCGAGATCAACCGCGTCGTCCTCGACGTGACGAGCAAGCCGCCGGGCACCATCGAGTGGGAATGATGTGCGCTGCGCGCTCGTGAGCACTTTCTGGTGCTATGGCACCGGAAAGTGCTCACGAGACCGGAGGTCACCTTGGCGACGACGATCTTCAGCGAGATGTCCGCGCTCGCGGTGGAGCACGACGCGATCAACCTCGGGCAGGGGTTCCCCGACACCCCGGGGCCGCGCGAGGTCGTCGACGCCGCCGTCGCCGCGATGCACCGCGGGCTGAACCAGTACCCGCCCGCGATCGGTGTCCCGGCGATCCGGGAGGCGATCTGCGCGCACCAGAAGCGGTTCTACGGGATCGACCTCGACCCGTCGACGCAGGTCGTGGTGTGTGCCGGGGCCTCGGAGGCGCTGTCGTCGGCGCTCGTCGCCCTCGTCGGCGCCGGCGACGAGGTGATCGCGCTCGAGCCGTTCTACGACCTCTACCAGGCCGCGTCGGTGCTGGTCGGAGCCTCTCTGGTGCCAGTGCGGATCAGTGCGCCCGACTACGCGCTCGACGTCGACGCCCTCCGGGCCGCGGTGACGCCGCGGACGAAGGTCGTCCTGCTCAACTCCCCGCACAACCCCACCGGCGCGGTGCTCTCGCGCGCCGAGCTCGAGGGGATCGCGGCGGTGGCGATCGAGCACGACCTCGTCGTCCTCACCGACGAGGTCTACGAGCACCTGCTCTTCGACGGCGAGGTCCACATCCCGATCTCGACGCTGCCCGGGATGGCCGAGCGCACCATCACGGTCTCCTCGGCGGGCAAGACGTTCTCGGTGACCGGCTGGAAGATCGGCTGGGCGACCGGGCCCGCGGAGCTGATCGAGAAGGTGCTCGGGGTCAAGCAGTGGTTCTCGTTCGCCTCCGGGACGCCGCTGCAGCACGCGGTGGCCGTGGGGCTGGAACTTCCCGACGACCGCTTCGCCACCCTCGCCGGCGACCTGCAGCGCAAGCGCGACCTGCTCACCGACGGCCTGCGCGACCTCGGCCTGGAGGTCTACCACTCGAAGGCGACCTACTTCGTCACCGCCGACATCGCCCCGCTGGGCGAGACCGACTCGCTGGCGTTCTGCCGGGCGCTGCCCGCGCGGGTGGGCGTCGCGGCGGTGCCGAACCAGGTGTTCCACGCGTCGCCGGCGGGGGTCGAGACCCAGGTGCGGTTCGCGTGCTGCAAGCGCGACGAGGTGCTCGCCGACGCGCTGCTGCGGCTGCGCAAGCTCTAGGGCCGCCGTTCGTCGTGGCGGCATCCGTGACACCGAGTGTCCGCACTGCGGCCATGCTGACGCTCGACGTCACATCCGCCGCCGTCACGATCTCTTGGCCATCAAGATAATATGGGGCCATGGCACGAGTGGTGGTGGTCGGCGGCGGCCCCGGTGGGGTGCTGCTGACGTATCTGTTGGCGCGCGGCGGGGTCGAGGTGACGCTGCTCGAGGGGCGGCACGACTTCGCCCGCCGCTTCCGGGGCGACACCCTCGCCCCGGGCGTCCTCGAGTATCTCGACGACCTCGGGCTCGCGCACGACCTGCTCGCCGAGGTGCCGCACACCCGCTCCGACGCCTTCCGCTGGCACGCTCCGGAGCGCACCTACCGCCTCGTCGACTACCGGGGTGCGTCGAAGCGCTTCCCCTACTACGCGCTGCTGCCGCAGGCCCGCTTCCTGCCGTGGCTGGCCGACCGGGCCCGGGAGCACGGCGCCACGGTGCTGATGGGCGCCCGGTTCTCCGACCTCCTTCCCGACGAGGACGGCCGCGTGCGCGGGGTCCGCTACACCGTCGACGGGCAGCCCCACGAGCTCGACGCCGACCTCGTCGTCGGGGCCGACGGGCGCTCGTCGAAGGTGCGATCGGCCGCGGGCATCGAGGCCACCGAGCTGGGGGCGAGCCTCGACCTGCTCTGGGTCGCGGTCGACCAGCACCCCGACGACCCGGCGTCGTCGGGACTCGACCTCTTCGCGCGGCCCGGCGGCACGATCGCGCTGCTCGACCAGGGCACGGGCCAGTGGCAGGTGGGCTGGTCGATCCCGGCGGGCACGTTCGCGTCGGTGCGCGAGGCGGGGGTCGAGCCGCTGATCGACGCGCTCGCCTCGGTGCTGCCGTGGCTCGCCGAGCGGGTGCGGGCCGTCGTCACGGGTCCCAACGACCTGACGCTGCTGCCCGTCCGGATCACCACGGTCGACACGTGGTCGAAGGCGGGCGTGGTGCTGCTCGGCGACGCGGCGCACGTGATGAGCCCGGTCGGCGGGAACGGGATCAACCTGGCGCTGGCGGACGCCGCGGAACTCGCGAACCTCGTCGTCGGGAACGGCGACCCGGCCGAGCTGGAGGCGCGGCGGCGCCCCGCGGTCGAGGCCGAGCAGCGACGTCAGGTGCGCACCGAGCAGGCCGCGGCCGCGCGCAACGCCGCGGGCGACACGGGGCCGCCGACGGTGCTGCGGGTGCTCGCCTCGATCCCCGGCTTCTCGACGCTGGCCGCGCGCCGCTCCCGGGTCCCGATGCCCGCCCCGGAGCCGGCGATCGCCGGGGCGAGGCCGAGCGTGGCGGCCGACTGACGTCCGGTGTCAGCGATGTGCCATCGCTGACTCCCCGTGGGTCCACCCGCCCTCGAGCATCGTCGCGACGACCTCGGTGTCGCCGATCCGGTCGGGGTCGATCGCGGTGACGTCGTCGCCGAGCACCACGAGGTCGGCGTAGCGGCCCGGGGCGAGCGAGCCGCGGGTGTCCTCGTCGCCGGCGATCCAGGCGGTGTCGACGGTCAGCGAGCGCAGGGCGGTCACCGGGTCGACCCGCTCGTCCGCCCCGATGAGCCGTCCTGACGACGACCGCCGCTGCACCATCGCCTGCATGGTCCGCAGGGGGTGGCCGTCGGCGACGCAGGGCCGGTCCGACGACGAGGGCACCCGGACCCCGGCCCGGAGGAACGACGCGTGGCGGTAGAGCAGGTCGGCCCGCGCGCCGACCGCGGCGACCATCGAGTCGCCGATCTCCACGAGGAAGCGCGCCTGGGGGACGGGAGTGACCCCGAGGGCGGCGAAGCGCTCCAGCTCGGTGTCGGTGACCACCCCGGCGTGCTCGATCCGGTGCCGGACGGTCGGCCGGGGGAGCCGGGCCTGGGCGTCGGCGAACGCGTCGAGGGCGGCCGCCACGGCCCGGTCGCCGATCGCGTGCGCGGCCACGGTCCAGCCGGCGAGGTGGGCCCCGACCACCATGTCGTGCATGTGCTCCGGGTCGTCCTGGTAGTAGCCGGCGTGGTCGCGGTCGTCGAACGGCTCGCCCATCGCGGCCGTCCGGGAGCTGAGCGCGCCGTCGAAGAAGATCTTCATCGGGCCGAGGCGGAGGCGGTCGTCGCCGAAGCCGGTCCGCATCCCGAGGTCGAGGCCCACCCCGTCCCCGCCCGGTACCGCGTGCAGGGCGGCGTCGACCGGCATCACGACGACCCGCTGGGCGAGCACGCCGCGCTCGCGCGCCAGCTGGTAGGCCGCCAGCTCCCGGGGGGTGCGCCCCATGAACCCGGCGGCGATCCCGCACTCGGTGACCTGGGTCAGGCCCTGGGCGGCGTACACCTGCGACGCCCGGCCGAGCGCGGCGGCGACGTCGTCGACGGCGTAGGGGCGCATGAGGTCGGCGATCAGCGGCTGGGCGGCCTCCTCGACGACGCCGGTCGGGGCCCCCTCGTCGTCGAGCACGATCTTCCCGCCCTCCGGCGCGGCCACCCCGCCGCCGAGGATCCCGGCCCGGCGCAGGGCCTCGGTCGAGGCCGCGCAGACGTGGCCGGAGCGGTGCTGCAGGCGCACCGCCCGCCCGCCCGCGGCCCGGTCGAGCGCGGTGTGGTGCGGGGAGCCGCCGAGGACGACGTCGTCGTACCCGGAGCCGACGACGAACGCGTCCGGCGGCAGCTCGGCGGCCCGCGCGGCCACCAGGGCGTAGACCTCGTCGAGGGTGTGGGCTGTGGAGAGGTCGATCTCGGCGAGGGTCTGCCCGTACCAGGCCATGTGGTTGTGCGCGTCGCCGAAGCCCGGCACCACCGTCGCGCCCCCGGCCCCGATGCGGCGCCGCGCCGTGATCCCCGGCGGGAGCGAGCCGTCGTCGAGGACGGCCAGGACGCGGCCGTCGTGGATCGCCAGACCCCGGGCGGGCGTGCCGACGCCGTCGCCCTCGAGGGTGAGGACGACGGCGTCGTGCAGGTGCAGGTCGATCTCCACGGAGGCGAACCTACTCAGGAGCGGCGGCGCACCGTGGCGAGCAGCGCCCCGACCCCGACCACCACGGCGGCCCCGGCCAGGACCCACCGCGGGTCGAGGCCGACGAGGGTCGGCGGGGACGCCATCGCGAGCCCGGCGACCGCGAGGCAGACGAGCCCGACGAGCAGCGCGAGCGGGTCGCGGCGCCGGCGCACCGGGACGGCCCCGGGCTCGTCGGCGTCCGCGTGCACCGTGAGGGGCGAACCGGGGGTGCTGCTCCAGGAGCGGGGGTCGTAGCCGTCCTCACCCACGGCGCACCGCCACGTCGCCGAGGCCGCTGCGGACCGACAGGTCGACGACCTGGCCACCGGGGCCGTCGGGCCCCGGGTCGACGAGGGCGATCACGTTGTCGCCCGGCCGCCCGAGGCAGTCGACGTCCCCGAGGCCGGTAACACACGTGACGGTGACGTCGGCGGTCGTCGGGACGGTGACGGTGACGTCGCCGGCCCCCGAGTCCACGGTGGTCCGCACGGGCGCGGAGGGGGCGAGGCGGCTCAGGTCGAGGTCCACGTCGCCCGCACCCGTGCGGTAGGACGGGAGGAGCTGGGCGGCGCTCGTCGGGGCGGCCCGGAGGTCGCCGAAGCCGCGGGAGTCGCCGGTGCCGTCGACGTCGGGCCGGGTCACCGCGACCGCGGCGAGCACGGTGGCGACCAGCAGGGGGATCGCGACGACCACGAGGCCGCGCCGCGGCCGGCCGGCCCGGGGAACGAGGGCGGAGACGACGAGGCCGGCGCCGACGACGGCGAGGGCGGCCCCCGGGATCCAGACGGCAGTCACGCCCGGCAGCCCCAGCAGCAGGGCGGCGGCGGCGAGCCCGCCGGCGACGAGCGCCAGCGCGATCGTCACCGGGGTGAGCACGGAGCGGGTCCGCGGCTCGCGGGGAGCCGCCGGGGTGGCGGCCCGGGGTGCGGGCGGCAGCCGCCAGCCGGCCGGGTCGGCGCCCAGGGCGTCCCAGTCGACCGGGGTCTCGTCGCGGGCCTCGGGCGGCCGGGGGGCCCAGCCGCCGACGGCCGGTGTGCCGGGGGTCCCCGGCACGCCGAGATCGGCGCGGGCGGTGTGCAGGAAGTAGACCGCGACGGCGGCGAGGCCGAGCGAGACGAACGTGACCACGCGCCCGTCGAAGGCCGGGGCGAGGGTGGCGATCGCGACGACGACCGTCGCGATCAGCAGCACCGGCGGCGCACCGCGGCGCCCGCCCGGTCGTCCGCCCGCGGCCCGGTCGCGCCGCGGCGGGTCCGCCGGGTCGGCCGGGAGCACCAGCCACCCGAGCAGGTAGAGCAGCAGCCCACCGCCGACGATCGCCCACACGACGAACGCGACGCGCACCAGCGTCGGGTCCAGGTCGTAGCGGCGGGCGAGCGCCCCGGCCACGCCGGCCACCTTCGTGTCCTCACCGCGACGGGCGGGGCGCGTCTCCCACGCCTCCCGTGCCACGGTCCCGGGGTCGGTCCCCGTCCTCGTTCCCGTCCCGCTCATGGGGACCATCCTCTCCACCCTCGGCTGCGTCGGTGTCGAGACTGGTCGTCGCGGAACGGGGAATCGTCCGGGACGACCCCCGTCCCGGGCTCGGGGGACCCTGGGATTTCCGGGGGTCGCCCGGGTGGGGAACCCGAGGTCGACCGGGCCCCGCCCGTGTGACGATGGCTCCCGTGACCCAGACCGACACCGGCACGCCGGCCGACGAGGCGCCCGTCGCGCGCCGCGTGCGCCGGCATCGCTCGGGCGCCGTGGTCGCGGGCGTGGCGGGCGGGGTCGCCGAGCACCTCGACGTACCGGTGCTGCGGGTGCGGGTGGTGTTCACCCTGCTCTGCGCCCTCGGCGGCGCCGGCGTCCTCGCCTACGGCGGGCTCTGGGCGTTCTGCCCGATCGAGCCGCCGGGCACCGCCCGCGACGTCGACGGGCGCGACCGCCTGCGCGGCTACGGCCTCGTCGCGCTGGGGCTGGCCCTCGCGCTGGTGCTCTCCGCGGTCGGCGAGCAGATCTCGGGGTGGATCCTCGGCCCGCTCGGGATCGCGCTGGTGGGCGCGGCCGTGGTGTGGCGGGAGGCCGACGGCTCGGACCGGGCCGGACGACGCGGGCGGGCGCGGCTGCTCGGCGGGCGCGGCGGCGTGCTGCGCGCGGTGCTCGGCGCGCTCCTCGTCGCGGGCGGGATCACCGCGTTCCTGGTGGGCAGCCTGGACGTCGGGGCCGTCCGGTTCGGTCTGCTGGCGGCGACGGCGACGCTCGTCGGGGTCGTCGTCCTGACGGTGCCGTGGTGGATGCGGCTGGTGCGGGAGCTGTCGGCGGAACGCCGCGAGCGCATCCGCAGCGAGGAGCGCGCCGAGATCGCGGCGCACCTGCACGACTCGGTGCTCCAGACCCTCGCGCTCATCCAGCGGCACACCGAGGCGGCGGGGGACGAGACCGCGCGCGAGGTGCGGCGCCTCGCGCGTCGTCAGGAACGCGAGCTGCGCGACTGGCTCTACGGCGAGGAGGCGGTCGACGCCGCGGACGTCGCCTGCTTCGCGACGGCGCTGCGCACGGCGGCGGGCGAGGTGGAGGACACCTTCGCGGTGACCGTCGAGCCCGTGGTGGTGGGCGACGCCGCGTACGACCCGCGGACCGCTGCCCTCGTCGCGGCCGCCCGCGAGGCGATGACCAACGCGGCCAAGCACGCCGGCGTCGAGGACGTCAGCGTGTACGCCGAGGTCGAGGACGGCACCGTCAGCGTGTTCGTCCGCGACCGGGGCAAGGGCTTCGACCCCGACGACGTCCCCGCCGACCGCCATGGCCTGGCCGACTCGATCCGGGGACGCGTGGAGCGCCACGGCGGCACCGTCCGCCTGCGCACGGCCCTGGGCGAGGGCACCGAGGTGGGGCTGACCATGCCCCGCACCGTCGACGCGAGTGAGGTGGCATGAGCACGGCCGGGGACGAAGCGCAGCGGAGCTCGACCAGGGGGTCGGTCGAGGAGGCCGCGCGGGTCTTCATCGTCGACGACCACGCCCTGTTCCGGCGGGGGGTGCGGGCCGAGCTGGAGGGCCCCGGGGTGCACGGCGTGACGGTGGTCGGGGAGGCCGGCTCGGTCGGCGAGGCGGTCGCGGGCATCGGGCACTACCGGCCCGACGTGGTGCTGCTCGACGTCCACATGCCCGAGGGCGGCGGGGCGGCCGTCCTGGCCCGCACCCGGGTCGAGTACCCCGACGTCGTCTTCCTGGCCCTGTCGGTCTCCGACGCCGCCGAGGACGTCATCTCGGTGATCCGCGCCGGCGCCCGCGGCTACGTCACCAAGACGATCTCGGGCCGCGACCTCGCCGAGGCGGTGCTGCGGGTGCGCGCGGGCGACCCCGTGTTCTCGCCGCGGCTCGCGGGCTTCGTGCTCGACGCCTTCGCCGACCGGCCGGGGGCCGCGCCGCCGGTCGACCCCGAGCTCGACCAGCTCACCCGCCGCGAGCGCGACGTGCTGCGCCTGCTCGCCCGCGGCTACGCCTACAAGGAGATCGCGGCCGAGCTCGTCATCTCGATCAAGACCGTCGAGACCCACGTGTCGAGTGTGCTGCGCAAGACGCAGTCGTCGAACCGGCACGAGCTCTCCCGGTGGGCGAGCGACCGCGGCTTCACCCGCTAGCGCTCAGCCGCCGCTGATCCGGCGGTCGGAGTTGATCAGCCACGCCCCGCCGGTGCCGCGGGACAGGCCCAGCTCGTGGACCTCGCGGATCGGGGACCCGCTGCGCGGGGTGAACACCAGCGTCGCGCGCACGGTGTCGTCGTCGATCGCGGTGGCGTCGGTGACCTCCACCGCGGAGATCGTCGACCAGAAGCTCTGGTAGGCCGAGAACCCGCCGGTGGTGTCCTGCATCGTCGCGCCGAGGCGCGCCCAGCCGGCGCCGGGGTTGCCGGTGACGATCGTGTAGTAGTCGCGCACGGCGGCCGTCATGCGCGACCGGTCGTCGGTGGGGGCGGGCGCCGCGGTGGGGGCCGACCCCACGGAGGCGCTCTCGGCGCCCGTGGAGCCGGAGCCCCGCGTGAGCGCCACGGCCAGCAGGATCCCCGCCGCCAGCGCCAGGACGAGGACGAGGACCACGACGAGCGCCGTGGGGCGCGTCCGGCCGCGGGGCGCGGCCGCGACGGCGCCGAGCGCCCGGGGGGCGGAGCCGTTCGCCCGGGGCGAGGGGGTGCGGGTGGCGACGCGGTCGGCCTCGGCAGGGACCGGCGTGGGCTCGGGCTCGAAGGGCATCCCGCGCCAGGTCGGCGGCGGGACCCGGCCCGACCCGCGCCCGGAGATCACCGGGTCGGACTCCGCCGAGCGCCTCGAGTCGGGGATGCGCGCGGCACCCTCCTCGGCCTCGATCTCCGTGCGGGCCCAGGCGGCGGTGGACGCGGTGCCGGCCGAGTGTGCGATGCGGCCCAGCTCGCGGCGGGCCTCGGCCGGGGTGGGGCGCTCGCGGGGGTCGTCGCGGAGCAGGCGCATGAGCAGCGCGGTCAGCGGCCCGGCCTGGACCGGCGGGTGCACGGCCCCCGCGGCCACGGCGTGCAGGAGCGCGAGCGCGTTGTCCTCCGACCCGAAGGGCGGCACACCCTCGACCGCCGCGTAGAGCGTGGCGCCGAGGGAGAACACGTCGGAGGCGAACGTCGAGTCCTCGCCCCGCGCGACCTCGGGCGCCAGGTAGGCGGGGGTGCCCGCGAGCATGCCGGTGCGGGTCAGCGTGAGGTCGCCGGTGGCGCGGGAGATGCCGAAGTCGGTGATCTTGACGGTGCCGTCGCTGCCGATCAGCACGTTCCCCGGCTTGACGTCGCGGTGGACGATGCCGGCCTGGTGCGCCGCGTCGAGCGCGTCGGCGACCTGCCGCCCGATGCGCGCCACCAGCCGCGGGTCGAGCGGACCCTGCTCGGCGAGCATCGCGGAGAGGCTGCGCGAGGGCAGGTACTCCATGACCAGCCACGGCTCGTCGTCCTCGATCGAGGCGTCGAACACCGAGATCGCGTGGGGGTGCTGGAGGCGGGCGGCGATCCGGCCCTCGCGCAGGGTGCGCTGACGGACCTCGTCGGCCTCGGCCTCGTCGAGCCCCTGGTTGAGGAAGACCTGCTTGACGGCGACGACCCGGCCGAGACGCTCGTCGGTCCCGCGCCAGACGACCCCCATCGCGCCCGATCCGATGCGCTCCTCGAGGCGATACCGCCCGGCGACGACACGGCGAGGTGTCACCGGCCTCCCTCCGCCCGAGCCTGCGGGGCGCACCGACCCCCGTGGGGCATCAGGGTAGAGGTCCCCTCGTCGATGGTCCCACGGTCGGGTGATCCGTCACGGGCGCCGGGCCCGTCAGCGCCCGAGCAGCCCGGTCACGGCCCCCACGGTGTCGGAGACGACGTCGCCCCCGTCCGCGTCGTCCCCGTCCGAGGACCCGCTGCCCTCGTCGGAGGAGGAGCCGGAGTCGTCGGACCCCGACGACTCGTCGGACGAGGAGGCGGCCTGCGAGGACGAGCTGTCGTCGTCGGAGGACGAGCTGTCGTCGTCGGAGGAGGAGTCGTCGGAGGAGGAGCTCGAGTCGCTCGAGGATTCGCCCGACGAGGCCGACGGCCCGGCTCCGTTCAGGAGGGTCCCGACGACCGCCCCGGCGGTGTCCGTCGTCCGCTTCAGCGTCGGGCCCACCGCCGGGACCTCCTTCGTCGCGGTGCCGACGGTGTCGAGCGTGGCGGTGACGGGCGCGGTGACCGTGCCGGTTGTCCGCGCGACGAAGTCGGCCGCGGTGCTCGTCGTGAGCTGCACCGGCCTCGCCAGCGGCGGGGCCACGGCGCCGACCGTCGAGCCGACGTCGGTGAGCAGCGTGCCCGCCGATCCGGCGACGCCCGGGCCCGAGGGGGCGGCGCCGCCTCCGGTGACGATCGTGGTGACGTCGGAGACGGTGTTCGTCAGGCCGTTCACCGCGCCGCCCACGACGGGCAGCCCGGAGGCGGCCCCGCCGACGGTGTCGACGGTCCCGCCGACGAGTCCGCCCACGGGGGCCACGACGGTCTCCTGGACCCCGCCGACGATGCCGCCGACGGTGTCCGTCGTGCCCGTGACCACCGGGCCGAGCACGGGTACGGGCGCGACGACGGAGCCCGTGTCGGTGACCGCACCGATGATGATCGGGACCACGGGGGTCGATCCGCCGGGGCCGTTCCCCCCGGGGTTGCCGCCACCGGGCCCGCCGGGGACGCCGGGCCCGGTCCCGCCGCCGCCCTGCACCGGCGGGACCGGGATGGTCGGGTTCTGGGGGTTCACGACCCCGCCACCCGTCCCGGCTCCGCCGCCGGCCACCGGGCCCCCCGTCCCCGGAGCGGTGACCCCGGGGACGGGGGCGCCGAGCACGCCGGGGAGCGACGAGGTGGTGGTCGGGGCGCCGCCGAGCGCCCCGCCGGTCAGACCGAGGCTCTCGGCCGTGGTGCTGAACGCGATGATCTGCGGGGCGCCCGTGACCTGGCCCGGGGCGCCCGGGACCGGAACGACCGCGCCGGGCGCCGCCTCCGGGGAGTGCAGCGGCGAGTCGTCGACCGGCGGGATGAAGGAGGGGCCGGCGACGGCGCCGATCACCCCGACCGCGGTGCCGGTGACGAGCACGGCCGCGGTGGTGACGCGGGTGGCGGCGGTCCCCCGGGTGAGGGAGAGCGGGTTGGCGTGCCGACGCAGCCGGCCGCCCGCGGTGATGACGGCGCCCGTGGTGGGCAGCGCGCCGGTGTCGTCGCGCAGGACGAGCTCGGAGACCGAGATGCCCTCGGTGTGGCGGCCGGCGCTGCGGCCGTACTGCCGGGGCTCGGGTAAGGGGGGCAGGACCGGGTCGTGCGACCCCGCCGTGCCCGAGAGCCCGTACCAGCCCCCGTGCCGATCACTCCGCCCGCCCGACGACGCCGACACCGTCACGACTCACTCCCGAGAAGCTCAGCCCCCGCTGGTGGACATTCCGTGAGGTGACTGTCTACTCGGACAGGTGACGACTCGCCCAGCGTCTCGTCGCGCTCTGTCGCCGTACGGGCGTGTCAGGGGACGGGTGGACGTCAGCGGGTGCTGCTCGACCGAACGACACACCCGCGTCGAGGTGACGGTCGTTCGGCGCCGGAGGGATACCGCTCGCCGAGGACGAGGAGCAGGGCCCTCACGGTCGGTGGTCACCGGACGCGGACGAGCGGTGCACCTCCGGCGGAGCGGAAGGCGCCGTTCGGGTGGCGTCAGAAGTTCGACGGCGGGTTGGCCAGCCGCTTGCGGGCGCCCTGGAGCTGCGACACCGACGCGAGCCCGACCCCGCCGCCGAGGAGCAGGCCGATGACGTCGGGCGTGACCCCGCCGTTGGTGAACAGCAGCGCGAGCAACGCACCGACCGTGAGGCCCGCGGCCGCGGGGAGACGCTTCCGGGCGTCACCGGCCAGGTGCGAGGCGCCGGGACGCTTGGTGGCCACCGACCGCAGCATCAGCAGATAGCCGCCGTAGCCGACGGCGGCGAGCAGGCCGAGGATCGCGACGATCGTCGCGATGAGGTCGATGACCGTTCCCATGGCCCCAGGATGCCACCGCCGGGGTGTGGTGCGTGCCAGGTGCGCGCCCTACTGCCCGCCGAGCCGTCCGCGGCCGAGCCGCAGGAGGAGCATGCCGAGCTCGCGGCCCTCCTTGCCCAGCTCGCGGAAGCGGGCGAGGACCTGCATCTCGCGGTTGTAGACGATCCGGGTCCCGCCCGCGGCCATGCGGGTCAGCCCGATCCGCTGGGAGATCTCCGAGCGCCGCTTGATGAGCCGCAGCAGCTCGGCGTCGATGGCGTCGATCTCGACCCGCAGGGCGGGGATCTCGTCGGCGGTGGCCGGCGTGAGCTCGCCGGGCTCGTCGCTGGTGGTCGGCGTGTCGGTCACGGTGGTGGTCCTCCGGTGTGGCGGAGCCGCCCGACCCCCGGGTACGAGAAACGCCCCGGCGTCTGGCGACTCCGGGGCGGGTGGTGGGCGGCGACTCAGCGCTGGGCGACCACGGGGACCGGGAGCCGGTACCCGTAGGAAAATCGCCGCGTCGCGTGCACGGGCTGGAGAGTAGTCGGCCCGGGTGGCCCGCGCCACGACCGTCCGCGGCTCCGGTCGGCGGGATCGACGGACCGCTCCTCCCGACCGGGCCGTGGCCGTCGGGGTCGGCGGGTAGCGTGGCGAGGCGATGAGTAGCACTGACACCGGCCCGGCCGCGGGCAGGGCGCGCCCGAGCGCCGCGGCCGGACTGGCGGCCCGGCTCGCCGGGGCCGCGGGCACCACGGCCGTCCGCCGCACGGGTCCCGACCGTCCCGAGGCGTCGTCGCGCCCGGCGGAGCGCTCCCGTCAGGACGAGCGCTCCCAGCAGCTGCTGGAGGGGATGAACCCGCAGCAGCGCGAGGCCGTGGTCCACTCCGGGTCGCCGCTGCTCATCGTCGCGGGCGCCGGCTCGGGCAAGACCCGGGTGCTCACCCACCGGATCGCGTGGCAGCTCGCCCAGGGCGCCCACCCGGGCCAGATCCTCGCCATCACGTTCACCAACAAGGCCGCCGCCGAGATGCGCGAGCGGGTCGCCGCGCTCGTCGGGCGCCGGGCCAACGCGATGTGGGTGTCGACCTTCCACTCGATGTGCGTCCGGATCCTGCGGCGCGAGTACAAGCACCTCGACCTGTCGAGCTCGTTCTCGATCTACGACGCGGACGACTCGCGGCGCCTCGTCGCCACCATCACCAAGCAGCTCGACCTCGATCCGAAGCGCTACCCGCCGCGCGGGCTGCTCGGCCAGATCTCGGCGTGGAAGAACGAGCTGACCGAGCCGGTCACGGCCGCCGAGGCCGCCGCGAACGACTACGAGCGCCGCTGCGCCGAGGTGTTCGCCGTCTACCAGCAGCGCCTGCAGCAGTCGAACTCGCTCGACTTCGACGACCTCATCGGCCGCACGGTCGACCTGCTGACCCGGTTCCCCGACGTCGCCGAGCACTACCGCCGCCGCTTCCGGCACGTGCTCGTCGACGAGTACCAGGACACCAACCACGCGCAGTACTCGCTGGTGCGGGCGCTGTCGTCGGGCTCGGCCGACGGCTCGGTCCCCCCGGCGGAGCTCGTCGTGGTGGGCGACGCCGACCAGTCGATCTACGCGTTCCGCGGCGCGACGATCCGCAACATCATCGAGTTCGAGCGCGACTACCCCGACGCGCGCACCATCCTGCTGGAGCAGAACTACCGCTCCTCGCAGATGATCCTCTCCGCGGCCAACGGGGTCATCGCGCGCAACCCCGACCGGCGCGACAAGCGGCTGTGGACCGACGCCGGGGACGGCGAGAAGGTCGTCGGCTACGTCGCCGACAACGAGCACGACGAGGCCGCGTTCGTCGCCGCCGAGATCGACCGGCTCGTCGACGCCGGCGACGTCCGGTTCGGCGAGGTCGCGGTGTTCTACCGGACCAACGCGCAGTCCCGCGTGTTCGAGGACGTCTTCGTCCGGCTCGGCATGCCCTACAAGATCGTCGGCGGGGTCCGGTTCTACGAGCGCCGCGAGGTCCGCGACGCGCTCGCCTACCTCAAGGTGCTCTCCAACCCCGAGGACACCGTGTCGCTGCGGCGCATCCTCAACGTCCCCAAGCGCGGCATCGGCGACCGCGCGGAGGCCGTCGTCGCCGACCACGCCGAGCGTGAGCACGTCACCTTCGCCGCTGCCCTGCGACGCGCGGCTGCCGGCGAGGTGCACGGCCTGGCGACCCGCTCGCAGCGCAACATCGCCGACTTCGTCGAGATGATGGACTCGCTGGCCGCGGGGGTGGCGGGCGGCGAGGAGGTCGCCGACACCCTCGACGCCGTGCTGGAGAAGTCGCGCTACCGCGCCGAGCTCGAGCACTCCGAGGACCCGCAGGAGCAGACGCGCCTGGAGAACCTGACGGAGCTCGTCAGCGTCGCGCGCGAGTTCGTCGGCGACGCGCGGGCCAACGCCGCGGTGGCCGAGGCGGCCCAGGCCGACGGCGCCGCGGAGGTGCCCGCGGGGGTCGTCGTCGACGGCGACGGACCCGAGCCGGGGTCGCTCGAGGCCTTCCTCGAGCGGGTCTCCCTGGTCGCCGACGCCGACTCGATCCCCGACGGCGGCGACGGCGTCGTCACGCTGATGACGCTGCACACCGCGAAGGGCCTGGAGTTCCCCGTCGTGTTCCTCACCGGGTGGGAGGACGGGGTGTTCCCGCACCAGCGGGCCCTCGCCGACCCGGCGGAGCTCTCCGAGGAGCGCCGGCTCGCCTACGTCGGCATCACCCGCGCCCAGCAGCGGCTCTACCTGTCGCGCGCGCTGATGCGCTCGGCGTTCGGGCAGCCGCAGGCCAACCCGCCGTCGCGGTTCCTCGACGAGGTCCCCGCCGAGGTCGTCGACTGGCGCCGCGAGGCCCCGGAGCGGTCCGCCCCGTCGATGTCGACGAGCTTCTCCTCCGGGCGCACGTGGGGCCGCGACCTCACGGGGGCCCGCTCGCGGCCCTCGCCGACCTCGTCGATGTCCTCGGGCAAGCCGGCCCTGCACCTCGAGGTGGGCGACCGCGTCAGCCACGACAAGTACGGGCTGGGCCTGGTCACCGTCGTCGACGGCGTGGGTAGCAAGCAGACCGCGACGATCGACTTCGGGTCGTCGGGCACGGTGCGCCTCATGCTCATCGGCGGCGTCCCGATGCAGAAGCTCTGACCCCTGGTACTCCTGCACTCCCCTCTCGTACGGTTTCAGGACTCTGCTGACGACGAGGGGTGGCGGCCGTGGACGACGAGACGGAGATCCGGGAGCTGGTGCACCGGTGGGCCCGCGCGGTCCACGAGGGCGACCTCGCCGGGGTGACGGCCGACCATGCCGAGGACGTCGTCATGTTCGACGTCCCGCCGCCGCACCGGGGCGTCCGGGGCGCGGACGCCTACCGCGAGGTGTGGCCGGGCTTCTTCGCCTGGCAGTCCTCCGGGGCGTGCTTCGAGATCGACGAGCTGGACGTGACGGCGGGCGGGGACGTGGCGTGGGCGCACGCGCTGCTGCGCTGCGGGACGCCCGACGAGCTCGCAGCGGCCCCCGAGGTCCGGCTCCGGCTCACGCTCGGGCTGCGCCGGGAGGCCGGCCGGTGGGTGGTGGCCCACGAGCACCACTCGTTCGCCGACCTCACCGACCCGGCCGCGACCCCGGACGCGGTCCGGGAGGTGCACGAGGCCTGGACGCGCGGGACCGAGGCGAAGGACCTCGACGCGATCATGGAGCACATCGCGCCCGACGTCGTCTCCTACGAGCAGGCCGGGGAGCTCGAGTACCGCGGGGCGGACGCCGTCCGCGAGGTCTGCCGTGAGGGGCTCGACGCCGCCGACGAGGTCACCATGAGCACACCCGGGCTGACCGTCCGGGTCGACGGGGCGACCGCGGTGTCGTGGGGACTCGACCGGGTCGCCGGCGTCGGCCCGGACGGTGAGCCGTTCGAGGTGCGGTCGCGGGGGACGCGCGTGTTCGCCCGGCGGGACGGCCGCTGGCTGCTGGTCCACCAGCACGTGTCCGTCCCGGCCGGTCCCTGAACCGCTCGGTTTGCCGCGGCGGGGGCACGCGGGTAGGTCTGGAGGGGTCGCGGTCGGGGACGGAGTGGCCGTCCGTTGGGCCGGCGACGCGGGGGAGCGGCGTGGACATCGACCACGAGGCGTACGACGAGGGACTGTTCGGGCCGGGCTCGGTCACGTGGCGGGTGCACGTCGAGCCGGTGCTCTGGATCGCCGGGATGCGCGCGCTGCTGCTGCAGTCGCTGCACCCCCGGGTGATGCGGGGGACCTACCAGAACTCCGCGCTCTTCGACCCGAAGAAGGCGTGGCCGCGCTTCCAGCGCACCGTCGAGTTCGTCGGCACCCGCACCTTCGGCAGCCGGGCCGAGATCGAGGTGGTCGCCGGCCGGGTGCGCCGCCTGCACTCCACCCTGCGCGGGCACGACCCCGACGGGACCGCGTTCCGCCTCGACCTGCCCGAGCACCTGCTCTGGGTCCACGCCTGCGAGATCGACTCCTACGTCGACGTCGCCCGCCGCGCCGGGGTCCTCGACGACGACGCGGACGCCGACGCCTACGTGGCCGAGAACGTCCGCGCGGCCGAGGTGGTGGGGCTCGACCCGGCGATCGTGCCCTCGTCGCGCCGGGAGCTGGCCGACTACTTCGACCGCATGCGGCCCGGGCTGCAGCTCACCGACGAGGCCCGGCTGGGCGTCGGCGGCCTGCTGCGCCCGCAGCCGCACGCGCCCGCCGGCGTCGCCGTCGCCCTGTCCACCATCGCGGGCCTGGCGTTCGGCACCCTGCCCCGGTGGGCGCGGCGGTTCTACGGCCTGCCCGGCCTCCCCACCACGGATCTGGCCACCACGGCGGCCCTGCGGCTCACCCGCGGCGCGACGACGCTGCTGCCCGACCCGCCGATGCCGCCGCGGATCGCCCGCGCCCGGGACCTGGTCCGCAGCGCCTGACCGGGGCTCGCCCCCGACACGACGAACGGGCCGGTCGTCACCTTCTACGGTGACGACCGGCCCGTTCGTCCGGTCCGGAGGAGCTAGTCCTTCGCCGCGCCGAGCGAGATGCCCCGCTCGGCGAGCCAC
>NZ_JBHSIV010000034.1:0-56048 GCF_042653685.1 Actinomycetospora atypica | reverse complement strand
GGCGTCGCCGAGCCCCCGGACGGGAGCGCGGGCCCGGTCCCGGTGCGCGGGGCGCGCGCCGTCGGTCCGGTCCCGCTGCGCGCCGGGGCCACCGGCAGTCGGCCCGACGACGGGCCCACCGCGGGGAAGCGCGCCGAGCCGGGCCCGGTGACGGGCGGTCGTCCCGACGACGAGCCGGTGCGGGTCGGGCGCGAGGCCGGTGCGGGCGCCGGGGACGCGACGGAGCGCAGGTCGAGCAGGCCGGAGGACGGGCTGCCCGGGGTGGCCCGGTCGGACCGCGCGACGGTGGAGGTCACGGCGGCCGCTGCGGCGGCGTTCGGGACGCCCGACGCGGAGTCCCGCGTCGATCGGGCGCGGGCCGGGGCCGACCGGGGCGCGACGGCGAGCACGGCGCCGACCGCGATCGAGGTCTTCGGGTCGGCGTCGACCGCGACGGGTCGCCCCAGCGCCTCGGAGACCATCTGCGCCACCAGCGGGATCCGGGAGGAGCCCCCGACGAGCAGGACGGCCTGCAGGTCGGTGGGGGAGAGCCCCGCCGAGTCGACCGTGCGGGTCAGCGCGCCCACCGTGTGGTCGATCGACGAGCGGATCATCGCCTCGAACTCGTGGCGGGTCAGGCGCACGTTGGTGCGCACCGACGGCAGCATCACCGGGATCGTGACCTCGGTGTCGGACGAGAGCGCCTCCTTGGCCTCCACGCACTCGCGGCGCAGCCGGGTCAGCGCGGACAGGACGTCGGGGTCCTCCGGGTCGAGCTCGTCGAACGCGGCCCCGATCCCGGCGCGGGCGTGGTCGACCACGCGGTCGTCGAAGTCGACGCCGCCGAGCTGCTCGATGCCCTCGGCCCGGCCGGGCAGCTCGAAGCCCTGCGCCGTCTTCCGGACGACCGCGGCGTCGAACGTGCCGCCGCCGAGGTCGTAGACCGCGACGGTGTCGCCGGACTCCACGCGCTCCTTCGCGGCGTAGGCGACGGCGGCCGCCTGGGGCTCGGGGAGGAACGTCGTGGCGCCGAGCCCCACCTCACGCAGCGCGCCGGCGAGCAGCTCGCGCTTGTGCTCCCCCCAGCTCGCGGGGTGGGTCACCGCGACGAGGTCGGCGGGTCCGCCCTCGCGCTCGGCGGTCTTGTCGGTGACCCGGCGCGCCATCCGCGCGGCGAGCTCGTGGGCGGTGTGGACGGCGTCGCCGACCACGAGCGGGACGTCGTCGCCGATGCGGCGCTTGACCTGGCGGACCACCCGGTCGGGCTCGGTCAGGGCGCGACGCTCCGCGGCCTCGCCGAGCAGCTCCGTCCCGTCGGCGCCGAGGTAGAGCACCGAGGCGACCGACGCCGACCGGCTGCCGAGCGGCACGATCTCGGGCTCGGACCAGGTCTCGCCGCTCCCCGTGCGCCGGCTGATCGCGGCCGCCGTGTACGTGGTGCCCAGGTCGATCCCGAGGCGGTAGCCGCTCATCGCGCACCCGCTCCGGCCGCCCGGGGCGACGGGACCGCGGCGGGGGACGTCCCGAGGTCGGGGCCCGGCCGGTCGGTACGCGGGGTCATGGGGCCCGTCCTCTCTGTCGCGGCCGGATGGGCGCATCTCGCGGGGAACATCGGCAGTATCGCGGGCCGCCGATCGACCGTGAGCGAGCGGACGACGGACTAGGGCAAATCCCCGCATCCGTTCGGGTGACGATCCCCTTGTCACCCATCACGGGCGGTCATGACACTCCGAGGTCGATCCCCCCGGGTCGTCGGTCCCGCCCCGATGGCCCCGGGGCCGCCGGTTCCTAGCGTTCTCCCCATCGAGCAACCGACCCGGGACCGACCGGGCGGGACCAGACACCGGCGAGCACCCCGCCCGGACCTCCAGGAGTGATGACGATGACCCAGCCCACCACGGCCGCTCCGTCGACCGACGGCGGCTCGGAGCCCACCGGCACGGCGTCGGTCGACCCCGCCGCCGAGACCACGGTCGACGACCTCACCGGCCCGGACACGACGATCGACGACGACCCGGACGCCGGCTTCGCGGTGGGCGAGACGAACCCGTCGATCCCGGAGCCCGAGGCCACCACGCCGGAGATCGAGGAGCACGCCCAGAACTGGGACCGCCTGATCGAGCACCTGGCGGGTCTCTCGCCCGAGGAGCGGGCCCTGGCCCTGTCCGACCGCGCCCACCTGCTCGAGATGTTCGGCCTGAGCGGGGTCGACGGCTACAGCCTGCAGATCGCCATCGAGCGCTCGTACAGCTACAGCCGCACGGAGAGCTGGAGCAGCTCCGAGCACCACGGTGGCGGCTGGAGCGGCGGCCACGGCGGCGGGCACGACGGTGGCTGGAGCGGCGGCCACGACGGGGGCTGGAGCGGCGGGCACGGCGGCGGGCACGGCGGGGGGCACGACGGCTGGAGCGGTGGCCACAGCGGGGGCTGGTGGGACGAGCACGGGCACCACCACGGCGGCTGCGACCCGACCCCGTGCCACGGCGAGAGCCACTGGGACACCTGCGACCGGGTGTTCACCCACTACATCAACGAGAGCTACACCGAGATCCTCTACATCAAGATCGACGTCGAGTACGACGAGCACGGCAAGGTCGTCGTCACCCACACGCCCCGCCCGCCGGACGTCGACGAGCTCCCGCCGACGACCACCGACCCGGCCGACCCGACCCCGTCGACCGACCCGACCGACCCGACGGCGCCGACCGGCACGACCACGCCCGGGGTCCCCACGACCCCGACCGGCCCGGGAACCCCCACCGGCACGGGCCCGGCCACCCCGCCGGTGGTCGTGGCGCCGGTCGACCCGACCACCCCGGGCGGTCCCGACCTCAACGAACCGATGAGCACCGGCACCACGCTGCCCACCGACCCGCTGGGACCTGACACCGACCTGGACGAGCCGAGCACGCCGGCCGACACCGGCAGCGCGACCACGGACCCGTCGACCACGCCGCCGCTCGACCCCACGACCGCGGTCCCCGACGACCCCTCGGACCTCGACGACCTCGGCACCCCGGCCCCGACGGAGACCGTGCCGGTCGACACCACGCCGGTGGACACCACGCCCGTCGACACCACGCCACCGGAGACCGTGCCGGCGGACGACCTGGACGACCTCGACGCCCCGGCGCCGTCGTCGGACCCGGGTGCCGACCCGACGGACCACATCCCGTCGCCCGCGGACCCGATCGACGACTTCGGGACCGGCGCCCCCGCCGCGGACCCGCAGCCGACCGACGCGCAGCCGACCGACCCGCAGCCCACCGACGCGGGCGACACCGGGACGGGCAGCGACGGGACCGACCAGCGCGGCGACGACCCGGGTGCGCCCGACCTCTCGGTCGACCCCGTGCCGGAGCACTCGTCCGGCCTGGACGACGACCACCAGCAGTCGGGGTCCGGCGGTGACCACCACTCGTCCGACTCGGGGAGCAGCGGCTCCGGCGGCTCGGACGACGGCCACCACGACATGGCCTCCTTCTGAGGCCCGGCGCGGCACGCGGGTCACCGCGTGCCGCGCCGACACACCCGGCCCGCCCCACCGGAGGAGGTGACCCACCGCCATGACCGAGCTCGCCGACGAGCCGTCGAGCCTGCTGGACTGGGTGACCGGTCTCGCGACCGACCCGGCGCTGCGGGCCCGGTTCGCCGACGAGCCCCGCAGCGTCCTCGCCGAGCAGGGCCTCGCGGATCTGACGCCCGCGGACCTGCGCCACGCCCTGCCGCTCGTCTCCGACTCCGTGGCGGCCCGCCTCGGCGCCGACGTCGACACCGCGGCGCTGGCGACGACCGCCGCCCAGCTGGCGGGCGAGGATCCGGCGAACGCCCTGGCCCGCCAGCTCGGGGTGGTGACGGAGTCGGTGCTCGCCGCCGGCGCCGCCGCCCCGCCGGTGCACGAGCTCGACGACGACCCCGAGGACCCCGACGACCCCGTCGATCTCGACGACCTCGACGCCCCGGCCGGTCCCGCGCACGACCCGGACGACCTCGACGGCCACCTCGACCCCGGCGGTCACCACGATCTCGACGACGCCCCGGTCGGGCACCCCGCCGGGGTCGACGGTCCCGACCCCGGCCTGGCGAGCGTGACCGTCCTCCCGGTCGGGGCGACCGACGACGTCCCCGTCGACGTGCCCGACGACCTCCCCGACGACGACCTCCTCGACGGGCCCCCGGCGGAGTGGGCCCCGGCGGAGTGGGCGCCGGAGCCGGACCCGCACGACCCGTCGCCCCCCACGGACGACCCGGGCCCCGACGACCCCGGCCCGGACGGCGCCGACGCCGCATGGTTCGCCTGACGCCCCGCGAGAGGAGCACGCCGTGCCGTCGCAGCCGGCTCTGGACCTGATCGACCTGACGATGAAGGCCACGGAGGCCTACGGACGGCCCGACCTCACCGAACGCCTCCGCGTCACCCGGCGGCGGGTGGCCGACCCGGACATGCGCGTCCTCGTCGTCGGGGAGTTCAAGCAGGGCAAGAGTGCCCTGGTCAACGCGCTGGTGTCGGCCGAGATCTGCCCGGTCGACGACGACATCGCGACGTCGGTGACGACGGCCGTGAAGTACACCTCGGGCAAGCCCTCGGTCACCGTGGTGCGGGAGACGGCCGGCCCCGGCGACGGGGAGCGGCGCCAGGAGCGCACCGACGTCCCGCTGACCGACCTGCAGCGCTACGTGTCCGAGGCGGGGAACCCCGGCAACCGGGAGAAGGTCAGCCACGTCGAGGTGGCGGTGCCGCGCAAGCTGCTGGCGAGCGGGCTCGTCGTCATCGACACCCCCGGGGTCGGCGGCCTGGGGTCGGCGCACGCCGCGATGACGATGGCGGCGCTCACCACCGCGGACGCCGTGCTGCTGGTCTCCGACGCCGCCACCGAGTACACGGCCCCCGAACTGCGGTTCCTGCAGCAGGCGCGGGCCCTGTGCCCGCACGTCGCGTGCGTGCTGACCAAGACCGACCTCCACCCGGAGTGGCGGCGCATCGCCGACCTCGACCGCGGCCACCTGGCGAGGCAGGGGATCCGGGCGGAGATGCTGCCGGTGTCGTCGGTGCTGCGCCGCGCCGCCGCGGCGGCCAACGACACCGCGCTCAACGAGGAGTCGGGCTTCAAGGCCCTCGTGACCTACCTGCGGGAGCACGTGATCGCCGGGGCGGAGCGGGTCGACCGGCGGACCGCCTCCCAGGACGTGCTCTCGGCGCTCGAGCAGATCGCGCACCGGATGCGCGCGGAGCTCCAGGCCCAGCAGGACCCGGTCGGCGCCGACCTGCTCATCGCCCGGCTCCAGGAGGCCAAGGGGCGGGCGGAGGACCTCAAGAAGCGGTCGGCGCGGTGGCAGACGACGCTGAACGACGGGTTCGGCGACCTGCAGTCCGACATCGACCACGACCTGCGCGACCGGATGCGCTCGCTGACCAAGCAGACCGAGGAGCTCCTCGACGGCGAGGATCCGGGCGAGATCTGGGACCAGTTCGCCGAGTGGCTGCACGCCCAGGTCGCGCACGCGGCCTCGACGAACTTCGTCTGGGCCAGCCAGCGCGCGCGGCACCTGTCGACGCTGGTCGCCGACCACTTCGTGGCCGGCGGGCGGGTGGCGCTCCCCGACCTCTCCCGGCACACCTCCGGCGGGCTCGGGGGGCAGGTGAACCCGATGATCCAGCCGGAGATGGCGAAGTTCCGGGTCGGGACCGCGCTGCTCACGGGCCTCCGGGGCGGCCAGGGCGGGATGATGATGTTCGGGATGGTGACGAGCCTGGCCGGCATGGCGATGATCAACCCGATCTCGGGGGCCGCCGCGGTGCTCCTCGGGCTCAAGGGCGCCCACGACGAGAAGAAGCGGCTGCTCGAGAAGCGGCGCGCGGACAGCAAGCAGGCCGTGCGCAAGCACATCGACGACGTGACCTTCCAGGTCGGCAAGGACTCCCGCGACATGCTGCGGCGGGTCCAGCGGACGCTGCGCGACCACTTCCAGGAGGTCGCGCAGGAGCTGGCGACGTCGATGTCGGAGTCCGTCGCCTCCGCCCAGGAGGCCGTGAAGGCGGCCACGGGCGGGCGCGACGAGCGGATGCGGAACCTCAGGGCCGAGCTCGAGCGGATCGCCGCGGTGGAGAAGAAGGCCAGGGCCCTGGTGGCCGATGACTGAGACGGCCGGGCGGGACGGGCCGGGCGCGCGGACCCGCACG
Organism: Actinomycetospora atypica; assembly: GCF_042653685.1. Taxonomy (NCBI): domain Bacteria; kingdom Bacillati; phylum Actinomycetota; class Actinomycetes; order Pseudonocardiales; family Pseudonocardiaceae; genus Actinomycetospora; species Actinomycetospora atypica. The sequence continues at coordinate 49,888 of NZ_JBHSIV010000034.1, read as the reverse complement.
CTGCTGCGGCGTGCCCTCGACGCCTACGGCGACAGCCCGCAGGCCGCGGGCTGGCTGCGCCACCACCTCGAGCGGTTCGACGAGCCCCTGCGCCTCGCCGTCGCGGGCAAGGTCAAGGCCGGCAAGTCGACGCTGCTCAACGCCCTCGTCGGGGAGGAGATCGCGGCGACCGACGCGGGGGAGTGCACCCGGGTCGTCACCTGGTACCAGGACGGTCCGAGCCCGCGGATCGTGCTGCACCCGCGGCACGGCCCACCCCGGCAGCTGCGCACCCGCCGCGGCGAGCACGGGGGCCTGGTGGTCGACCTCGAGGGCGAGGACCCCGAGGCCGTCGACCGGCTGACCGTCGACTGGCCCTCGTCCGGGCTGCGCACCACCTCGCTCATCGACACCCCGGGGATCGCGTCGCTCACGGCGGACGCGTCGGACCGGGCCGGCCGGTTCCTCACGCCCGACGACGCCCCGGGCCAGGCCGACGCCGTGCTCTACCTGATGCGGCACCTGCACTCGGCCGACGCCCGGTTCCTCGAGTCGTTCCACGACCGCCACGTCGCCCGCGCGACCCCGGTCTCGACGATCGCCGTCCTCTCCCGCGCCGACGAGATCGGGGCGGGCCGGCTCGACGCGATCGACTCCGCCCGCCGGATCGCCGCGCGCTACCGCTCCGACGAGAAGCTCTCCTCGCTGTGCCAGACGGTGGTCGCGGTGGCCGGCCTCGTCGCGCTGTCGGGCCGCACCCTGCGCCAGGCCGAGTACCTCGGGCTGCGCGCCCTCGCCGCGGCGGGACCGGAGGTCACCGAGGCGCTCCTGCTCTCCGCCGACCGCTTCGTCCACCCCCCGGACTCGCTGCGCGACCGCCTCGGCCCCGACGCGCCCGACGCCGCGGCCCGGAACGCGCTGCTGAAGCGGCTCGGGGTGTTCGGGGTGCGCACCTCGCTCGCCGCGTTGCGCGACCACGCCCCCGACGCCGCGCAGCTGTCCGCGGAGCTCGTCGCGGTGAGCGGGCTCGACGAGCTGCGCGAGGTCCTCGCCACGCAGTTCGGCGAGCGCCGGGACCTGCTCAAGGCCCGGTCCGCCCTCCTCGCCGTCGAGCTGGTCCTGCGCCACGAGCCGCGCCCCGCCGCCGCCGCGCTGGCCGCGGAGATCGAGCGGGTGGTCGCGGGGGCGCACGAGTTCGCGGAGCTGCGGCTGCTCGCGGCCCTGCGGGCCCGGTCCGTGCCGCTGCCGCCGGAGGCCCTCGCGGAGGCCGAGCGGCTCGTCGGCGGGAACGGCTCGCGGGCCGCGGCTCGGCTCGACCTCGACCCGGAGGCCGACGTGGGGACCTGCCGCGCGGCCGCCGTCGAGGCGCTGGGCCGGTGGCGCCGGCGGGCGGCCAACCCGGTCGCGTCCCGGGCCACCGTGGACGCGTGCGCAGTCGTCGTCCGGAGCTGCGAGGGCATGCTGGCCGTGCTCACCGCCTCCTGACACTCGAACGAGTGGTGCAACGGCCGTAGCACCATTCGGAGTATCAGGAGGTCCATACGGACGCGCCGTTAGCGGGAGTGGACAGCGTCGGGAAAACCCTCCCGACACGTCCGCCGACGACGGAGGCGTGTGTGGGCTCTGCACCGAACGGACTGGCCGATCCGGAGTTCGTGCGTCTCGGCGAGGTCCTGCAGCGCCGCCACCGCACCCAGGGCCGGATGCGGCGCACGGCGGCCACGGTGGCCTGCGCCGTGCCCGCGGTCCGCGACCGGATGCCGGTGCTCGCCGACCTCCCGCAGCTCACGGTGATCTGCTCGTGCTCGCCGGCCGGCGACCGCATGGCCGACAAGTACGCCGGCTCCCGCCACGGCGTGCCCCGCCGGCTCGCGGTCTCGGTGCTGACGCTGCCCGACTCGCCCGAGGAGTACACCCGGGGCCGGTCGAAGCAGGCCCTGCGCACCAACAGCCGCCGGGCCCGCGAGGCCGGGGTCACCTGCCGCCGGATGGGGCGCGTGGAGGCCGACGTGCGCCTCGCGGCCCTGCTGCGGGCCCGCGACGAGGAGGAGCTGCTCCCCGGGGTGCGCGCCGACCTCGTCTCGGGGCTCGTGCAGGCTTGGGTGGCCCGCGACGCCCGGGACCTCACCGAGGTGATCGCTTTGACCTCCACCGACGGCACCTTCGCCCGGCTCGACCTCATGCTCTCCGCGCCCGACCGCGAGGCCGGCCCCGCCCGGTACCTGCTCTCGGCCCACGTCGTCGGCGAGCTGATCGGGCGCGGGGTGCGCCACCTCGCCGTCGACACCGCGCTCTGGCTCGACGGCGGGCTCCGCCACTTCCAGCGCCTGCTCGGCTTCGAGCCGACGACGCTCGAGCTCACCCGCGGCCCGGAGGACGAGGACGACCCGTCCTTCCCGGCCCCGCGGATCTCCTCCGGGCCCCTGCCGGCCGTGCCGGGGCCGGCGGGCGCCCAGCTCGCGGGCGCGGCCTCCTAGAGACCTCGCGTCCCGGGTCCGACGGGGGTCGGACCCGGGACGCGTTCCCTGCCCCCCAGGGTCTAGGGCTCGCCCACCAGCTCGCGCAGCTGGGCGAACAGTTCCCCGCGGCTCGTCGAGCCCAGCCGCTGACGGATGCGGGCCACGTGGTGCTCGACCGTCTTCGCCGAGATGTAGAGCCGCGTCCCGATCTGCTTGTGGGTGAGACCCGCGAGCACCAGCCGGGCGACCTCCCGCTCGCGCTCGGAGAGCACGACCTCGCCGCCGTCGCCGGCGAGCCCCGAGGTCGGGATGCCGGACGGTTCGGGGCCGGTGCCGTCGGTCGCGGGCCGGCCGGTGTCGGCGAGGGAGCGCGCGCAGGCCAGGAGAGTCGCCATCGCGCGGCGGTCGCGGGTTCGGATGGCCGCCTCGCCGGCGAGGCGCGCGCCGTCCCAGGTCCAGCCGAGCCGGTGCAGTCCACGCGCGGCGGTCTCGACGACGACCGGGTCGACCTCGCCCGAGAGCGCCGCGACCCACACTCGGGCCGCCGGGGCGAGCGCCGCGGCGAGGGGGAGGCGCTCGGCGAGCCCGGTCAGGGTGTCGAGATGGCGTCCCGCGCCCCCGACGTCCTCGGCCGTGATCGCCGCGGCCAGTCCGTACCAGCTGGTGGTCGCCCGCCACAGCGGCGGATCGCCCAGGCTCTCGAGCAGGTTCTCGGCGGCCTCCCAGGCCGACCGGACGGCCGCCTGCTCCCGGAGCCGCGCCGCGCCGACGACGAGCTCGCCGAGCGGCAGCAGGACGTAGAGGTCCACGGGGTGGCGGACGAGCGCCTCGCGGGCGCGGCCCCACGCCGCCCGCAGCGCCGCCGAGTCGCCGGACCGCCGTGCCGTGCCCACCTCGATCGCCGCGGCCGCCAGCTCGTCGCGGGGTTCGAGGGCGACGCGCCCGCGACCGGCCGCGGTCACGTGCTCGCGGACGGCGGCGACGTCCCCGCGCAGCATCGCCACCCAGGCCCGCAGCAGGCGGTGCCGGGGGACGAGGGCGGGGCCGCCGGGGGCGGTCTCGCACGCCCGGCGCAGCACGGAGTCGGCCAGCTCCAGGTCCCCGGCGTGCAGGGCGACGAGCGCGGCCAGGGCGGCCGGCGAGTCGGGCAGGAGGATCCCGCCGCCCAGGGGCTCGACGAGCGAGGCGGCGCGGGCGAGGTCGGACAGGGCGGCGGGGGCCGCTCCCGGTCCCTGCCCGAGCGAGGCGAGCAGGCCCTCGGCGGCGAGCGCGACGGCCGAGCGCACCGTCGTCGAGGCGTGCGCGCCGTCGTCGTGCCGGTCGTGCAGCTCGCGGGCCCGCGCGGGCTCGCCGCCGCCGACGAGGCCCGGGACCGCGAGGTCGCCCAGGCCGGGCACCTCGGCGAGCATCGCCGCGGCCCGCCGGCCCATGCCCCGGTGGGCCATGACGGTGGCGACGACGGCGACGGCCCGCGGGTAGTCCGTACCCGCGGCGGGCGAGGTCAGCGGGTCGGCCAGGCGTAGCGCCGTGTCGAGGTCGCCGGCCAGCGCGGCCGCCTCGGCCCGGCGCAGCACGACCGACTCGGGGGCGGCGCCCGCGGCGACGGCGTCGACGTAGAGGGCGCCCGCGAGCTGCGGGGCCGACGCGAGGGCCTCGTCCCCGGCCGCGGCGAAGACCCGGGGGAGATCGCCCCCGCGCAGGCCCGCGCCGAGCAGCCGGCGGGCCGGGGCGAGCACCGACGCGCCCCGCGCGAGGGCCTGCTCGGCGATCCGGCGCTCGAGCCCGAGGCGTTCGTCGGCCGCGCAGAGGCGGACCAGCGTGCGGCGGGCCAGGGGGGCGACGCGTTCCGCCACGGCCCCCAGCTCCGCCGGGGCGTCCGCCGCGGGCAGCAGCAGCCCGGAGGCGCGGGCGTGCTCGAGGTGGTCGTCGAGGGTGGTGCGGTCGACCTCGAGGACGTCGGCGAGCGCGGCGGGGACCCGCGGTGCCCCGACGGCGAGGGCCAGCAGCAACCGCCGCGGCCCGTCGTCTAGCCCCTGCACCTCGTGGCGCAGCAGGTCGAGGACCCCGGGCGGCACCTCCGACGAGCCGCGCTCGGCGGCCGCCGACACCACCCGCGGCCCGGTGTCGCGCATCTGCGCCACCAGCCGGTCGACGACGGCGGGCGACCCGCCGGAGAGCCGTGCCAGCGTGGCGGCGAGCGCCGGGGGACAGCGCGCCCCGAGCAGCACGGACGCGCGTTCGCCCACCCCGACGACGTCGAGGGGGTCCAGGGACACCGGGGCCCGCGCGCGGCCGAGCGTGAGCCAGAGGGTCGACAGCGCCCGCGGGCACGGCCAGGGCCGGGCGGTGACGACGAGCCGGGCGTCGGGGTCGTCCGCGACGTCGGTGAGCTCCGCGAGGGTGGCCGCCTCGAGGGCGTGCGCGTCGTCGACGAGCAGGAGGGAGTCCTCGTCGGACGGGAACGGCACGGAGTCGCCGCTGCGGATCCGGCGCGTGGTGAGGCCCCGGCGGCGCGCGGAGCGGACCATCGCGGCGACGAGGGCGCTCTTGCCCGAGCCGCCGGGCCCGACGACCGCCGCGGCGAGCCCGGCGTGCGGGTCGGCCCGGTGCGCGGTGAGCAGCGCGACGGCGCCCGGCAGGCCGGCCACCATCGGGTCGTGGCGCGGCTCGGCCTCGGCGGCCGCCGGCCCGCGCGTCCGGCCGGCGTCCATCGTCAGAGCACCCCACGAGGGGAGGAGGGCCACGGCATGGCGCGATTGTCACGCACCCTCGGTAGCGGAGGAACCGTTGCCGGCCCCGTGCAGTAGTCGGAACTCCGACTACTGCGTGCGGAGCGTGACGAAACGGGTTCGCGCCGTGCTCACGGTGGGTCGACCGGGTGGCGGGGTCACGGGCGGTGTCCGCCGGGTGGGTCCCGCCGGCCTCCGGCGGCGAGCGGTGCCCTCCCGGAAGGGGCAGACTCGGGCGTCCACCACCCGAGCCAGGAGCAGCGGAGGGACCGCCCGTGCGGATCGCCGTCGTCGCGACCTGCCTGGGGGACGCGATGTTCCCCCGGGCCCCGATCGCGACCGTCCAGCTGCTCGAACGGCTGGGCCACGAGGTCGTGTTCCCCGCCGACCAGACCTGTTGCGGGCAGATGCACGTCAACACGGGCTACCTCGACGCGGCGCTGCCGGTGGTCCGCCACCACGTCGAGGTGTTCGGCCGCGCCCTCGCGGACGGGGCCGACGCGATCGTCGTGCCGTCGGGCTCGTGCGTCGGCAGCGTGCGCCACCAGCACGCGATGGTCGCCCGCCGCGGCGGCGACGAGGGCCTCGCGACCGCGGCGGAACAGGGTGCGGCGCGCACCTACGAGCTCTCCGAGCTGCTCGTCGACGTCCTGGGCGTCACCGACGTCGGCGCCTACTACCCGCACCGTGTCACCTACCACCCCACCTGCCACTCGCTGCGGATGCTGCGGGTCGGGGACAAGCCGCTGCAGCTGCTCCGGGCCGTGCGCGGCCTCGACCTCGTGGACCTCCCCGACGCCGAGGTCTGCTGCGGCTTCGGCGGCACGTTCGCGGTGAAGAACGCCGAGACCTCCACCGCGATGCTCGCCGACAAGATGGGCAACGTGCTGGCCTCGAAGGCGGAGGTGTGCACCGCCGGCGACTCGTCGTGCCTCATGCACATCGGGGGCGGGCTGTCGCGGCTGCGGGCGGGCGTGAAGACCGTGCACCTCGCGGAGATCCTCGCCAGCACCGACGGCGACGACCGGTCGGCCGACGTGATCGTCGAGGACGCGGCGGTCGGTCGCTCGACGCGGCGCACCGGCGAGGCCGCGGGGCAGGCGCACGGGCCGGCGGGCGCCCGGGACCAGGGGGTGCGGGCATGACGATCACACCGCTGGGGATGCCGACGGTCGCGTCGGATCCGCACGGGCACCTGCGGGGCACCGAGTCGTTCCCCGACGCCGCGCACACCGCGCTCGCCGACACCCAGCTGCGGCGCAACCTCGGGCACGCCACCCGGACGATCCGCGCGAAGCGGGCCGGGGTGGTCGCCGAGGTCGACGACTGGGAGGAGCTGCGCCGCGCCGGCGAGACCATCAAGGCCGACACGATGGCGCGGCTGCCCGAGCTGCTGGTGCAGCTCGAGGAGCGGGTGACCGCCCGCGGCGGGGTGGTGCACTGGGCGCGCGACGCGGAGGAGGCCAACCGCATCGTCGTCGACCTCGTGCGCGGCACCGGGGCCGACGAGGTCGTCAAGGTCAAGTCCATGGCCACGCAGGAGACCGGGCTCAACGAGGCGCTCGAGGGCGCCGGGATCGCGGCACTGGAGACCGACCTCGCGGAGCTGATCATCCAGCTCTCGCACGACCGGCCCTCGCACTTCCTCGTGCCCGCGATCCACCGCAACCGGGCCGAGATCCGCGAGATCTTCCTGCGCGAGATGCCGGGGGTCGACCCCGACCTCACCGACGAGCCCCGCCGGCTCGCCATGGCGGCCCGCACGCACCTGCGCCGGAAGTTCCTCTCGGCGAAGGTCGGCATCTCGGGCGCCAACTTCGCCGTCGCCGACACCGGCACGATCTCGGTGGTCGAGTCCGAGGGCAACGGCCGGATGTGCCTCACGCTGCCCGACACCCTGATCACCGTCATGGGCGTGGAGAAGCTCGTCCCCACCTGGGGCGACCTCGAGGTGTTCCTCCAGCTGCTGCCGCGCAGCTCCACCGGCGAGCGGATGAACCCGTACACGTCGACCTGGACCGGGGTCACCCCCGGCGACGGCCCCCAGGCCTTCCACCTCGTCCTGCTCGACAACGGCCGCTCGAACGTCCTCGCCTCGCCCGACGGGCGCACGGCGCTGCACTGCATCCGCTGCTCGGCGTGCCTCAACGTCTGCCCGGTCTACGAGCGGACCGGCGGGCACGCCTACGGCTCGGTCTACCCCGGCCCGATCGGTGCGGTGCTCTCCCCGCAGCTCACCGGCATCTCCGGGCCCGACGACGTGAACGCCTCGCTCCCGTTCGCCTCGTCGCTGTGCGGGGCGTGCTTCGACGCGTGCCCGGTGCGCATCGACATCCCGCACCTGCTCGTGCAGCAGCGGGCCGCGGCCGTCGCCGCGCACACGAGGCCGACGGGCCAGGACCTCGCGATGAAGGCGGCCGCGATCGCCATGACCACGCCGGGGCGGTTCAAGCTCGCCGAGCGCGCCCTCGGCGCGGGCCGGATCCTCGCTGGTCGGAAGGGTCGCATCACCTCCCTGCCGTGGCCGATGTCGGGCTGGACGAACGCCCGCGACGCCCCGGAGCCCCCGAAGGAGACCTTCCGGCAGTGGTGGTCGCGGACGCACGGGGACCGGACGTGAACGCGCGCGAGGAGGTGCTGGCGCGGCTGCGCAGCGCCCGCGACGCCGGCGCCCCGCGCAGCCCGGTCGTCGTGAGCCGGGAGTACACGACGAGCGGGCGCCTCGTCCCCGGGGCGGAGGAGACGGTCGCGCGGCTCGACGAGACGCTGACCGACTACAAGGCCACGGTGACGCGGGTGGCCACCGCCGACGAGGTGCCCGGCGCGGTCGCCGCGTTCCTCTCCGGCGCCCGCACCGTCGTCGTCCCGCCCGGGCTCCCGGACGCCTGGCTCGGCGCGTTCGCCGGCGCCGTGCGCGCCGACGACCCGGCGCTGTCGGTGGCGGAGCTCGACGCCACCGACGCGGTGGTGACGGGGGCGGCGGTCGCGATTGCCGACACCGGGACGTTCGTCCTGGCGGTCGCCGCTCCCGACCAGGGTCGACGTGCGATCACGCTGGTCCCCGACCACCACGTGTGCGTCATCCACGCCGACGCCGTCGTCTCCTCGGTGCCCGAGGCGATCGCCCGGCTCGACCCGTCGTCGCCGCTGACGTTCGTCTCGGGCCCGTCGGCGACGAGCGACATCGAGCTCGACCGCGTCGAGGGCGTGCACGGGCCCCGGCGGCTCGACGTGGTGCTCGTCGGCCCCTGACCCGGTCCGGAGATCCGTCCCCGGCACGACACGAGCCCCCGCGGGTCACCGGCCCGGCGACGACGCCCCCTCGGGACCGACCAGCCGGCGGCGCAGCCAGGCGGCCCGGGCGGCGACGGCGTCCCGGGTCATCGCCGCGTGCGGGTTCACGTCGTCTCCTCTCAGACCGTCGGGACGGTGCCACCGTCGATCACGTACTCGGCGCCGACGACGGCCGTGGCCCGGTCCGAGACGAGGAAGCCGATCAGGTCGGCGATCTCCTCGGGCCTCGCGAACCGGCCCAGCGGTACTCCGCCGAGGGAGTCGAAGATCAGCTGCTTCGCCCCGTCCCGGGTGAGCCCGTTGCCCTCGGCGATGCGGTCCACGAACTGCTCGTAGGCCTCGGTCTCGATCCCGCCGGGGCTGACGGCGGTGACCCGGACGCCGCGGGGCGCGAGCTCGTTGGCGAGTCCCTTGCTGTACGTGCGCAGAGCTGCCTTCGCCGCCGCGTACGCCAGCGACGCGTCGTACAGGGGCAGCTCCCGCTGGATCGAGGTCACGTGCAGCACCACGCCGGACCCGGCCTCGACCATCGCCGGCACGAGGGCCCGGTCGAGCCGGACCGCGCCCAGGAGGTTCAGGTTCAGCTCGACGAGCCACTGCTCGTCGGTGATCACCGCGAACCCGCCCGTCGGCGTCGAGGCACCCCCGACGACGTGCACCAGGATGTCGAGCGGCCCCTCCTCGGAGATCCGGCGGGCCACGGCGTCGGTGCCGGCCGCCGTTGCGGTGTCGGCCGCGACGAAGCGGTCGGGCCGGTCGTACCCGTCGGGCATCGTCCGGGCCGTCGTGTACACGTCGGCGCCCATCTCCCGCAGCCGCTCGACGACGGCCTTCCCCGCGCCCTTCGAACCACCCGTGACGAGCGCCCGGCGCCCGTCGAGACGATCGCGTTCCGTTCCCATGGTGTCGGTACCGCTCAGGCTTCGTGGTTGCCGATGACGAGCTCGGCCACGCGGTCGTCCCGCAGCGTGAACCGGTAGTCGAGGTCGGCGACCCCGCCAGGGAAGTCGCCCTCCAGGTGCAGCGTCACCGTCCAGTGGGTGGCGTCGATGCGGCGGGCACCGGTCTGCTCGACCGTGTACTCGAACTGGCTCGAGGCGTCCCGCAGGAACGCGAGCGCCTCCTCCCGGCCGTGGAGGGTCTGGCCCTGGTCGACGAGCACCACGTCGTTGGTGAAGGAGGCCGACGCGGTGTCGTCGTCGCCGGCGACGTGGGCGGTCACGAAGTCGCGGACGGTGGCCGGGAGCGAGTCGGACGGGAGGTCGGTGTGCTGTGTCATGGGACCACCGTGCGAGCTCGCCGCGCGGGAGGGTCAAGCCCTCGACCCTCTCCCCGGGGGAGGGTCCAGGCTGCAGGGGTGCTGACCATCGGGGAGTTCTCGCAGCTGACCCATCTCAGCGTGCGCACCCTGCGCCGCTACCACGAGGCGACCCTGCTCGAGCCCGCCGTCGTGGACGAGGCCACCGGGTACCGCTACTACGCGGTGGACCAGATCCCCACCGCGCAGGTCATCCAGCGGCTCCGGGAGCTCGACGTCCCGCTGAACGACGTCCGGCGGATCCTGCGGACCCCCGACCCCGAGGTCCGCGCGACGCTGGTCGCCGACCACCTGCAGCGCCTCGAGGTCGAGCTCGACCGCACGCGGGCCGCGGTCGTCTCCCTGCGCCGCCTGCTGCGGCCCGACCCCGCGCCGCTCGACGTCGAGCTGCGCGCGGAGCCCGCCCGGACGGTCGCGGCGGTGGAGGGCGTCGTCTCCCACCACGAAGTGGAGAGCTGGTTCGCCGGCGCGGTGGCCGAGCTGGACGCGGCCGTCGGCCCCGCCGCGGCCGGACCTCTCGGGGGGACCTTCGACAACGCCCTCTTCGAGCAGGAGCGCGGCCACGCGCTCCTGTACCTGCCGACCGCCGCGGCGCCCCCGCGTACGGGGCGTGTCCACCCCGCGGACCTGCCGCCCGTGGAACTGGCCGTCACCACGCACGTGGGCGAGCACGACGGCGTCGAGGTCACCTACGGCCAGCTCGGGACCTGGGTGGTGGAGAACGCGATGTCGGTGGCCGGGCCGGTCCGGGAGCGCTACCTGGTGGGGCCGCGGGACACCCCCGATCCGGCCGCGTGGCGCACCGAGATCGGCTGGCCGGTCTTCCGGGTCGGCTGATCGTCGTGGGAGCCATGGACGAGATGGTCGACGCCGCGCTGATCGGACAGCTCGCGCGGCTGCTGCGGCAGGTCGGCGTCGAGCCGACCGCGCTCGAGGCGGTCCGGGTCGCCGATCAGAAGCTCCGTCGACGGGTCGACGTCGTGCGGGACGCCCTCCTGGTCGACCTGCCGCCGGGGTACGGGGAGGCGGCCGCGGCGGTGCGCGCGGCGTTCTCCGACGAGGCGTTCACCGGCTGGATGCTGTGGCCGGTGTCGGAGGCCGTCGTCGACCGGGCCCTGGCGGCGGGGTCCGCGCGGAGCTTCGACGACGCGCTGGACGTCCTCGCCCTGCTCACCACCCGGCTGTCCGGCGAGTTCGCCATCCGCCGGATGCTGAACGCGGATCTCGAGCGGACGCTCGAGGTGGCCACGGGCTGGACGCGCAGCCCGGACCTGCACGTGCGCCGGCTCGCGAGCGAGGGGACGCGCTCCCACCTCCCGTGGGCCGCGGGCGTGCCGGACCTGGTCCGCCGGCCGGGGGCCACCCGCGCGATCGTCGACGCGCTCTACACCGACGACTCGGAGTACGTGCGCCGGTCGGTGGCCAACCACGTCAACGACCTCAGCCGGGACGATCCCGATCTGGCCGCCGACATCGTGGCGGGGTGGCTGGACCGTCCAGAGGAGAACACGCCCCGCGTCGCCGGGCATGCCCTGCGTACGTTGATCAAGAAGGGGCATCCGAGGGCGCTCGCCCTCATGGGGTTCGAGGGCGACGAGTTCCGGGTGGACGGGCCGACCGTCACCGAGCGCCGGGTCCCCCTGGGCGCCGCGGTCGACTTCACCGCGCGGATCACGAACACCGGGACCCGGCCGGCCCGGACCGCGATCGACTTCGTGCTGCACTTCCGGACGGCCCGCGGCGTGCTGCGCCCCAAGGTCTTCAAGCTCGCGTCCCTCTTGATCGCCCCGGGCGACACGGTGGTCGTCGACAAGTCCTACTCGTTCCACGCCCGGACGACCCGGAGCTTCCATCCGGGCGAGCACGCGATCGGGCTCCAGGTCAACGGGCGGCCCCACGGCCGCGACACCTTCCACCTCATCCAACCGGAGGAGTCCCCGTGAGCACCACCGAGCAGGTCCTCGCGATCGTGGAGTCGGTCCCGCCGGGGCGGGTGACGACCTACGGGTCGATCGCCGACGTCGTCGAGGGCGCGAGCGCGCGCAGCGTGGGGCACGCGCTGCGGACGGACGGCCACGGCGTGCCGTGGTGGCGGGTCGTCACCGCGGGCGGGCGCCCCGCTCCCGGGGCCGAGGCCGCGGCACACGAGCGTTATCTCGAGGAGGGGACCCCGCTGATCGCTTTCGGCGACGGGGTCTACACGGTCGACCTCGCGGCCGCGACCTGGCACGTCGAGGCCGACGGTCCGCCCTAGAGGCCGCGGACCAGGTCGATCGCGCGACCGAGGGTGGTGAGCCGCTCGTCGAGCGAGTCGCCCGCGGGGTAGAGCCGCACGGTGTCGACGCCGGCGTCGGCCCACACCCGCAGGCGCGCGCGGACCCCCTCCTCGGGGCCGAGCAGCGTCGTCGCGAGCACCATCGCGTCGGGCACCAGCGCCGCGGCGCCGTCTCGGTCGCCCGCCTGCCAGCGCTCGCGGACGGCCTCGGCGACCTCGGCGAAGCCCTGCCGGGCGTAGGCGTCGGCGTAGAAGTTCGTGCTCTCGGTACCCATGCCGCCGAGGGAGAACGCGAGCCCCTTCTTCCGCTCCCCGACCATGGTCGCGAGCTCCTCGGGGGACTCGGCGAACGCGACCTCGGCGCCCTGGCAGACCGTGAGGTCCGCCCGGGTCCGGCCGGCGGCGGCGAGGCCCGCGTCGAGGTGGTCGAGGTAGGCGGCGGCGCCCTCGGGGACGAAGCTGGTGCCCAGCCACCCGTCGGCGACCTCGCCGGTCAGCTCCAGCATCCGCGGGGACAGCGACGCGACGTAGACCGGGATGTCGGGGTTCGGCGTCGTCGAGAGCCGCATCGGCCGCCCCTCGCCGCCGGGGCGCGGGATCGCGACCGACCGCCCGGCGAACGACACCTTCTCGCCCGCGAGAGCCTGGCGGATCACGGCGATCGTCTCGCGCATCCGGGTCAGCGGCCGCGCGAAGGACGCGCCGTGCAGCCCCTCGATCACCTGCGGACCCGACGATCCCAGGCCCAGCGAGAACCGTCCGGAACTCAGCTCGGCCAACGTAAGCGCGGCCTGCGCGATCGCGACCGGCGACCGGGTCCCCACCTGGATGACGCCGCTGCCGAGGCGCAGCCGCTCGGTGCGCGCGGCGAGGAAGCCGAGCAGGGACGGGGCGTCGCTGCCCCAGGCCTCGGCCACCCAGCACTCGTCGAGCCCGATCCGCTCGGCCTCGACGACGAAGGTGGCGACGTCGGGGTCGGACGAGGCCTCGACCGTCGTCGCGGTCCTCACGCCTCCGCGTCCGCGCGGATCGCCTCGAGGGTCCGGGTCATCGCGCCCTCGAACTCCCGGAGCCGCACGAAGACGATCTTCTGCTCCTTGTCGGGCATCGACTCGATCGCCCGGCTGAGACCGGAGCGTCCCGGCCCGAGCCGCACCTGCTGGTGCACGCGCGTGCCGTCGCCCTCGGGGACGCAGCGCAGCGTCCAGCGCGACGACGGCATCCCCTCGCCCACGTCGGCCGAATCCATCTCCCAGACGAGGGTCGAGGAGGGTTCGCAGGTGACGACGGTGCCGGTGACCGACCACTCGCCGAGCGAGGGGTGGGCGTTGCGCCCGCGGAAGCGTGAGCCCTCCGCGGGCCCGGTCGCCCCGTCGATCCACTCCACCGACTGCAGCTCGGTGCTCGTCGGCGGCATGCGGGCGGGGTCGAGCAGCGGCCACACGCGCTCCGGCGGGGCCGCGACGAAGGCCTCGACCTCCACCTCGGGCTGGTCGGCGTAGCGGGCTCCGGTCCACTCCATGGCCCGGGACCCTAGAGCCGCTGGGTTGCCGGGCGCTACCCAGCCGGGGTGAAGTAGCGGCGGGGGTTCTCGACGAGCATCGTCGTGATCTGCTCGTCGGTGACCCCGGCCGCGCGCAGGGCGGGCAGGACGTCGCGGTGGATGTGCTCGTAGTGCCAGTTCGGCGCCCCGGCCCTCAGGCGCCGCTGCGCCTCCTCGCCGGCGTAGAAGTCGATGTAGCAGGACGCGTCGTGCGAGAGCACGATGCTCGCGGCGTAGCCCTCGGCGCACAGCGCGGCGACGGTCGCGACCCGCCGGTCGGTCGGGTTGAACCGGTCGAGCCCGAAGCGGTCGCAGCCGAGCAGGGCGCCGCGGTCGGCGAGGGCGCGCAGGTAGTCGAGGTCGTTGGAGTCCCCGGCGTGCCCGACGACGACCTTGGTCAGGTCGACGCCCTCGGCCTCGTACAGGTCCAGGGCGAGCCGGCCGGTCTCGTGCTCGGAGTTCGTGTGCACGGTGATCGGGGCGCCGGTCTCGCGGTGGGCCGCGGCGATGGCCCGGTGCACGCGCTCCTGGTCGGGCGTGAACCCTTTCTCCTCGACGACGCCCTTGAGGAACGCCGCCCGCACCCCGGTCTCGCCGACGCCCTCGGTGATGTCACGGATGAACATCTCCACCATCGGCTCCTCCCCGCCGAGCAGCGATCCCGGCCCGCGCGACTGGAGCTGCCGGGGGAGCTCGTCGAAGGTGTAGAGGCCGGTGGCGACGACGATGGTGAGGTCGACCTCGGCGTTCACCCGCATCACGCGGACGATGTCGCGGCCGAGCCCGACCACGGTGGGGTCGACGATCGTGTCGACGCCCAGCTCGCGGAGCCGGCGCAGCTTGTCCACCGCGTCGGCGACCCGCACCTCCTCGTCCCAGTAGTCGCGGCCGTAGTTGGTCAGGAGGTCGGGGGTCAGGACGAAGACGTGCTCGTGCATGAGCGTCGTCCCGAGCTCCGAGGGGTCCACCGCGCCGCGCACCGTCTGCACCATCGGGTCATCGTCGCGCGACCCGTCCGGCTCGGCGCGACTAGCGGTGACGGCCCGCGAGCGTGACGAGCCGGCGCAGCCGGCCGGCGAGGGCGTCCTTCGACAGCGGCGGGTCGGCGCGGGCGGCGAGCTCGCCGAGGCCGAGATCGGGGTGGGCCAGGCGGAGCCGGCCGGCCTCGGCCAGCCCCTCCGGGACCTCGACCCCGGCCCGCGCGAGGGTCCCGAAGGCCTCCTCGACCGCGGCGTTGGCGCGGGACGCCGCGACGGTGGCCCGGGCGTCGTTCGCCGTGCCCGTCCGGCCGACGGGGTCCCCGTCGTCGAGCCCGGCGACGACGGCGGCGGCCCGGCCGCCGCACGTGGTCAGGAGGAGGGCGACCTCCGCGCGGCCGTGCACCGTCACCGCGGTGCCCGCGGGGTCGCGCCGCGCCCGGACCCCGAGGCGCAGGCCGGTCTCGGCGAGGGTGAGCGCCGCGCCGGGGGTGGGGCAGGGCAGCGTCACGGTCTCGCCGGTGATCGTCCCCCGGGCGAGCAGGGCGCCCCGCCAGGTGGCCACGGCCCCGGGCAGCGACCCGCCGGTCAGCCAGGAGGGCGGGGCGGGCAGCGCCCGGCCCCGGCTGTCGGTGAGCCCGAGCCGGACGGGGAGGGAGTCGGCCCCGGTGCCCCGGGGGATCTCGACCCGCCAGCGGCCCCGGGTCGAGTCGCCCCGCACCGCGCCGTCGTCGGTACCGATCCGCGTGAGGAGGGAGACGAGCCGGGACGCGGCGTCGGGCGAGTCGAGCTCGGCGGCCAGCAGGTGGGCGCGGTCGCGGACGCGGGCCCACCGGACGATCGCGGCCGCCTCCGCCGCGGCGTCGCGGTCGCGGGCCGGCGGGGCCGCCTCCGCGAGCGCGCCGACGACCGAGCGCGCGAGGTCGCTGCGGGCAGCGCCGCCGTGGGCGTGGTCGCCGCGAGTGGGGTCGCCGGTGACGTCCGAGGTGTCCCGTCCGGCCGTTCCCATGGCGCAGACCTCCTCGCGTCGCGGCTCCGGGGGCTCACCGGAGCGTCACAGAGGAGAACGCCCGACGGCCGGGAGAGCTGCTCCCCACGCGAGGGGCCGGGAATTCCCCCGATGGTGATCCCGGGGCCCGCCACGGGGCGCCGGGGGGTGATGCGGGTGGCGGAGGGCGACCGCACTGGGCCGTCCGGGTGGGCGACGCGCCGGTGCTGTCGCCTCCGTCGGGCGTGGCGGTCACGTCGCGGCGTCGGTTCACTCGATCGATGGATCACCCTCGCGCGCCGAGGGGTCGGCGGGGTCCCGGATTCGGGTGCGGAGCGCGGCTATACCTCTGCCGTCCGAGCCGCCGGGCACCGAGGGGGAGACACCGTCCGCATGACCGTCACACCGATCTTCGACGACCTGGTGGCGCGGCTGGGCACCCCGGCCGGGGACCGCCCGGCCCCCGGGCCCGCCCAGCGCCGGCCGTCGCCGCGACCCCGGCCGGCCGGGCCCGAGGTCGACGCCGCGGCGTTCGGCCGGGGCTGCCTGGCCCCCGTCGCGGACGACGACACCGACGCGCAGGACGAGCTCGCGCGGCTCGTCGAGGGGGCCCGGCGCGAGGCCGTGGCCCTCGGGCAGGGCTGCGTCGACACCCTGCACCTCCTGCTGGCCGCGGTCCGCGACGGCGGCGACGTCGGCCGCGCCTTCGGGATGCGTGGCGCCGGGCCGGCGGTCCTGGTGCTCGCCGCGGGCGCCGGCACGACCGACGCGGACGGGACCCCGCCCCTGGGCTCGGCTCCGGACTCGGTGGCCCTGAGCTCGGTCGCGCGGACGGTGCTGCGGCGCGTGACCCAGGAGGCCGGCCGCGCCCGCCGGCCCCTCGAGGCGGTGGACGTCGTGCTCGCCCTCCTGCGGACGGGGCGGGTCGCCGACCTGCTCCGCGACCGGGGCGTGGACGTCGCGGACCTCGTCGACGTCCTGGAGTGCGGGCGGGCGCCGGAGCCCGACACGGTCGTCGTCCCCGCGTCCGTCCCCGGGCCGGCGGTCGGCCTCGCGCCCGTCACCGTGCTGCTGCGGCCGGTCCCGGCCGAGCGGCGGGCGCGCCCGGTCGACGTCCCGGCCTGAGCCTCCCGGCACCGGTGGGGCCGGTGCCGGCGGGCCAGGGCGGGATGGCGGTGACGGGGGCGGCTCAGGCGCGGTAGGCGAGCAGTCGGACGCCGAGGGCGGTCTCGACGCGCTGCACCTCGGCGAGCTGCTCGGCGGACAGCGGGGCGTACGGGCTCTCCGGCTCGTAGGCGACCACGGGCGTGCCCAGGGTCTCCTCGAGGCGGCGGACGTCGGCGAGGGCGGCGTCGTCGAGCGCGGCGGGACGGAGCTCGGGTGCGGTCATCGGGTCCTCCGGGGCAGTGGGCACACCTGATGCGGTGATACCCCGCGCCGTCGGGGGTGACGCCGACGACCCGTCCGTGGCGCCCGCCGCGTCAGTCGCGTCGCCGACCGGCGCGCGGCAGGGCCCGGACCAGGGGCAGCACGCGCGAGGGGACCCGCTCGGTCAGCGAGATCTCCGACTGGGTCCGCTCCACCCCCGGGGCCGCGAGCAGGCCCTGGATCACCTCCTCGAGGTGGGCGTTGGAGTGCGCCACCACGCGGCACCACAGGTCGCCGTCCCCGGTGATGCTGTGGGCCTCGACCACCTCCGGGATCCCGGCGAGGTGCTCGGCGACGGCGTCGAGCCGGCCCTGCGCGATGTGGAGCGTGACGAAGGCGAGCACCCCGTAGCCGAGCGCCGCCGGCGCCACCCGCGGGGCGAACCCGGTGATCACGCCCGTCTCCTGCAGCCGCACGAACCGGGCCTGGGCGGTGCCGCGGGCCACGCCGAGGGCCCGGGCGTGCTCGCGCAGGCCCGCCCGCGGCCGCTCGAGGAGCGCGAGCAGCAGCGCGCGGTCGAGGTCGTCGAGCGTCACGGACGCCTCCCGGTGGTCCATCGGCCCGATCCGGACGTGGTCGGGCTCACAGGACTGTACCAACGGCTCAGTTGCCTAGTGAAACAATGGACCACTGGTGGGTAACTCCCTAACGTCACCGACCATCCGAGCACCAGACGCTCGGGTCGGCCCGCCACGGTGATCACGGGGCGGGCCGGCCCCGGGACCCACCGGAGGTCGCCACCATGACCCTCGACCTTCCTGCCCGGCCGGCCTCGCGCCCGGAGCCCGTGGCGGCCCCCGCCCCGCAGGGCCTGACGCTGCGCGACCGCTACACGCGGACCGACGGCGAGATCCAGCTGACCGGCGTGCAGGCCCTCGTGCGCCTCCCGATGGACCAGCGGCGCGCCGACGAGGCCGCCGGGCTGCGGACCGGGGGCTACGTCTCGGGCTACGAGGGCTCGCCGCTCGCGGGCTACGACCTCGAGCTCGCCCGCCACCGCGACCTGCTCGACGCCCACGGCGTGGTGTTCGCCCCCGGGCTCAACGAGGAGATCGCGCTGACCGCGGTCCAGGGCGCCCAGCTCGCCCCGTCGACCGGCGCGCTGCGGGCCGACGTCGCCGACGGGATCACCGGCTACTGGTACGGCAAGGCCCCGGGACTCGACCGCTCCACCGACGCGCTGCGCCACGCCAACCTCTCCGGCACGTCCCGCCACGGCGGCGCGCTCGCGATCGTCGGGGACGACCCGGCCGCGAAGTCCTCGTCGGTGCCGTGCGCCTCTGAGGCGGCGCTGGCCGACATGGCCGTGCCCGTGCTCTACCCGGTCGACGTCCAGGACGTGCTCGACCTCGGCCGCCACGCCGTGCACCTGTCGCGGACCAGCGGCTGCTGGGTGGGGCTCAAGATGGTCACCGCCGTGGCGGACGGCTCCGGCACCGCGGTCGTGCACCCCGACCGGGTCACCCCGGTCGCCCCCGACACCACCTTCGACGGCGTCGCCTTCGCCCACGAGCCGCACGCCAAGCTCCTCGGGCCCCGCCTCGCCCCGCTCGAGCGCGACCTGCACGCCCGCCGTCTCGTCCTCGCCCGCCGCTACGCCGCCGCGAACGGCCTCGACCGCATCGTCGGGCGCGGGCCGGCCCGCATCGGGATCGTCGCCGCCGGCAAGAGCTGGCTCGACCTCCGCCAGGCCCTCGCCACGCTGGGGCTCGACGACGAGGAACTCGTCCGCCGCGGGGTCCGGCTGCTGCGCGTCGGGATGCCCTGGCCGCTCGAGGGCGGCATCGTCGACCGCTTCGCCGAGGGGCTCGACGAGATCGTCGTGGTCGAGGAGAAGCGGGCGTTCCTCGAGACCCAGATCAAGGACCGCCTCTACGGCCGGGCCGGGGCACCGGCGGTCGTCGGGAAGCGGGATCCCGGGCAGCGGACGCTCTTCGCCGAGCACGGCGACCTCGACCCCGACGCGGTCGCGGCGGGCCTCGCCCGCCGGCTGCTCGCGCACGGCGACGTGCCGAGCGTGCAGGCGTGGGAGGAGCGGCGCCGCACCCGGCGCACCCGGATCGACCTGCCGATCGCCGGCGCCTCCCGCCACCCGTACTACTGCTCGGGCTGCCCGCACAACTCCTCGACGACCTCCGCGCCCGAGGGCTCGCTGGTCGGCGCGGGCATCGGCTGCCACACGATGGTCATGCTGATGCCGGAGGCCCAGGTCGGCGACGTCACCGGCATCACGCAGATGGGCGGCGAGGGCGCGCACTGGCTCGGCACCGAGCCGTTCGCCGACCCGGCGAAGGCCTCGCACTGGGTGCAGAACATGGGTGACGGCACCTTCCACCACTCCGGCAGCCTCATGGTCCGCGCCGCGGTCGCGGCGAAGGCCCACGTCACCTTCCGGCTCCTGCGCAACGGCGCGGCCGCCATGACCGGCGGCCAGCACGCGGTCGGCGAGCTGTCGATGACGCAGCTGGTGAAGGTCCTGCTCGACGAGGGCGTGACCCGCGTGATCGTCACGACCGAGGACCTCTCCCGGTACCGCGGCGTCCGCCTCGCCCGCGGGGTGAAGGTCTGGGACCGCTCGCGGATCGACGAGGCGCAGGAGCTGCTCGCGGCCACGCCCGGGGTCACGGTGCTCATCCACGACCAGGAGTGCGCGGCGCAGAAGCGGCGCAAGCGCAAGCGCGGGAAGCTCGCCGACCCGACCACCCGCGTCGTCATCAACGAGCGGGTCTGCGAGGGCTGCGGCGACTGCGGGCAGACCTCGAACTGCCTGTCGGTCACGCCCGTCGACACCGAGTTCGGCCGCAAGACCCGCATCCACCAGGCGTCCTGCAACAAGGACTACTCCTGCCTCGACGGCGACTGCCCGGCGTTCACCGTCGTCGAGCCGGGTGCCACGCCGCAGACCGTGACGGTGGAGCCGCTGGCCGCCGACGTCCTGCCCGAGCCGGTCCGGACCGTTCCCGACGACGCCGTGGTCCGCCTCGCGGGCATCGGCGGCACCGGGGTCACGACGATCGCGCAGGTGCTCTCCGCGGCGGCCCGCATCGCCGGCCGGCCCACCCGGGGGCTCGACCAGACCGGGCTCGCGCAGAAGGGCGGCGCGGTGGTCTCCGACGTCAAGATCGGGACCGCCGAGCTCGCCGGGCGGGCCGCGGAGGGGGAGTGCGACCTCTACCTCGGCGCCGACCTGCTCGTGGCCGCCGAGCCGGCCAACCTGAAGGCGGCCTCGTCGTCGCGCACCGTCGGCGTCATCTCCTCGGCGAAGATCCCCACCGGGGACCAGGTGGTCGACCCCTCCGTGACCTACCCACCGGTCGATGCCGTGCTGGACCGGATCCGGGCCGCGGTGCGGGCCGACGTGGGCGCCGTGCTCGACGCCCGGGCCCTGGCCGAGGCGCTCTTCGGCGACGACCAGTTCGCGCTGTCGCTGCTGCTCGGCGCGGCCCACCAGCTCGGCGCCCTGCCGCTGCCCGCGGCCGCGGTCGAGGCGGCGTTCGAGCTGAACGGCGCCGCGGTGGAGCGCAACGTCCAGGCGTTCCGCCGGGGCCGGCAGTCGGTGGCCGACCCCGCCGGGTTCGCCGCGCTCGTCGACGGCGTCACCCGTCCCGCCGAGGGTGGGGTCCCCGGCCTCGACGCCGCGGGCGCGGCGGCCGCCGCCGAGATCGTCGCCGCGGTCGGGGCGCCGGCGGGCAGCGAGCTCGAGCGGCTCGTCGGGATCCGCGTGCCGGAGCTCGTCGCCTACCAGGACGCGGCGTACGCCCGGTCCTACGCCGCGGTGGTCGCCGACCTGGCGGACGGGCCGGCGGAGCTCGCCGAGGCCGTCGCGGTGGGCCTGCACAAGCTCATGGCCTACAAGGACGAGTACGAGGTCGCCCGGCTCTCGCTCGACCCGGCGTTCGACGCGGGGGTCCGCGCGGAGTTCGGCGCCGACGCCACGGTCTCGTGGAAGCTGCACCCGCCGGTGCTCCGGGCGATGGGGCTGCGCCGCAAGCTCACCCTCGGCCCGTGGTTCCGGCCCGGCTACACGGCGCTGCGCTCGATGCGCCGGCTGCGCGGCACCCCGCTCGACCCGTTCGGGCGCGCCGAGGTGCGCCGGGTGGAGCGGGAGCTCGTCGCGGAGTACCGGGCGCTGGTCCCGCAGCTCGTGGAGCTGGCGGCGGCGGGCGAGGTGGAGCGGGCCGCCCGGATCGCGGCGCTGCCCGACATGGCGCGCGGCTACGAGGACATCAAGCTCGCCAACGTCGCCCGCTACCGGGAGGCGCTGGCCCTCGAGCTGACCTGACGCGTGCCCCGCACGAAGTCGAGCCACCAGCGGCGGAGGTCGCGGCCCAACGGCTCGACGTCGCGGTCCCAGGACGCCCCGGCCAGCATCGGGGCGTCCTGCCAGGCCTCGCGGCCGCCGAAGAGGAACGGCAGCTCGATGGCGTGGCAGGCGCCCAGCCCGGACTCGGGGGCCGACCAGGTGAAGCGGTAGGTGCTCACGGTGGCCCCGGCGGCCGCGGCGCGGGTGGCGAGCCGCTGGGCCGGGGCGGCGAAGATGCGGTGGGTCGCGAGGCCGGCGCCGAGGCGGACCGCGGTGGGGAACCGCTGCTCGAGCCGGCGCAGGCCCGGGGCGATCCGGACGAAGGTGAGCGCCTCGTCGGCCGTGGTCCCGATGATCATCGGGTGACCGGCGTGGGCGGCGGCGACCCAGGGATCGGCCGCCGACACCCCGACCAGCGGCGTCACCCCGGCGACCGGGGTGAACGCCGGCGCGGAGTTGATCCCGCCCGGGCCGGCGTGGCGGACGATCGCCCGCTTCTGCGCCTCGAGCAGGTCGTCGATCCCGACGGTGCGCGGGTCGGCCCCCGGCCCGGCGATCTCGTCGAGGGCCTCGCGCACGAACCCGGCGACCCGGGCGGCCGACCGCTCGGTGCCCAGCCCGAGCCCGAGCTGCCCGCTCTGCAGGATCACGCGGTGGAAGAGCCCGCGCAGCGGCGGGGAGCTCATCAGGCAGGCGATCGCGTGCGCGCCCGCCGACTCCCCGACCAGCGTCACCGCGGCGGGGTCGCCGCCGAACGCGGCCACGTGGTCGCGGGTCCAGCGCAGGGCGGCCGCGAGGTCGGCCAGCCCGAGGTTGCCCTCGGAGACCCCGGGGGCGCGCAGCCAGCCGAGGATCCCCAGCCGGTACCCGACGCTCACCGTCACGACCCGGCCCTCGGTCACCAGCCGGGCGGTGTCGTACCAGGCGAGGTCGACCCCGCCGATCACGTACGCGCCGCCGTGGATCCAGACCATCACCGGGAGGCGCTCGTCGGGACCGACGTCGCGCGGCGCCCGCACCGTCACGTGCAGGCAGTCCTCGTCCTGGCCGAGGTCGGCGGCGTTGGAGGGCCCGGCGATCTCGTCCATCCGCGACGCCAGCTGGGGGCACTGCGGGGCCGGGCTGCGGGCGTCGCGCACGCCGGTCCACGCGGGCTCCGGCGTCGGCGCCGCGAAGCGGGCGGCCCGCGCGTAGCGCATCCCGAGGAACTCGACGACGCCGCCGTCGCGGTGCACGCGCCCCCGGACCTCGCCGGAGGGCGTGGTGACGACGGGGTCGTCCTCGGCGAGGGCGGTCACGCGCGGCTCCCGCGGCGGTCGTCGTCGGAGTCCCCGGACGCCGTGTCGTCGGGGTCCCCGGGGGTCATGGCCCCGGTCGGCGCGTCGTCGGCGGGCTCGTCGGTGGGGCGGTCGGCCGGCTCGTCGGTGGGTCGGTCGGTGGGTTCGTCGGCGGGCTCGTCGGGATCGGAGCGCTCCGCGGCCGCGGCGGCGGCCTCCCGGTCCCGCTGGCTCTGCTCCCAGCGCTCCTGGGCCACCCGGTCGTCGTCGTAGCCCGTCCCGTCGTCCTGCTCCGACGGCGTCCGCTCGATGTAGTCGGTGTACTCCGTGTACTCGGCGTCCTCGATGTCGTCGGGGTCGCCGCGCTCGTCCCCGCCGTCCCCGGCGGACATCACCCGGGTGGGGTGCTCCTCCTCGAAGGCGTCCTCGTCGTCGTAGTCGCCGTCGACGAACCCGGCCGACGGGTCGGCGTAGGGGACGTACTCGCCGTCCTGGAGCTGGTCGCGCGCCCGCAGGGCGATCCACAGCGCTCCACCGGCGATGGTGCTGAGCCCGCCGAACACCGCGAGCGCCAGGTTCTGCGCCAGGACCGCGGCGATCAGGGCGACGACGCCGCCGGCGGTCCAGGCGATCCCGACGATGACCAGCTTCGGCACGTCGCCGTCGTCGCGGTAGGAGACACCGAGGAACGCGCCGCCGTCGTCGTCGTAGTCCTCGGGCTGCGGCACCGCCCGGGTCATGTCGTGAAGCCCGCCTCGTTCGCGCGCTCGACGGAGGCCTGGACCTCCTTCTCGGCCGCGGCCCGGCCGACCCACTCGTGGCCCTCGACCTTCTTGTCGGGCTCGAGCGCCTTGTAGACCTCGAAGAAGTGCTGGATCTCCATGCGGTGGTACTGGTCGAGGTGGTGGATGTCGCGCAGGTGCTCGAGGCGCGGGTCGTCCACCGGGACGCACAGGACCTTGTCGTCGCCGCCGGCCTCGTCGGTCATGCGGAACATGCCGATGGCGCGGCTACGGACCAGGCACCCCGGGAACGTGGGCTCCTGCACGAGCACGAGGGCGTCGAGCGGGTCGCTGTCCTGGCCGAGGGTGTTCTCGATGAAGCCGTAGTCGGCCGGGTACTGCGTGGCCGTGAACAGGGTCCGGTCGAGCCGGATCTTCCCCGACTCGTGGTCGAGCTCGTACTTGTTGCGGCTGCCCCGAGGCACCTCGACGAAGACGTCGAACTCCACGCCCCTGCTCCTCCCCGGTGACCGACTAGTGCGGGGGACAGTGTGGCGGTGCGGCCCCGGGAGGGCCACCCCAACGGGTCATCGATGATCGACGGCGACCGATCGGCCCAGCCGTCCGCCCAGGTCCGCCGAGGCGGACCGCCCGGCGGGGTCGAGGGCGGCGCGCCCGGGACCGGCCAGGTACTCCGCGTCGGGTCCGATCACGACGATCTCTGCCCCGGTCCCGCGGAGCTCGGCGAGCTCGTCGTCGAGCGAGCGGGTGCCGACGCTGCCCTCGGCGGGGAAGGGCACGAGGACGACGACGCGGTCGTGGCCCGCGGCGAGGGTCGCGTGGCAGAGCGACGCCATCCCGCCGTCCATGTACTCGGCGTCCCCGATCGGCACCGTCGGCCAGACGCCCGGCACCGCGCAGCTCGCGGCGACGGCCTCGTCGAGCCCGACCCCGCTGTGCGCGTCGAACACCGTCAGCGCCCCGGTGCGGGCGTCGACGGCGGTGACGCGCAGCGTCGTGGCGGGCCAGTCGCGGACCGGCAGCCGCGCCGCGATCGCGGCCCTGCGGTCGTCGGCGACGTCGCGGTCGACCGCGAGGGCGAACTCGCCGACCTGGCGGCGGGCCTCCAGCGGGTCGGTGGCGGCGACGGAGGACATCCGCTCGAACAGCGCGGTGAGGTCGATGTCGCGGGGGATCTCCGACGTCGGCGGGGCGTGCTGGGCGGCCAGCGCCGGCGCGAGGTCCCAGCCGGGGCCGGCGTCGGCGGCCGCGGCCACGATCGTCCCGACCACGGAGCCCGCGGAGGTCCCGACGACGAGCGCGGGCGCGTCGAGCGCGCGGGCGAGCGTGCCGCCGCCCGCGCGCAGCCCGTGCAGGACCCCGATCTCCCAGGCGATGCCGGTGACCCCGCCACCGCCGAGGACGAGCGCCGTGGTGCCGGTGGGTCCTGCGTCGGGCTGCGCCGCGCTGCTCATGCGGCCGATCCTGTCAGGCCTGCTTGATCGCGGAGATGTCGAACTCGAGGCCCACCTTGTCGCTCACGAGCACACCACCGGTCTCGAGGGCGGCGTTGAAGGTGATGCCGTAGTCCTTGCGGTTGATCGTGGTGGAGCCCTCGAAGCCGGCGCGGACGTTGCCGAACGGGTCCTTCGCGACGCCGTTCTGCTCGAAGTCGACGGTGATCGAGTTCGTGATGTCGCGGATCGTCAGGTCGCCCGTGATGCGCCAGACGTCGCCGTCGCGCTCGACCGCGGTGGAGCGGAAGGTGATCTCCGGGTAGACCTCGACGTTCAGGAAGTCGCCGCTCTTGACGTGGCCGTCGCGCTGCTCCTGGCTGGAGTCGAAGCTGCCGGCGGCGATGATGATCTCGGTGCTCGAGGCGGCGGGGTTCGCCTCGTCGATCACGGCGGAGCCGCGGAACTCGCCGAACGAGCCCCGGACCTTCGTGACCATGGCGTGGCGCGCGGTGAAGCCGATGCGGCTGTGCGCCGGGTCGATCTGGTAGTCGCCGGTGAGGGTGAGCTGCGGGGCGGCGGTCTCGGTCATGACGTCCTCCGGACGCTTGAAGCATCAACTGACAAGGCAGAGCGTAGCACCATCACTTCAAACTTCAAGTGTCGGGGCTGTGGTCGCGGTCGCACGCGACGGCGTGCGACCGCGCCGGGGATCGGGCGAGGGTCAGGCGGCGGCGAGGTCGGACTCGCCGACCACGACCCGGCCCGCCCAGCGGGCACCGAGGCGGGTGGCGAACGGTGCCGCCCCCGCGCCGAGGACCCGCACGACGAGGCGGTCGCCGGCGAGGCCCGTGGCGCTGGCCGCGAACCGGGCGACGGCGTCGAGGTCCCAGGCGCGGGCCCGGATCGGCACGACCACCTGCACGCGGGTGGTGGCGAGCAGGACCGCGAGGGCCTGGGCGGTGACGGGCCACTCCCGGGCGGCGGGGGCCCCGGCACCCACGGCCGGCACGACGACGGCCGACGCTCCCGACCGCTCGGCCTCGCGGGCCTCGTCGAGCATCGCGTCGAGGTCGCGGCTGCCGCCGGCGGGGTCGACCAGGCCGTGGCCGACGGGGTCGAGGAGGACGACCGGACCGACCCCGGTGGTGGTCACGGGGGCGGGAGCGGGCGCGGTGATCGTGGGCATGACGAGGAGGGCCTTCCGGGACGAGGGGTGCTGCGCGGGACGGACGGGGAGGTCAGGCGTCCGGGCGACAGAACTCGTCGAAGGCGTCGAGGCGGCGGCTCGGCCAGAACCGCTCGAGATCGACGATGCCCACACGGGGTTCATACACCGGCGGTCGTCCGTGGTGCCACCCTTCGTGGGGTGATCCACCGTGCGCGCCTCGACGCGATGGCGCCCCGCGACCTCTACGAGGTGCTCCGGCTGCGGGTCGAGGTCTTCGTCGTCGAGCAGCAGTGCGCCTATCCCGAGCTCGACGGGCGCGACCCCGACGCCGAGCACTGGTGGTCGACCGCGGACGGGCGGGTGACGGCGTGCCTGCGGGTGCTCGACGAGGGCGACGGCACCACCCGGATCGGCCGGGTGGTGTCGGCGCCGGCGGTCCGCGGCACCGGCGCCGGGGCGGCCCTGTTCGCCGCGGCGCTCGCGACCCTGCCCGGCCCCGTGGTGCTCGGCGCCCAGGTCCGCTCGCGCGGGTTCTACGAGCGGTTCGGGTTCGCGGTGTCGGGCCCGGAGTACGACGAGGACGGCATCCCGCACGTCCCGATGCTCCGGGCGCCCTGACGTCGGTCAGCGCAGCGTCGGCGCGTCCCAGGCCGCGTCGCCGGAGGCGCGGGCGTCGGGCAGCTCGAGGCGGGCGTGGGCGAGCAGCCCGAGGTAGGTGACGAGGTCGGGCGCGAGCTCCCGCGGCCGCTCGTCGCCGTCGGCGAGCACCCGCCCGCCCGGGCTCCCGAGCTCGATCCGCAGCAGGTGGCCCCGGTCGTCCCCGGCCAGCGGCCAGCCCGCCCCGGGGGCGCCCGCGCGCCAGGCGTCCAGCCCCCGGGCGAGGGAGCAGAACGCGTGGGCCGGGAAGAGGACCGGGCCGCCGACCTCGTCGGGGTCCTCCTGCCCGTCGCACAGGGCGTAGAGGGCGCGCACGTCCTCGGGCAGCGCGGTCCCGATCTCCTGCTCGGCGGCGGCGAGCATGGTCGGGGCCGCCCCGGGGCGCAGCACCGGTGAGGGGTCGAGCCCGTGGGCCCGCAGCGAGCCGAGCCAGCCCGACCAGGCCGTGCGGAGCTCGTCGTCGGGAACGCCTCCGCGGGCGCTCCCCCGCGGGGTGGAGAACAGGGGCTGGCGTCCGTCGGTCATCGGTCGGTCTCCCGGTGGCCCGCCGGGCACTCGTCGACCCAGCGCAGCAGGGCGTCCATGCCCTCGGGCGCGGTGCCCTGGACGAAGCGCACCTGCCGGGTGGACCCGTCGTCGTCGGCGAGGCTGACCTCGTAGGCGAAGCCGTCGCGCACCGCGGGTGCGACGGGGCCGGAGCGCTCGCGGAACGAGCAGCCGGAGACGGCCGAGCGCAGCGCGTCGGCGCCGGGACCGTCGAGGTCGGCGGCGTCGACCGTCGTCGTGGTGACCATCCCGGCGATCCCACCGGAGCGCACCACCGTGACCCTCATCGGGGGTCCGGGGTGGGGACGACCTTCACGGCGTCCCACCCGCCGCGGACCGCGTCGTGCTCGCGGGAGCCCTCGCCGTAGCGCTCGCCCGCCACCGCGATGGTGGCGGCCGCGGCGTCGGCGAACTGCGCGGTCGCCCGCAGCCGGTCGGTCAGTACCGCGTACCAGACCGGGCCGACGGTCTCCCACGCGTTGCCGCCGAGCGCGCGGGCCGCCTCGGCGAAGGCGCGGTTGGGGATGCCGGAGTTGACGTGGACGCCGCCGTTGTCGTTCCGTGGGTCGTCGTCGGCGGGGAGCTCGACGTAGGCGTCCATGTCGGCCGGCTGGTCGTCGCCGGAGAAGGCGGTGCCGGGCGCCAGCATGCTGCGCAGGGCCTTCCCGAGGGCGGGGTCGAGCGCGCCCTCGCCGATCAGCCAGTCGGAGGACGCGGCGTCGATCCCGCCGGCGCGCTGCTTGACGAGGATGCCGAACACGTCGGAGAACGACTCGTTGAGCGCCCCGCTCTGCGACTCGTAGACGAGGTTCGCGGTGTACTGCGTGACGCCGTGGGTGAGCTCGTGGGCGATGACGTCGAGCGAGCGGGTGAGGGCGCCCGCGACGAAGGTGCCGCCCCCGCCGTCGCCGTAGACCATCTGCTCGCCGGTCCAGAAGGCGTTGTCGTAGCGCTGCCCGAAGTGCACCGACGACACGAGGTCGAGTCCGCGGCCGTCGATCGACTCGCGGGCGAACTCGTCGCGGTAGAAGGCGAGGGTGGCCGCGGCGTTGTCGTGGGCCTCGTTCACCGCGGTGTCGGCCGAGGGCGGGTCGCCGTCGGCGCGCACCAGGGTCCCGGGCAGGGCCGACTCCTCGCCGCCCCCGACGTCGTAGACGGAGTTCGCGGTGACCCCGGGCCGGTCGGGCGGCACGCCGACGCCCTGCTCGCGCAGGGCCCGGGCCACCGCGAGCCGGCGACCCCGCAGGCGCTCCGAGACACGGAGGGTCTCCCGGGCGGACTCCGACCCGGCCTCGGCGAGCCGCAGTAGCAGGGAGGGCGGGGCGATCGCGCACACGTGCATGGCCCGCAATTGAACACAGGGGCACGACGACCCGGCACCGCCGACCGGCTACGCGGTACCCGGTGTGAACACGAACCGGTACCGGCAGGGGCGAGCCGTAGCGTGGTGTCACGTGGTGGGCTCTCCGGCCGACTGGACTATCGACCGTCTGGCGGCCCATGCCGGGATGACGGTGCGCAACGTCCGCGCGCACGCCGCCCGCGGTCTCCTCCCGAGCCCCCGCATGCAGGGGCGGACCGGGTTCTACGGCGCCGAGCACCTGGCCCGCCTGGAGCTGATCACGCACCTGCAGGCCGAGGGCTTCTCGCTGGCGGCCATCGAGCGCCTCGTGGAGGCCGCCCCGAACCAGTCGGCGGAGCGCGCGCTCGCGCAGTACCTCGAGATGCTCGCCCCGTGGCGGGCCGAGGAGCCGGTGGAGATGGACCACGGCGAGTTCACCTCGTGGCTCGGCGGCGAGGTGGCGTCGTTCGACGCGCTCGTCGAGGCGGGGATGGCCGAGGAGATCGAGGACGGCCGCATCCGCGTGCACAGCCCGGAGATGGTGCGGGCGGGCGCCGAGGCCGCGCGGCTCGGCCTGCCGATCGACGCGCTGCTGCGGACCCGCCGCGCGGTGATGGACCGGCTCGACGAGGTGGCCGACGGCTTCGTCGACCTGTTCCGCGGGACGCTGTGGCAGGAGTTCGTCGCCGCCGGGCTGCCCGTCGAGCGGCTCGACGAGGTCCGCCACGCGGTCGCGAGCCTGCAGCCGATCGCGGCGCGCACGGTGATGTCCGCCTTCCGCGAGACGATGCCGCGGGCGGTGGGCGAGCTGGTACGCGAGGCGTCCCAGGTGCTCGGTCCGGAGCCGGACGAGACCGAGGCTGCCGAGGACACCGACGGTGGGCAGGACGTACCCCACACGTGACACCCCGGGATGTCATATGACACCCCAACGTGTTTTGATCCACGTCACCCGGGTCACCCCCGGCCCAGCGATCCCGGTCACACGGGACGGGTGGTGACGTGTCAGTGTCGAGACGGAGGCTGCTGTGAACGAGGCGTCGGCGGGTCTTCCCAGGTCGGTCCAGCGCTTGCGCTCGGCCGCCGCCCGCTTCACCACCCCCCTGCTCCCCGACGACTACCTGACGCTGCTCAACCCGCTGTGGTCGGCGCGGGAGCTGCGCGGCAAGGTGGTCAAGGTCGTGCAGGAGACCGACGACGCGGCGACGCTCGTCATCAAGCCCGGCTGGGGCTGGTCGTTCGACCACCAGGCGGGCCAGTACGTCGGCATCGCCGTGCAGGTCGACGGCCGCTTCCACTGGCGCTCGTACTCGCTGACCTCCCCGCCCAAGCGCGACGCGGGGCACCTCTCGGTCACCGTGAAGGCGCAGCCGGAGGGGTTCCTGTCCCAGCACCTCGTCCGCGGCGTCGCGCCGGGGACGATCGTCCGGCTGGCGCCGCCGCAGGGCGACTTCGTCCTCCCCGACCCGCCGCCGAAGAAGATCCTCTTCCTGACGGCCGGGTCGGGCATCACGCCGATCATGGCGTTCCTGCGCACCCTCGACCGCCGGGGCACCGTGCCCGACGTCCAGGTGGTGCACTCGGCGCCCGACCCCGAGCACTTCCTGTTCTCCGACGAGCTCTCCGATCTCGAGCAGCGGCACTCCTCGATCTCCGTCCTGCGCCGGCACACCCGCGAGGACGGCCACCTCGACCTCGACTCCCTGCACGAGGTCTGCCCCGACTGGACCGAGCGCGAGGCGTGGGTCTGCGGGCCCAACGAGATGCTCGACGAGGCCGAGCGGGTCTACGAGGAGGCCGGGGTCTCCGAGCAGCTGCACGTCGAGCGCTTCTCGGCCAACCTCGCGGGCGGGGAGGCCGAGGGCGGCACCGTCTCCTTCTCCCAGTCGGAGAAGGAGATCGAGATCGACGGCGCGACGACGATCCTCGAGGCCGGTGAGGAAGTCGGCCTGCAACTTCCGTACGGGTGCCGCATGGGTATCTGTCACACCTGCGTCGTCCCGCTGCGCTCCGGCACGGTGCGCGACCTGCGCGACGGCACCGAGCACCGCGCGGACGGCTCCGGCGGACAGAGCTGGGACGCCGTCAAGATTCAGACATGTGTCACGGCGGCCGCAGGCGACTGCGTCGTCGACGCCTGACAACAGCGACAACCACCGCAGCCGCAAGCCAACGATAGGAGTCGCCGTGGCCATCCGGGACGTGAAGGAGTTCGCCCACCTCAGCCAGGAGGACGTCGAGGCGCTGGGTCGGGAGTTCGACCAGATCCGGTCCGACATCGAGGAGTCGCGCGGCGACGCCGACGCCGCCTACATCCGTCGGCTGATCACCATCCAGCGGCGCCTGAACGTGGCCGCCCGCGTGATGATGTTCGGCAGCAACCGCCGCGAGCTCTGGTGGGCCGGCGCGCTCACGCTCGGCGTGGCCAAGATCCTCGAGAACATGGAGATCGGCCACAACGTCATGCACGGCGAGTGGGACTGGATGAACGATCCGGAGATCCACTCGTCGACGTGGGAGTGGGACAACGTCTGCCCCGCCGACCAGTGGAAGCACTCGCACAACTACCTGCACCACACGTACACGAACGTCATCGGCAAGGACAAGGACGTCGGGTACGAGATCCTCCGTGTCCGGTCGGACCAGCCGTGGCACCCGTACTACCTGACGCAGCCCGTGGTGAACACGCTGCTCATGCTGGCGTTCGAGTACGGCGTCTCGCTGCACGACCTCGACATCGAGGGACTGCGGAGGATGGAGGTCGAGGACCCGGACGAGTTCAAGCGCAAGCTGATCGACATCGGGCGCAAGCAGGCCCGGCAGATCGGCAAGGACTACGTGCTGTTCCCGGCACTGACCGGCCCGAACGCCGTGAGCACGGCGACGGCGAACTTCACCGCGAACATCATCCGGAACATCTGGTCGTACGCGATCATCTTCTGCGGGCACTTCCCCGACGGGGCCGAGGTGTTCACCGAGGAGGAACTCGAGAACGAGACGCAGGGCGAGTGGTACCTGCGCCAGCTGCTGGGCTCGGCGAACTTCACCGGCAACCGGCTCATGCACATCATGTCGGGCTCGCTCGGCTACCAGATCGAGCACCACCTGTACCCCGACCTCCCGTCCAACCGGTACCCGGAGATCGCGGAGCGGGTGCGGGCGCTGTGCGACAAGTACGAGCTCCCCTACACGACGGGCTCGTTCCCGCGGCAGTTCTGGCAGGCGACGCGGTCGATCTGGCGGCTCTCGCTCCCGGCGAAGAAGCTCCGCGAGGCGAGTGAGCGTCGTCAGGAGCTCGGCCTCCCGCGCCCGGGCGCGGCGAAGTCGACCGGCCCGGACAAGATGGAGACCCCGCAGCGGCCGCCGATGCCGACGAACACGCCGGGCATGCCGGCCGCGTCCGCCTCGGACGGCTGAGCCCGGCCGCCGGGTGACGTCCACCGTTCGAGGCTAGGCGGTACCCGAGGTACCGATAGACTGAACGAGTGAGACAGTCCGAGCACGCCGGCCCGCACCGGACCCTCCAGGGGTTCACGAAGGTGCAGGTCGGCGTGTTCGTCGTCGTGGCCAACGTGGTCGGCGCGGCGATCGTCCTCGCCCTCGCGGGGTGGGTGCTGCCCACCCGGGCGCTGGTCACCGACGAGGAGGGCGCACTCGCCCGCAACGTCGCCGTGTTCGCCGTCTACGTGGTGCTGGCGGTGGTCGTCGGGCTCCTCTGGGGCCTGGCCTGGGTCCGCGTCCCGCCGCTGCCCGCCTCCGGGCGCGGTGCCGAGGAGTGGACGCGGCACCGCCGCGCGGTCCGTGCGATCGTGCTCGGCGCGCCCGTCCGGCTCGCGATCGTGCAGGCCGTGCCGTGGCTGGTGGCGGTCCTGCTGTTCGCCGGCATGAACGCGGCCTACTCGCCGCGCCTCGCGGTGGTGGTGACCTGCGTGGTCGCCCTCGGCGGGCTCGCGACCGTGGCCGTCGCCTACCGCCTCACCGAGCTCGCCCTGCGCCGCGAGGTGGCCCGGGTGCTCGCGGAGGACCCGCCGGGCGGCCTGAGCCTGCCCGGTGTCGCCGCCCGGGCCGTCGGCGGCTGGGTGCTCGGGACCGGGGTGCCGGTGGTGGGGGTCGCCCTGATCGCGGCGACGAGCCTCCTGGTGCCCGACTACTACACCGTGACGCGCCTGGGCCTCGTCGTCCTCGTTCTCGCGCTCATCGCGCTGGCCGTCGGGTTCCTGCTCACGGCGCTGACGGCGGTCTCCATCGCCTCGCCCGTGGTCGCCGTCCGCCGGGCGCTGAGCCGGGTGGAGGGCGGGGACCTCGACGTCACCGTGCCGGTCACCGACGCCACCGAGCTCGGCCTGCTGCAGGCGGGGTTCAACACGATGGTCTCGGGCTTGCGCGACCGCGACCGCATCCGCGCCCTGTTCGGCCGCCAGGTCGGGGAGGAGGTCGCGCGGGTCGCCATGGAGGGCGACCTCGAGCTGGGCGGCGAGGTCCGCGAGGTCGCCGTCCTCTTCGTCGACCTCGTCGGGTCCACCCGCATGGCGCTCGACCGTCCCCCGCAGGAGGTCGTCGAGCTGCTCAACACGTTCTTCGCCGAGGTGGTCGACGCCGTCGAGGCCCACCACGGGTGGATCAACAAGTTCGAGGGCGACGCGGCGCTCGCCGTGTTCGGCACGCCCGGCGCCCTCGACGACCCGGCCGGCAGCGCCCTCGCGGCCGCCCGCGACCTCGCCGCCCGCCTCGACGCCCTCGACGAGGTGTCGGCGGGCATCGGGGTGTCGGCCGGCCCGGCCGTCGCCGGCAACATCGGCGACGCCCGCCGCTACGAGTACACCGTGATCGGCGACCCGGTGAACGAGGCCGCCCGCCTGACCGACCTCGCGAAGACCGTGCCGGGGTGCGTCGCCGCGTCCGACGCCGCGCTCGCCCGTGCCGACGACGAGGAGGCCGCCCACTGGGAGGTCGTCGGGTCGCAGCAGCTGCGCGGGCGGCACCGCGAGACGACGTACTCGGCCCCGTCGGTCCGGCTCCGCGCCCACGAGGCCTGCGAGCCCGACGCGCCGGGGGTCACCGAGGACGCGGCGGCGCGGGCGTGACC
The DNA here is from genome assembly GCF_042653685.1 of Actinomycetospora atypica. Lineage (NCBI taxonomy): Bacteria > Bacillati > Actinomycetota > Actinomycetes > Pseudonocardiales > Pseudonocardiaceae > Actinomycetospora > Actinomycetospora atypica. The sequence continues at coordinate 16,340 of NZ_JBHSIV010000034.1, read as the reverse complement.
GCCGCCCCCGCCGCCCCCGTCGCGACCGGTCGGCCGCCCGAGGCCCCGCACACGGTCGCGATGTCGACCAAGGTGATCGTCGGGGCCATCATCGTGATCTCCAACGTGGTCGGGGCGGCACTGCTCGTCGGGCTGGCGGTCTACGTCCTGCCGTTCGACGCCCTGGTCACCGACGTCTCCGGGGCCATCACCGTCAACCTGGTGCTCCTCGGGGTCTACGCGCCGCTCGCCGGCCTGGCCGCCTTCGCCGTCGGCTGGTCCTGGCTGCGGGTGCCCCCGCCGCCCGCCCCGACGGCGACCGCGGCGGCGTTCGAGCGCCACCGCGCCCGGGCCCGGCGGGTGGTGCTGCGCGCCCCGCTCCGGCTGGCGGTGGTCCAGGCGGTGCCGTGGACCTTCGGCGTGGCGCTGTTCGCCGCGGTCGACGCCACGTACTACTCGGTGATGCTGGCGGTCGCGGTCGGTTGCACCATCGCGCTGGGCGGCATCACGACGGTGACCGTGGCGTACCGGTCCTGCGAGCTCGCGCTGCGCCGGGAGGTGGCCCGGGTGTTCGTCCACCAGGCGCCCACCGAGCGCGGGCTGCCGGGCGTGGCCGTGCGCTCGCTGGGGGCCTGGGTGATGGGCACCGGGGTGCCGCTGCTGGGGGTGGCGCTCACCGCGGGCACGGCGCTGGTCTACGCCGACTACTTCACCGTCAGCCGGCTGGGTCTCGTGGTGCTCGTGCTGGCCCTGCTCTCCTTCGCCGTCGGCTTCCTCGTCACGGCGCTGTCCTCCACCTCGCTCGTCGCGTCGGTGACGGCCGTGCGCCGGGCGCAGCGGCGGGTGGAGCGCGGCGACCTGGACGTGACGGTCGAGGTCTCCGACACCACCGAGCTCGGGCTGCTGCAGGCGGGCTTCAACACGATGGTCGCGGGCCTGCGCGAGCGCGACCGGGTGCGCGAGCTGTTCGGCCGCCAGGTCGGGGAGGCCGTCGCGGAGGCGGCGGTGGCGGGCGAGCTGGAGCTCGGCGGCGAGGTCCGCGAGGTGGCGGTGCTCTTCGTCGACCTCGTGGGCTCCACGCACATGGCCGCCTCCCGCCCGCCGACCGAGGTGGTCGCCCGGCTCAACGTGTTCTTCAGCGAGGTCGTCGACGTGGTGGAGGGCTGCGGCGGCTGGGTCAACAAGTTCGAGGGCGACGCCGCGCTGGCCGTGTTCGGCGCGCCGAACGAGCTCACCGACCCCGCCGCCGGGGCCCTCGCCGCCGCCCGGGCCCTGGCGGGGCGGCTGCGGGCGATCGACGTGCGCGCCGGGATCGGCGTCTCGGCGGGGGAGGCGGTGGCCGGCAACGTCGGCGACGCCCGGCGCTACGAGTACACCGTGATCGGCGACCCGGTGAACGAGGCGTCCCGGCTCTGCGACCTCGCCAAGACCTCCGCCACCCACGTCGCCGCCTCCGGAGCTGCCCTCGACCGGGCCGGCGACGAGGCCGCCCGCTGGATCGTGATCGGCTCCGAGCACCTGCGCGGCCGCACCGCGCCCACCGAGGTGGCCGTCCCCCGCGACCGCTGGGTCACGGCCCCGGTCCCCGTCGAGGCGCCCCGCGCGGAGATCACCGGGCGTGGCTAGGCCACACCCTCCGGCGACGCCCCGCTGACCTGCACGCCGTCGGCGGTGATGCGCTCGATCTCGGCGAGGTCGTCGCGCGAGAGCTCGACGTCGACCGCGCCCAGCGACCGCTCGATGTTGCGCTCGGAGCGGGCCCCGACGATCGCGACGTCGATGCCGTCCTGCGCGAGCACCCAGGCGATCGCGAGCTGCGAGACCTCGATGCCCTTGTCGGCGGCGAACGACCGGAGCCGCTCGACGACCGCGAGGTTCTGCTCGAACTTGTCGCCCTGGAACGCGGTGGCCTGCGCGCGCCAGTCGCTGTCCTCGAACGTCGTCGAGGAGTCCATCGTCCCGGTCAGCAGCCCCGAGCCGAGCGGGCTGTAGACGAGCGTGCCGATGTCGTTCTCGCGCACGTACGGGAGGATCTTCTCCTCGATGCCGCGGCGGAACAGGTGGTACGGCGGCTGCAGGGTCTCGACGGGCCGGCGCCGGTCGAACGCCGCCATCTGCTGCTCGTCGAAGTTGGAGACGCCGACGTGGCGCAGCTTGCCCTCGTCGACCATCTCCTGCAGGTACCCGGCGGCGTCCTCGAACGGCGTCTGCTCGTCGGGCCAGTGGATCTGGTAGAGGTCGATGTGGTCGATCTTCATGGCGCGCAGGCTCGACTCGACGCCCGAGCGCAGGTACTCGCGGCTGGAGTCGCGGGGGCTGTCGGAGCCGGGGTTGATGCCGCCCTTGGTCGCGATGACCACGGAGTCGCGGTCGTGGTCGAGCTCGTGGCGCAGGGCGTTCGCGAGCACCTCCTCGGCCTCGCCGAACCCGTAGGCCTGGGCGGTGTCGAAGAAGTTCACGCCGAGCCCGAGCGCGTGGCGGATGGCCCCCTGGGCCTTCTCCGTGTCGTAGGAGCCCCACTCGCCCGAGACCTGCCACGTCCCGAACGCGATCCGGGACACCTGGAGATCCGTCTTGCCGAGCCTGGTCGTCTTCATACGGTCGCGTACCCGTGGCCCGGGCGCGCGGAACGGCGTCAGCCGTTGATGTAGGCCTCGAGCTGGGAACGGTGGCTCTCCAGCTCGTCGAGGCGGGTCTTGACGACGTCGCCGATGCTGACGATCCCCGTCAGCCTCCCCTCCTCGAGCACCGGGAGGTGGCGGATGCGCCGCTCGGTCATCACGGCCCCGAGCGAGTCGACCTCGTCGTCGGGACCGCAGGTGGTGACCGGGCCGGTCATGAGCGTCGAGACGGCGTCGGAGAGCACGTCGGCGCCGCGGCGGTGCAGGTGGCGCACCACGTCGCGCTCGGAGGCCATCCCGACGACCGCGCCGCCCGCGTCGACGACCACCGCGGCCCCGACCCCGCGGTCGGCCAGGGCGGCAAGGAGATCGGGCACCGGGGTGTCCGGGGAGACGGTGAGCACGTCGGTGGGCTTGCTGGCGAGCACGTCCCGGATACGCATCGTCGACTCCCTCGTCAGGCGATCCCGATGTGACGACGATCGCATGTCCGGTTCGTCGCGGAAAGGGTTCGTCGCCCGGACGCGGACGATCGCGACCCGGTTAGGGTCGTCGGGGACTCGGGCGGACGGAGGTCGTGGTGGTCGGGATCGTGGAGGTCAGCCCGCGTGACGGGCTGCAGAACGAGAAGGCGCTGCTCGAGACCGACGCGAAGGTCGAGCTCATCACCCAGGCGATCGCGGCGGGCGTGCGGCGGATCGAGTCGGCGTCGTTCGTGCACCCGAAGCTCGTCCCGGCGATGGCCGACGCCGAGGCCGTGATGGAGCGGGTCCCGCGCCCCGAGGGCGTCTCGCACATCGGGCTGGTGCTCAACCGTCGCGGGTTCGACCGGGCCGTCACGGCGGGGGTCGACGAGGTCAACGTCGTGGTCCCCGCCTCCGACGGCTTCGCCAAGGCCAACCAGAACTCCACCACCGAGGCGCTCACCGAGGTCGCCGAGGAGGTCCTGGCCGAGGCGGCGTCGACCGGACTGTTCGCGACGGTGACGATCGCGACGTCGTTCGGCTGTCCCTTCGACGGCGAGGTCGACCCCGACCGCGTCGTGGAGGTCGCGCGCCGTTCCGCGGCGGCGGGCGCGAAGGAGATCGCGATCGCCGACACGATCGGCGTCGGCGTCCCCACGCAGGTGCGCACCCTGCTCGACGGCGTGCGGTCGGTGGCCCCCGAGGTGATCACCCGGGCGCACTTCCACAACACCCGCAACACCGGCTTCGCGAACGCCATCGCGGCCTACGAGTGGGGCGTCGACTGGCTCGACTCGTCCAACGGCGGGATCGGCGGCTGCCCGTTCGCCCCGGCCGCGACCGGCAACATCGCCACCGAGGACCTCGTCTACCTCCTCGAGCGGATGGGCGCGCCGACCGGCCTGGACCTACCGGCGCTGCTCCCGATCGCGCACTTCCTGTCCGACCAGCTCGGCTACCGGGTGCCGGCGCTGCTGCCGCGGGCGGGGACGTTCCCGGGCTGAGGTTCGCGAGCTGACGTTCCCGAGCTGGGCCCGCGCCGATGGGCGAGGATGTGGGTCATGGCCGACACCGGAGCCACCGCTCCCGATCCCCTCGACACGAACACCGGCGGCAGCGCGCTGATCCAGCGGGCGTACACCCTCACCGGGCCCGACGAGGCCCGGGCGCTGTACGACGAGTGGGCGGACAGCTACGACGAGGACCTGAACGACGCCAGCCAGGGCTACGTCGGGCCGCGCCTCGCGGCGGAGACCGTCGCCCGGGTGGCGGGCACCGACGGTGAGATCCTCGACGCCGGGTGCGGCACGGGGCTCGTCGGGATCGAGCTCGCCGCGCTGGGGGCGACCACGATCGACGGCGTCGACCTGTCGCCCGGCATGCTGGCCCGGGCCAAGGCGACCGGGGCCTACCGCCGGCTCGCCCCGGCCGACCTCTCCCGCCCCCTGCCCGCGCCGGCCGACTCCTACGACGTGGTGGTCTGCGTCGGCACGCTCACCCACGGGCACGTCGGGCCGCACGCGTTCGGCGAGTTCGTGCGGCTGACCCGCCCGGGCGGGTCGATCGTCGCGACGGTGCTCGACGACATCTGGGACGCGGGGGGCTACCGCGCCGAGGTCGACCGGCTCGAGCAGATGGCGATGGTCGAGGTGGTGTCGACCGACGTGGTCGACTATCGCCGCTCGGCCGACGTCCACGCCCGCATGGTCGCGCTGCGGGTGGCCTGACCCCGCGGAGCGAACGGCACTCTCGCTGCTTCTATGTGCGCGAGAGTGCCGTTCGCTCCAGCCCGGGGAATCAGTCCAGGTCGACCGTGAGCTCGGCCCCGGTCTTCTCGCGGACCTCGTCCTCGGTGACGCCGTCGGCGAGCTCGCGCAGCACCAGGCCCGCCTCGGTGACGTCGATGACCGCGATGTCGGTGATGATCCGCTGCACCACGCCCTGCCCGGTCAGCGGCAGGTCGCACTTCTCGACGATCTTGTGGGTGCCGTCCTTCGCGACGTGCTCCATGAGCACGATGACGGTCTTGGCGCCGTGGACGAGGTCCATCGCGCCGCCCATGCCCTTGACCATCTTGCCGGGGATCATCCAGTTGGCGATGTCGCCGGTCTGGGAGACCTGCATGGCGCCGAGGATGGCGGTGTCGACCTTGCCGCCGCGGATCATCCCGAAGCTGAGCGCCGAGTCGAAGAAGCTCGCCCCGGGCAGCGTCGTGACGGTCTCCTTGCCGGCGTTGATGAGGTCGGGGTCGACGTCGGCGTCGTTCGGGTACGGCCCGACGCCGAGCAGCCCGTTCTCGGAGTGCAGCACCATGCCGACGCCCTCGGGGACGTAGTTCGGTACGAGGGTGGGCAGGCCGATCCCGAGGTTGACGTAGGAGCCGTCGTGGAGTTCCTTCGCCGCGCGGGCGGCCATCTGCTCGCGGGTGAGGCTCATCGGTTCATCGTCTCCTGGGTCGTGCGCTTCTCGATGTGCTTGCGCTGGACTTCCTCGGCGGTCAGGGCGACGACCCGGTGGACGAAGATGCCGGGCAGGTGCACGTCGTCGGGCTCGATCTCGCCGGGCTCGACGAGCTCCTCGACCTCGGCGATCGCGATCCGGCCGGCCATCGCGCAGAGCGGGTTGAAGTTGCGCGCCGACTTGTTGAACACGAGATTGCCGTGCCGGTCACCCTTCGCGGCCCGCACCAGCGACACGTCGATGTCGAGCGCGGTCTCGAGCACGTAGGGCTTGCGCAGCCGCGTGCCGTCGGCCTGGGTGACCTCGAACTCGCGGACCTCCTTGGCCGGCGAGGTGGCGATGATGTTGCCCTCGGCGTCGTAGCGCCACGGCAGCCCGCCGTCGGCGATCATCGTGCCCACGCCGGCGGGGGTGTAGAAGCCCGGGATGCCGGTGCCCGCGGCGCGCAGGCGCTCGGCCAGCGTGCCCTGCGGGTTGAGCTCCACCTCGATCTCGCCGCCCAGGTACTGGCGGGCGAACTCCTTGTTCTCCCCGATGTAGGACGCGGTGACCCGGGAGATGCGGTGCTGCTCGAGCAGCACACCGAGGCCCCAGCCGTCGACGCCGCAGTTGTTCGAGGCGACCTTGAGGTCGTCGGCGTCGGTCCGGTTCAGGGCGTCGATCAGGACGATCGGCACCCCCGAGAGCCCGAAGCCCCCGACGGCGAGGGACGCGCCGCTCGCGATCTCGGCCACCGCCTCGTCGGCCGACGCCCAGACCTTGTCGATCTCGCTCATGCAGTGGTTCCTTTCAGGAGCTCGGCCAGGAGGGGGGTGACGACCTCGGCCCGCTGGTAGGAGGCGAGGTGGGCGGCGTGCTCGAGGACCTCGAGGCGCGCGCCGGGGATGCCGTCGGCGAGCACGTGCCCGTGGGCCGGCGGGGTCGCCGGGTCCTGCGCCCCCGAGATGACCAGGGTGGGTGCCGTGATCGACGCCAGCCGCGAGGTCGAGTCCCACGCGACGATGGCCTCGCAGCACCCCGCGTAGCCCTCGTCCGGGGTCGCCGCGATCATGTCGCGCATCGTCGTGCGGGTCGCGGGGTCGATGTCGTCGGTGAACCAGCGCGACACGACCGCATCCGCGATCGCGGCGACGCCGTCGGTGCGCGCGGTCTCGGCGCGCTCGACGAACGAGTCGAGGTTGTCGAACTGCGCGGAGGTGCAGACCAGCGCCAGGGCGCTCACCCGCTCCGGGACGCGCAGGGCGATCGCCTGGGCCATGGCGCCGCCGAGCGACACGCCGGCGAAGGCGGCCACGTCGACGTCGAGGTGGTCGAGGGTCTCGAGGACGTCGTCGCCGAGGTCCTCGACGAAGTAGGGGCCGTCGGGCACGGGGGAGCCGCCGTGGCCGCGGGTGTCCATGGTCAGCACCCGGTACTCACCGGCCAGCTCACGACGCTGGGGGGCCCACATGTCGACGGTGGAGCCGAGGGAGCAGAGCAGGACGACGACGGGGGCATCGGACGGACCCTCGTCGACCACATGGAGACGCACGGGCCCCACCCTCTCTCATGACCCGCCGGTACGACACGGGGAGTTCCGGTGGTCGGCAGGTCAGTCGAGCTTCGAGGGGTGGCGCGTGAGCGCGGTCACCTCGATCTGCATGTAGGGGAAGAGGGGCAGGCTCGAGAGCAGCTCGTGGAGCTCGTCGCCGGAGGCCACGTCGAAGCGGCTGTAGTTCGCGTACTGCCCGACGATGCGCCACAGCTCCGGCCAGCGGCCCGACCGCTGGATCTCGAGGGCGCGCTCGCGCTCCCGGGCGCGCAGGTCGTCGGCCACCTCCTGGCTCATGTCGTGGGGGAGGCGGACGTCCATCCGGACGAGGAACTGCACGGTCACTCCTGGGTCGGTCACGCGAGGCGGTAGTGGGCGAGCTTGTCGGGGTCGATCGTCGCGCCGAGACCGGGGGCCTGGCGGGCGGCGATCCGGCCGTCGGCGATCACCGGCGGGTCGACGAGGACGTCGTCGGCCATGAGCAGGTAGTTGGTGACCTCGACGGGGTGGCGGGCCAGCGCGCGCAGTCCGCAGCCGAGCGCCACCGACGCGACCGTGCCGATCATCCCGTCGATCTGGTTGCCGATCACCGTGGTCACGCCCAGCCCCTCGCAGAGCCCGACGATCTTCGCGGAGTCGGTGAAGCCGGTGCGGGCGACCTTGACGCTGATCGCCTCGGAGTCGCCGTCGAGCAGCGAGCGGGCCACCCCGCCCAGGGTGATCGTCGACTCGTCGCCGACCACCGGGATGGGGCTGGCCGCGACGATGCGGCGGCGGCCGAGGACGTCGTCGGCCGGGTTGGGCTCCTCGAGCATCGACACGCCGTGGTCGGCGAGCCGCCGGGACGCGACGATGGCCGTGTCGGCGTCCCAGCCCCGGTTCGCGTCGGCGTAGAGCTCGACGTGCTCGCCCAGCTCGGCGCGCAGTGCCCGGACGGCCGCCAGGTCGACGCCCAGCTCGCGGCCCACCTTGATCTTGAAGGCGTCGACGCCGTGCTCGTCGCGCATCCCCGCGGCGTCGGCGACCATCTCCTTCGGCGTGCCCAGCCCGATCATGTGCGCGGCGCGGACCTCGTCGGCGGCGTGCCCGAGCAGCACGTGTACCGGCTGCCCGCAGGCCTGCCCGGCGAGGTCCCACAGGGCGGTGTCGACGGCACCCTTCGCGGCGTTGTTGGCGACGGTCCGCCCCAGGTCGGCGCGGATGCGCTCGCGGGCGAACGGGTCGGCCCCGACGAGCACCGGGGTGAACAGGTCGCGGACCGCCGCCACGACCGACGCGGCCGTCTCGCCGTAGGTGTAGGGCCGCGGCGGGGCCTCGCCCACCCCGACGAGGCCGTCGTCGGTGGTGATCCGGACGAGCACGTGGTCGGCGGCGGTGACCTTGCCGCTCGCGAACGCGAAGGGGCGGCGGTAGGGGATGGCGAGGGGGATGGCCTCGACCGAGCGGATCTTCATGGCTGTGCCACCTTCATGCTGGGGCTCCACTCGTGAGGACGGTGAGGGCGCGTCCGAGGGCGGGGGAGGGGTCGTCGCGGCGCCAGGCCAGGGCGACGTCGGCGGTGACCGGCGGGGGGTCGCGCAGCTCGAGGTAGCGCACGCCCGCCACGACGACGGCGAGCACCGACTCCGGCAGCAGCGCCACCCCCAGCCCGGCGGCGACCAGCGCCAGGACGATCGAGGTCTGGTCGGCCTCGTGGGTGTGCCGCGGGACGAAGCCCGCCGCCCGGCACGCCCGGTCGGCGGCGGCGCCGACCACCGAGCCGGGCGCGGAGTAGACGACGAAGTCGTGCTCGGCGAGCGTGGCGAGGTCGACCGGGTCGTCGGCCGCCATGGTCTCCGGGACCGCCAGCACCAGCCGTTCCCTGGCGAGCAGGTGGGTCGCGAGCGACTCGTCGCGCACCGGCGGGCGGAGCACGGCGAGGTCGATCCGGTGGTCGGCGAGGGCCGACTCCAGGGCAGGCGTGAGCATCTCGGTGCGGAAGGTGAGGAACAGCCCCGGCAGCTCCTGCTTCAGCCGGCGGACGAGACCGGGCACGTGGCGGTAGGTGGCCAGCGCCGTGGTCCCGATCCGCAGCGACCCGAGGTCACCGGCGGCCACCCGGGACACCTGGTCCCGCGCGGCCGCCACCGACTCGAGGATGCGGACCGCCTCCGGCAGCAGCGCCTCCCCGGCGGCCGTGAGGTCGACCCGGCGCGTGGTCCGCTCGAACAGCGGCGTGCCGAGGTGCGACTCCAGCTGCCGGATCGCCTGCGACAACGGCGACTGGGCGATGTGCAGCTGCTCGGCCGCCCGCCCGAAGTGCCGCGTGTGCGCCACGGTGACGAAGTAGCGCAGCTGCCGGACCTCCATCGCCTACTGCGCCTCGCTGGTCGAGCTCCGCTGCCCTATCGGCGTGCTGTCCTGGATCCTGTCTCCCTCCGCCTCCAGCACGAAGTCCCGGTCGGACCGCACCTCGTCGCCGTTGCCGGTGGGCTGCGGGTCGAGGGTGAGCTCCGGCTTGTCGGCCGAGGCGACGTCGTGGCCGAGGTAGGGGTCGCCGGTGAAGAAGAGCTGGGTCGTGAGCGTCCGGTGCCCGGGTGCGGTGACCAGCAGGTGGATGTGCGCCGGGCGCCACGGGCTCCAGCCCGCCGCGAGGGTCATCTGCCCCGTGGGCCCGTCGAGCGGGATCGTGTACGGCGCGGGCCGGCGGGTGTGGATCTCGTAGCGGCCCTGGTCGTCGCAGGTGACCACGCCGCGCAGGTTCCCGGCCGGCGGCTTCGCGGCGAAGCCGGAGTACCAGCCCTCGTCGTCGGTGTGCCAGATGTCGACCTTCGCGCCGGCCAGCGGCGTGCCGTCGGTGGCGGTGACCTGGCCGGCCAGGATCATCGGGGTGCCGGGCTCGTCGTCGCGCATGGGCAGGGTCGCCGGGGAGTCGAGCTGTGCCTGCCCGTCGAGCCAGAACGGGCCGAGGATGGTGCCGACCGAGCCGTCCTGGGTCTCGGCGGCGACCTTCTCCACCTCGAACTCGAGGTAGACGTCGAGGAACAGCGGCCACTCGCCGGTGTCGGAGACGCTGATCAGCCAGCGCTTGAAGGCGTCGAACTCCTCGTAGGTCACCTTGTGCTCGCGGATCGCCGAGCGGATGCCCTCGAGGGCGGCCCCGACGACGGTGGCGACGCGGGCCTCGTCGGCACCCCCGCCCGCGGTGCGGAAGGTGGCCGCGCCGGAGCGGGCGATGTCGGTGGCGTGGCTGCCGGCGGTGACGGCATCGGACACGGACTGGCTCTCGGTGGTGGTCATGCGTGGTCCTCAGGTCGTGGTGGTGGCGGAGTGGTCGTGCACCCAGTCGTTCGCGGGCAGGTAGTTCTCGAAACGGGCGTCGCGGGCCTTCAGGCCGTCGACGTCGTCGTCGGGAAGGTGGAGCAGCGTCCCGGTCTCCCAGGCGCTGGCGGCGACGGCGCGGGTCCGGCCGCGCCGGAGCCGGGGGTAGCGGGCCAGCGCGGCGTCGGCGTCTCCGGCCGCCAGGAGGTCGGCCAGCACCACGGCATCCTCGATCGACTGGTTCGCGCCCTGCCCGTGGTGCGGCAGCATCGCGTGGCAGGCGTCGCCGAGGAGCACGGCACGGCCGCGGGACCAGCGCGTCAGCGGCGGCTGGGAGAGCAGCGGCCAGCGCGGGCTCTGCTCGACGGCGCCCAGCATCTCGACGACCGCGGGGTGCCAGCCCGCGAAGGCCGCGAGCAGCTCACCGTCCGCCGCCGGACGATTGCCCCCGTCCCACTGCTCCGGCCCGCAGAGGACGGCGAAGAAGTTGACCGTGTCGTCGTCGCGCTCGACGCCGCCGAGCGCGTAGTGCAGCAGGTGCGCGTCGGGTCCGGCCCAGAACTGGATGGCCAGCGGGTCGGGCAGGCTCGGCAGGTCCCGACGAGGCACGAGGCCGCGGAACGCGCTGGTGCCGGAGTAGGTCGGGCCCGAGTCCGGGGTCACGTACCCGCGGACGACCGAGTGGACCCCGTCGGCGCCCACGACGACGTCCGCGGTGACGGTCCGGCCGTCGTCGAGGGCGATCGTCCGGCCGTCGTCGTGCACGCCCGTCACGCCGTGCCCGAGGTGCAGGTGCTCCGGCCCGAAGGCTCTCGCGAGTCCCTGCTGCAGGTCGACGCGGTGGATGCCCCAGTAGGGCGCCCCGAAGCGCTCCCGGTAGGCGGCCCCGCCGGGGTGGGCGGCGATCCGCTCGCCCGAGCGCCCGTCGCGGTAGATCAGCTCCGTGGGCATCGTCGAGACCCGGTCGAGGGCCTCCCCGACGCCCAGCCGGATGAGCTCCCGCGAGCCGTTGGCCGACAGCGCCACGGCGGCGCCGACCTCGCGCAGCTCGTCCGCCCGCTCGTAGAGGTCGACCTCGACGCCCCGGGCGTGCAGGGCGAGCCCGAGGGTCAGGCCCCCGATGCCCGCGCCGACCACGCTCACCCGCACGCGACCACCTCCACCTCGACGGCCGCTCGGTCGGGTCCGTCTCGGCTTCGAGCGTGACACAGCTCATCCAGGAGGAAAAAGAGCAGAATGCAGCACGATTGAGATGGTGGAGGTCTCAGAGTCGCCGTGGCCGGGAGATCGGGAAACCCCTAGCGTGGGTGGAGTACGGCATCGACGAGGAGGACGCCCCATGGCGAGCACGGACCCGACGACGATGCGCTCGGTGCTCGGGCACTTCCCGTCGGGCGTGACGATCGTGACCGGGCTGGTCGACGGGGAGCCCGCGGGCTTCACCTGTCAGTCGTTCTCGTCGCTCTCGCTGGACCCGCCGCTCGTGCTGATCCTGCCCGGGCGCGGCTCCTCGTCGTGGCCGAAGATCGAGTCGACGGGGCGCTTCTGCGTCAACGTGCTCGCGCAGGACCAGGGCGAGCTGTCGACGAAGTTCGCGAAGTCGGGCACCGACAAGTTCGCCGGGGTGTCGTGGCGGCCGTCGCCGTCGGGCTCGCCGGTGCTGGCCGGCGCCACCGCGTGGATCGACTGCACCCTGCACGCCTCGCACGACGGCGGTGACCACCTCATCGTCGTCGGGGCGGTGCAGGACCTCGCGGCGGAGGACGAGCTGGCCCCGCTGGTGTTCCACCGGGGCGCGTACGCGCGCACCGACGCCGTCATCTGACGGCTCGGCCGCGCCGTGGCCCTGTCCGCGCGGGTCCGCCGCGGCTACGCGCTGGGCAGCATCGCCACGGGCACCTTCGGCACGGTGCCGGGGCTGTTGCTGCTGCCCTACCTCACCGACACGCTCGGGGTCGCGGCCGCGGCGGCGGGCCTGATCGTGTTCGTGCCCAAGGCGTGGGACGTGGTCCTCAACCCGGTCGCCGGGCGGATCAGCGACCGGCGGGGCGCGCGGCGTCCGTTCCTGCTGCGCGCGGGCGTCGCCCTGGCGGTGACCTTCGCGCTCGTCTTCTCCGGCCCGGCGGGGCCGCCGGCGGTGGCCGCGGTGTGGGTGGTGGTGGCGTTCCTGGCGTGCGCCACCGCGTACGCGTTCTTCCAGGTGCCGTTCAACGCGATGCCCGCCGAGATCACGGCGGACCCGGCGGAGCGCACCCGGATGATGTCGTGGCGCGTCGCGGTGATCGCGGTCGCCATCCTGCTCTCGGGCGGGACGGCGCCCCTGGTCGTGACCGCGCTCGGCCACGCCGCGATGGGGGCCTACGTCGGCGTGCTGCTCCTCGTCGGGACCGTCGGCGCCCACGTCGCGACCCGCGGGGTGGTGGAGGAGCCGGTCGCGGCCCCGGTCGGCACCCTGCGCGAGCAGTTGCGGGTGGTCCTCGCGGTGCCCGACTTCCGGCGGCTGCTCCTCGCCTTCGTCGTGCAGGCGCTCGGGGTGGGGATCCTGCTCGCCGGCGTCGCCTATGTCGCCCGGTACCTGCTCGCCGACCCGGCGGCGGCCTCGCTGCTGTTCGTGGCCTTCGTCGGGCCGGCGCTGCTGGTGAGCCCGCTGTGGGAGCGCTTCTCGGCCCGCCGGGGCAAGCGCGCCGGCTACCTCGCCTCGACGGCGGTGCTCGTCGTCGGGGCGCTGGCCCTGTCCGCGGCGGCCACCGATCTGCCCGGGCTCGCCTACGCCGCCGCGGGACTCGCGGGCATCGGCTACGCCGGCACCCAGCTCAGCCCGCTCGCGATGCTGCCCGACGTCGCCGCCGCCGCGACCCGCGCGACCGGGGTCAACCGCACGGGCGTGTTCACCGGCGTCTGGACCGCCGGCGAGACCCTCGGCCTGGCCCTCGGACCCGGGCTCTACGGGCTCGTCCTGGCGGTCGGGGGCTACGTCGCGTCCGTCGACGGCGGCGCCGTCCAGCCGCCCGGCGCGCTCCTGGCGATCGCGGTCGGCTTCTCCGTGGTGCCGGCGGTGCTCGTCGCCGCGAGCCTCGTGCCGATCACCCGCTACTCGCTCGACCTCACCGGGAGCGCCGATGTCCGACCCTGACGTGCTCGCCCACCTCGAGGCGCTCCGCGCCCACGACCTGCCCACCCACGGCGGGCGGACGCTCGCCTACGTCTACGACTCGGGGCTGGCCGACGCGGACGCCGTCGGCCGGGCTGCCCTCGCGAGCTTCGGCGCCACCAACGGCCTCGACCCCACCGCGTTCCCCAGCCTCGCCGCGATGGAGCGCGACCTGGTCGCCCTCGCCCGGCCGCTGTTCCACGCGCCCGACGGGGCGGTCGGCACCGTCACCTCGGGCGGGACGGAGTCGATCCTGCTGGCGGTGCAGACGGCGCGGGACGCCGCGGCCGTGCAGCGGCCCGCGATGGTCGTCCCGACGACGGCCCACGGCGCGTTCCACAAGGCGGCCCACTACTTCGGGGTGGAGCTCGTCGCCGTCGACGTCGACCCCACGACGATGCGGGCCGTGCCCGCCGCGATGGCGGCGGCCATGGACGCGCTCGCCGACCGGCTGGTGCTCGTGGCGGTCTCGACCCCCTCCTACGCCCACGGGGTGGTCGACCCGGTCGGGCCGGTCGCCGCCGCGGCCGCCGCCCGCGGGGTGCGCTGCCACGTCGACGCGTGCATCGGCGGCTGGGTGCTCCCGTGGAGCCCGTACCCCGACCCCTGGGACTTCGCCGTGCCCGGGGTGACGAGCCTGTCGGCCGACCTGCACAAGTACGCCTACACGCCCAAGGGGGTGTCGCTCCTGCTGCACCGCGACCCCGCCCTGCGGCGGGCGCAGTTCTTCGCCAGCGCCGACTGGCCCGGCTACACGATGCTCAACTCGACCATGCAGTCCACGCGCTCGGGTGGCCCGCTCGCCGCAGCGTGGGCCGTGACCCGGCACATCGGCGACGACGGCTACCGGGTGCTGGTCGACCGGACCCTCGCCGCCACCCGCGAGCTCGCCGACGCGGTCCGGGCCACCGACCACCTGCGCCCGGTCGCCGAGCCCGACGCGTCGCTGCTGGCCGTCGCCACCGACGACGCGCTCGACGTGTTCACCCTCGCCGACGAGCTGTCGTCGCGCGGCTGGTTCGTCCAGCCCCAGATGGCGTTCCGCGACCTGCCCGCCACGCTGCACCTCACCCTGTCCGCGGCCACCGCGGGCGGGCTCGACGACCTCGTCGTGGCCCTGCGGGAGTCGGTCGACGCGGCGGTGGCGGCCGGGCCGGTGGTCGTGGCGCCGGAGCTGCGCGCCGCGGCCGCGTCGCTCGACCCGGCGACCCTCGACGACGCCGCGTTCGACGGGCTCCTCGCCCTCGCCGGGTTGGGGGGTGACGGCACTGTGGCGGTCCCCGAGCGGATGGCCCCGGTCAACGCGCTGCTCGACGCGGCGCCCCCGCGGCTGCGGGAGGCCCTGCTCGTCGCGTTCCTCGACCGGTTGACCCGGTAGGTGCTTGACGGGTCGGGCCGCGCTTCGCTGGGATGGCGCTCAGCGTCGCGTCCGGGCCGGTGTTCCGCCGGCGGATGGAGGCGCCGGAGCCCTGGAGAACCTCCCATGGCTGTCCGTCTCGACCATCTCGCCCTCGCCGCACTCGATGCGCACGAATCCGCCCGCTTCCTCGCCGACGTGCTCGACCTGCCCGCGCCCCGAGTCTCGGGGCCGTTCGTCGCGGTCGACGTCGACGACACCCTGACCATCGACTACGGCGCCCCGCCGTTCGAGTTCCCGGGTCAGCACGTCGCCTTCCTTCTGTCCGAGGAGGAGTTCGACGCCGTGAAGGCCCGGCTCGAGGAGCGCGGCGTGACCTACTATCCCGGGCCCGCCTACCGCGACGCCGGCACGATCAACCACCACGGGGGCGGTCGCGGGCTGTACTTCGACGACCCGGGCGGCCACCACCTCGAGATCATCACCCGGCGCTACGAGGACAGCCCCGGGCGCGACTGATCACGTCCGCCGCAGGCGGATCGGCCCCTTCGCCGTGGAGGGGTCGACCACGTGGCCCTGCTGGGTGATCTCGATCATCCCGGCGTCGACGAGTCGTCGTGCGGCCTTGCGCGACGGCTCCATCAGGTCGCGCCAGCCGTCGCCGCCGACCTGCTTCGCCGCCTCCGACGGGCAGATCGTCTTCCCGGCCGCCCGCTGGTCGAGCAGCTCGACGATCGCTGTCTCGAGCGCCCGGTCGGTGTCGCTCGGCTTGTGGCGCCGGCAGGCGTCGGAGCAGTAGCGGACGTTCTCCCAGTCGCGAGCCCACTTCTTGCGCCACTCGATGCGGCGGCCGCAGGTCGCGCAGGTCTTCTCGTCCACGCCTCCGGTGTACCCGCTCAGAAGGGGGGCTCGTCGGTCTGGCCGGTGAGGGTGGCGGCGCGGTGGCGGAGGTAGGAGGAGGTGTCGAGGGAGGCCCAGGTGGCGATGCCGTGTTTGTTGGGGCGGGGTTCGCCGGGGCGTCCGCGTCGGGGTCGGTACTCGTCGAGGGCGGGTGGGGGCCCGGCGCGCGCGATCGGGTCGCCGAGGGGTTGGTAGCGCTCGGGCTCTCGGACGTGGATCCGGCCGGTGGGGGAGATCCACTCGAAGCGTCCGCGCCGGGTCTGCTGCACGGTCCAGCCGGTGTCGGGGTCGTGCTTGAACCGGTGGTCGCGGCGACACAGCGGGCCGAGGTTCTCGGCGAGGGTGTGGCCGTGGTCGGTGACAGCGAGGGTGTGGTCGGTGTCGCAGCGGGTGGCGTCGAGCGAGCAGCCGGGGGCGCGGCAGGTGCGGTCGCGGGCGGTGACCCAGTCCCGCAGCCGGGTCGACGGGAACCGGTTGCCGGCTTCGGCGTGGGTGCGGGCGGGGTGCTCCTCGGCGGGGCGGGCCCGCTCCTTTGCGAGGGCGCGCAGGACCCGGCGCAGCAGTTCCCGGGCCGGCC
>NZ_JBHSIV010000033.1:0-57329 GCF_042653685.1 Actinomycetospora atypica | reverse complement strand
GGTCGGCGGACGCGGCGCCGACCTCGAGGTGGCCCGGGGCGCTCTCCGCGTCGCCCTCGCGCAGGGCGATCACGCCGAGGCGGGCGGCCGCGCCGTCGCCCACGCGGTCGCGCACCGTCGCGACCTCGCCGAAGCACTCCGCGGCCAGCTCGTAGCGCCGGCCGCGGAAGGCGGCCTCGCCCCGGGCGGCCCAGAGCCGGCGGACGGGGTCGGTCGGCCCGTGGCCGCGGCGCGAGAGCTCCGGGCGGTCCCGGCGGGGCCGGTGCAGGTGCCGCCACTCCAAGCGGTCGTCGTCGAGCAGGCCCTCCCAGCGGTCGCCCTGCAGGTCCAGCTCAGCCGTCGCGGCGGCGACCTGCACCCCACCGCCCGCCGCGCGCAGCACCTCCGCGGCGGCGTCGAGGTCCCCGCGGCGGCGGTGGATCGCGGCGCGGGCCAGGACGAGGGCCTCGTGCGCCGACGCGGGGTCGGCGGTCGTCAGGAACGCGGCGAGGTCGTCGGTCGCGTCCTGCGCCTCGGTGAGACGCCCGAGCCGGGCGAGGACCGGGATCGTCGTGGTGCGCGCCGAAACCGCGAGCCGGCGGACCGACGACCCGGCGGCCTGGCGGAGCCGGGTCAGCGCCGCCTCGTCGTCGCCGTCGGCAAGGTGCAGGTGCGCGAGGGCGGCGGCCGCGCCGGCCGCGAGGTCGGCGTCGGCCGCGGCGGCGAGCGCGAAGCGGCGCCGGGCGTCGTCCCGGCCCTCGCCGTCCGGGACGAGCGCGAGGCGGGCGAGTGCGTGCTGGGCGGGGCGGTCGCCGTCGGGGGTGCCGGCCGGGAGGTCGCGGGCCGCCTCCGGGTGGCCGAGCCGGGGCTCGGCGACCACGGCGGCGCGGCGGGAGCCGGGGGCGTCGTCGGTGTCGCGGACCGCGACGGAGAGGTGCCAGCGCTCGGCCGCGTGGTCGAGGCCGTGCTCCTCGGCGGCCACGGCGACCGCCCACGCCACGTCCACCGGGACCTCGTCGGGATCGAGGTGGCCGAGCAGCACCGGGGCGAGCCCCGCGTCGCCGCGGGCGACCGCCACCCGCCCCGGCACGACGAGCCGCGCGGGGTCGCCGGCGTCGCGCAGGCGCCGCCCGAACTCCGCGGTCACGGGCCGCCCGGCGGGGCCGTCCGCCTGGTCGACGGCGCTCGGGTCGGGGGCGAGGTGCGGGGCGCCGCCGCGGGTCGCGAGCCGGACGAGCCCGGCGAGCACCGCCTCGTCGACGGCGTCGGTGAGCGGGCCGGTGGTCCCGACGAGGGCCGCGAGCTCCCCCTCGTCCAGGGCTCCGGCCACGCCGAGCCGGTCGCGGTCGACCACCGCGTCGACCACCGCGCGGGCGGGGCCGGAGAGCCCCGCGGGGGCCACCCCGTCGAGCGGTCCGCCGGGGACGACCACGGCGTCGACCGGGGCGAGGGCCGCGCCGAGGAAGCCCGGGCGGGTGGTGAGGACCAGCCGGCGGTCCGCGTCGAGCCGCTCGCCCAGCTCGGGGAGCCGGTCGAGCACGTCGGGCCGGGCGTCGGTCACCAGGACGACGACGGGGGCCGTGGCCGTGGCGAGCACGTCGGCGAGGTCGTGCTCCTCGGGGTCGACGACGAGGACCGCGTGGCCGTCGAGCACCCGCGGCAGCACGTCCCCGACCGCCGCGACGACGGCCGAGGTCCGGGCGCCGGTGACGACCACCGGGCCGTGGCCGGTCGCGAGCGCCTGCTCGAGCTCGGTCGTCGTCGTGGAGTCCGTCGGGTTCCGCATGCAGGTGGTGTCGATCCGGTAACGGCGTCCGTGACCTGCTCCGCGCCCTCATCACCCGGTTGGTGCTCCGAACGCCACGTCTTGTAGCCATTCGGCCCAACGGTTCCGGCTCCTGCCTCCCTGTGGCTTCACGGGGCACCCGCGGTAACGCCACCACGGCAGATGCGCTGCTCCCGAGGCGGTCGGCGCACCCCGTTCGGCCTCCAGCACCCACTTCCGGTCCGCAGCGTGGAATACCGGCGTCGACCGGGCACGCCCGGCATCCCGGGGATCGACCCGGGGGACGACGCAGTTCGAGGAGAACGTATGAGCGAGCCCGACCAGACGATCCGCGCCCTGGGCGGCCTGGCACTGCCCGACCGGACGGCCGGCGCCGCCGCCGTCCTGGTCGACGACATGTTCGACATCCTCGAGCGACTCATCGTCGCCCAGCGCCGCTTCGCCCGCGCGACCCTCGCGCCCACGGAGGTGGCCGTCGCCGACGTCTCCGTGCTCCTGCCGACGGACCCCGACGACGACGCCGAGGCGCAGGACGCCGGGAGCGACGACGACTCGTCGGAGGCCGTCGAGGGCACCGAGAACGCCGGGATCTCCGGGTCCGACTCCGAGGAGGGCGACTCGGAGGACAGCGACTCCGGGGACACCGCGGACTCCGACACGGCCACCGACTCCGCCGACGACACCGCGGCCGACGACGAGGCCGACGCGGACGACGACGGCGCGCCGATGCCCGACGCCGACGTGGACACCGACGGCGACACCCTCGCCGGGCAGGACGACGAGGACGACGTCGTCGCGGACGACGCCGCGGGCGGGGAGTCGGCGGCCGGGGTGATCGCCGAGGACGGCGACACCGACGACGACGACGACGACGAGGCTGACGACGAGGCTGACGACGAGGCCGAGGCCCGCGTCGAGGACGCCACGTCCGAGGATGTAGACGCCGAGGACACGGACGTCGACGAGGAGTCCGAGGAGGACGGCGACGAGACCGAGGACATCGTCGAGACCGAGGACGCCGAGGACGCCGACGACGCGGCCGCCGCCGAGGACGAGGAGTCCGACGACGTCGAGGACGCCGACGACGTCGAGGACGCCGACGACGACGAGTCCGAGGACGGCGACGACACCGAGTCGGCGGAGTCCGCCGACGACGAGGACGAGGACGAGGACTCCGACGAGGACGCGCCCGCCACGGTCGTCACCGGGGCCGGGGTGGACGAGGACGAGGACACCGGGTCGAGCGACCAGGACGAGGCCCCCGCCGCCCCTGCCGCCGCCGAGGCCCCCGAGGCGGCCCGCCGCGGACGGCCGCGCCGTCCCCGCACCACCGAGCAGCCGCGCACCGCGACGCGGACCCGCCGCACCGAGGGCGAGCGGCCCCGCCGGACGACCTCCGAGGTCATCCGCCCCGACGACGAGGGCAGCGCCCGCACCACACCGCGTCGCAGCGCCACCGGGCGCCCCACCCGCCGCCGCAGCGCCGAGTAGACGGCACCGCGGGGTGGGCGCCGAGGGCCGCAGACCGGCCGTCGGCGCCCACCCGCGCTACGCGGTGTCGGACTCCTCGTCGAGGTCGATGCGGCGCAGGTCCTGCGCGGCGGGCGACCCGAGCAGCTCGGTGACGTAGCCGATCACGTGGTGGCGGATCTCGGCGTCGAGGTTGCCGAGCCGGCGCACGAACACACCGCCGATCCCCGACACCTTCGTCTCGAGCGCGATGTCGGCCGGGCCGAGCTCGTCGACCTGGATCACCACGTGGTCGGAGCCCGGCGCGAGGCACGCCTCGAGCCCGATCCGCACGGTCATGTCGGCGGCGACGGGGACGGTGCGCATGCCCATCTCCACCGAGACGTCGAGGGTCACCGGGACGTGCACCTCGGTGCGGCCCCCGCCCTGGTCGCGCCCGCGCAGCTTGCCGACGACGCCGACGGCCCGCGCGGTGGCCATCCCGCCCGGGCCGGCGGGCACCGGCCCGAAGGCGATCCGGTCGCCGATCAGGTCGCTGATGTCGCGGACCGCGCGCTCGGGGGTGGCGATGGCGGAGAGGATCGCGTCGTGCTCGCTCATGCCGACACCTCGGCGGCCTCGAGGTCGAGCGCGAACGGCGGCGTCGAGACGCCCGCGACGCGGTAGCGGCCCCAGGGGTCGACGTCGGAGAGCTCCCCGTCGGCCTCGCCCTGCGGCGTCGTCACGGTGGCAGCCGCCTTGCGGCCGCCGAGCGCGGCCTCGAGGCCGGCGTCGACGGCGACCCGGCCGTACCAGTGGAAGCGGCCGTCGAGCGGC
This sequence comes from Actinomycetospora atypica, assembly GCF_042653685.1. Lineage (NCBI taxonomy): Bacteria > Bacillati > Actinomycetota > Actinomycetes > Pseudonocardiales > Pseudonocardiaceae > Actinomycetospora > Actinomycetospora atypica. The sequence continues at coordinate 53,278 of NZ_JBHSIV010000033.1, read as the reverse complement.
TCGACGTGTCCGCGCAGGACGACGTCCACGACGAACTCCTGCCCACCCGCCAACCGCAGCGTGGCGGGACCGCGATAGCCCTCGTCGTCGTCGTGCTGGTGGTCGGCGTGCGTCATCGCTACCCGCTCCCTGCGTCGGCGTCCTGGTCGGAGCTGGATGATCCCGAGGACAGCTGGATCACCCGGTTGATCTCGAGCGGCACGTTCGGGTCGATGACCACGTCGGCCTGCCGGGCGAACCCGTCGATGGCGGCCCAGACGAGCGTCGTCAGGTACTCGGTGACGGAGTCGCGGCTCATCGAGCGGCGCTCGAGCCACCACTCCGCGGTGTTCTGCACCAGCCCGACGACGCCGTAGGCCCACGGCTCGGCCGCGCCGGAGTCGAGCCCGAAGGCGCGCAGGTAGTCGCCGAGCAGCGCGGAGAGCGCCGTCGCGATGATCTCCTTGTCGGCCTGGACGACCGCCTGGCCGTGGCCGTGGCGCGCCAGGACCCAGTAGAGGTTCGGGTACTCCTCGAGCGTCCCGAGCACCGCGTCGATCGACTTGCGGATGCGCGGGAGCGGGGCCTCCTCGGAGTTCAGTGCCGGGATGAGCCGGTCGAGCAGGATGTGCGTCGCCCGCTCGCCCATGGCCTCGACGAGGTCGGCCTTGTCGGAGAAGTGCCGGTAGAGCACGGGCTTGGTGACCCCGGCCTCGACGGCGACCTGCTCGATCCCGAAGTCGGGCCCGGCCTCGGCCAGGACCCGCATCGCGGCCTCCACGAACTCCGCCCGACGTTCCTCGCGGTGCTTCGTCCAGCGAGTGCGACGCCCGTCACGAGAAGGGGGCGGAGCGCCCCGCGTCGGCTTGACACCCTCGGCCATGGGGCAAGACGCTACCACCGGTTACGGTTACCAGCGGTAAGACGTACAAGACGTTGGGGATACAGCGTGTACCCCGGCTCGGCGCGACCTCGGGAGAGATCATGACGGCGGCTGCGCCCATCAGCGAGACCACCACGACGACCGCCCGGTCCGCCCCCGGGGACGCCACGGCCGCGCGCCTCCTGCGCTCCGCGGCGAAGAAGTCCTACGACCCCGACGTCGACATCGACTGGGACGCCCCGCTGGTCGAGGGCCGGGTCTGGATGCCCGAGCACCGCGTCTCGCTCTACGGCACCGCGCTGTGGGAGCGGATGACGCCCGAGCAGCGCATCGAGCTCGGCAAGCACGAGGCGTGCAGCGTCGCGAGCGTCGGCCTGTGGTTCGAGACCCTGCTCATGCAGCGGCTGCTCAAGGACTTCTACGCCGACGACCCCACCTCCGAGCGCGCCCAGTGGGCCCTCACCGAGGTCGCCGACGAGTGCCGCCACTCGCAGATGTTCGCCCGCCTGGTGGCCCGCGCCGGGGTCGAGCCCTACGGCGCCACGCCGTTCGTCCACCAGCTGGGCAAGCTCTTCCCCGTGGTCACCTGGGGCCCGGCGGCCTACGCGTCGATCCTCGTCGCGGAGGAGGTCCTCGACCGGCTCCAGCGCGAGCAGGCGAACGACGAGCGCATCCAGCCGCTCATGCGCCAGGTCAACCGGATCCACATCATGGAGGAGGCCCGCCACGTCGCGTTCGCCCGCGACGAGGTGACCCGCGGCCTCGCCGACCTCTCCCGGTCCGAGCTCGCGTACCAGCGCTTCATGTGCGCCTTCACCTCGGCGTTCGTGGTGCGCAGCCTCATCAACCCGAGGGTCTACGCGGCCGTCGGGATCGACCCGGCCGAGGGCCGCCGCGCCGCCCTGGCCAACCCCCACCACCGCGAGATGATCCGGTTCGGCGGGGAGAAGATCATGGGCTTCCTCGACGAGGCGGGCATGATCGCGGGACCGGGCAAGGTCCTGTGGAAGAAGTCGTTCCTGCTGGAGGCGTGATGACCCTGCTGGAGACGTCGTGACACTGCACGAACGGGTCGGCCCGCTGACGCTGACCACCGGGATCACCCTGCGGGTGGCCCGGGCGGGGGCCCGCGGGGGCGGGGTCCCGACGCTGGTCCTCGTGCACGGGTGGTCCCAGGACCTGCGGACGTGGGACCGGGTGGTCGGCGACCTGCGCACGGCGGGCCTGGCGGGCGAGATCGTCCGCTACGACCACCGCGGCCACGGCGGCTCGGAGTCGGGCGGCTCGTCCGCGTCGACCGTCGGGCTCGCCGCGGACGACCTCGCCGCGCTCCTGCGCGACCACGTCGAGGGCCCGGTGGTGCTGGCCGGGCACTCCATGGGCGGGATGACCCTCATGGCGCTGGCCGAGCGGCACCCGGACCTGGTGCGCGAGCGCGTGGCCGGGGCGGGCTTCGTCGCCACCGCCAGCGACGACATGGCCGACCTGACGCTCGGGATGCCCGGGCGCCGCGGGGCGTTCGTCGCCCACGGCGAGCGCATCGTCATGCCGTGGCTCGCCTCGCTGGGCAACCGGGCGCCCGTGCACCGGGCCGACCCGGAGGGCAGCGGTGTGCACACCCGCTCGGTCGCGCTCGCCCCGGTGGTCCGGCGGCTGGTGTTCGGCCGCAACGCCCGCCGGGCCGACGTGCTGTCCGTGGCCGAGCAGACGTTCGCCGCCGACCCGGTCGCGGTCCTCGCGTTCCGGGAGTCGATCGGCGAGCACCAGCGGACGTCGTCGCTCGAGGCGATGCGCGGCGTCCCGACCGTGGTCCTCGTCGGCACGCGCGACCGGCTCTGCCCGCTCGACCACGCCCGCACCATCGCCGGCGCCCTGCCCGACGCCGAGCTCGTCGTCCTCCCGGGCGCCGGCCACATGATCACCTTCGAGCGCTCGCAGGAGGTGGCCGCCCACCTGCAGGGCCTGGTGGAGGCCGCCACCGTGCCCGCCCCCGACATCGTCAGGAAGATCGAGTCCCGTGTCCCGTAGTGATCAGCTCGAGTTCCACGAGGTCCTCATCGTCGGTACCGGGTTCTCCGGCATCGGCCAGGCGCTCGCCCTGCGCAGGGCGGGGATCCACGACCTCGTCCTGGTGGAGAAGACGCCGGCCGAGCGCGGGGTCGGCGGCACCTGGCGCGACAACAGCTATCCCGGGTGCGCGTGCGACATCCCCTCGCACATGTACTCGCTCTCGACCGACCCGAACCCCGACTGGTCGCGCTCCTACTCCCCGCAGCCGGAGATCCGCGCCTACCTGGAGAAGGTGGCGCGCGACCACCGGCTCCACGAGGACGTCCGCTGGTCCACGGAGTTCCTGGGCGCGACGTGGGACGAGGAGACGCGCACCTGGACGGTGCACACCTCCGCCGGCGACCAGCGCTGCCGCTTCCTCGTCTCCGGCGTGGGCGCGCTGCACCTGCCCTCGATCGCCGACCTGCCCGGAGCCGAGCGCTTCCGCGGCGAGACCTTCCACTCCGCGCAGTGGCGCCACGACGTCGACCTGCGGGGCAAGCGCGTCGTCGTGGTCGGCACCGGGGCGAGCGCGATCCAGTTCGTGCCGCAGATCGCGCCGCTCGTCGGGCAGCTGACGCTGTTCCAGCGCACCCCGGCGTGGGTGCTCCCGAAGGGCGACCACCCGATCGGGCAGTGGCGGCGGCGCCTGTTCGCGAAGGCCCCGGCCGTGCAGCGCGCCTACCGCGGCGCGGTCTACGCGGCGCTGGAGTCCCGCGCGATCGGCTTCATGAGCCGCCCCGAGCTGCTGCGCCCCGCCGAGTGGCTGGCCCGCAAGCACATCGAGGCGTCGATCTCCGATCCCGAGCTGATCGACCGGCTCACCCCGCGCTACTCGCTCGGCTGCAAGCGGGTGCTCGTCTCCAACGACTACTACCCGGCGCTCGCCCGCCCGAACGTCGACGTGGTCTCGTCGGGAATCCGGGAGGTGACCGAGACCGGGGTGGTCGACCACGACGGCGTCGAGCACCCGGCCGACGTGATCATCCACGGCACCGGCTTCCACGTCACCGACGCCTTCGACGGCCTGACGATCACCGGCCGCGCGGGCCGCACGCTGCGCGGGTCGTGGCGCGAGCACGGCATGCGCACGCACTACGGGATGACGGTCACCGACTTCCCCAACCTGTTCCTGCTGCTGGGGCCGAACACCGGGCTCGGGCACAACTCCGTCGTCTTCATGATCGAGTGCCAGGCCCGGTACGTGGCACAGGCGATCACCGCGGTGCACGAGGCCGGCTGCTCGGGACTCGACGTGCGCTCGTCGGTGCTGACCCGCTCGGACGCCGCGGTGCAGCACCGGCTGCGCAAGGGCATCTGGACCCGCGGCGGGTGCACGTCCTGGTACCTCGACTCCAGCGGCGTGAACCGGACCATCTGGCCCGGCTTCACGCTGCGGTACTGGGCCGAGACCCGGCGCTTCCGGGCCGACGACTTCGAGTTCTTCGGCCGGTCCGCCGACTTCTCCCCGGACTTCCGGACGAGGGCCGTGGACGGCCCGGACGGTCGGGTCGCGGTGAACGCGCCCGCCCGGGTTCCCGCGGGTTAGGGCTCCCGCCGCCGGATCAGGCCCTCCTGCACGACGCTCGCCACCAGCGTGCCGTCGTCGCGGTAGAGCCGGCCGGTCGCGAGGCCCCGCCCGCCGCCGGCGTTCGGGGACTCCTGGACGTAGAGCAGCCACTCGTCGGCCCGGAACGGGCGGTGGAACCACATCGCGTGGTCGAGGCTCGCGAGGCTGACGTCGCGGGCCCCGGCGCCGCCCTTCACGTGCGGGAACACCGCGGCCTCGAGCAGGGTGAGGTCGCTGGCGTAGGTCAGGACGCAGACGTGGAGCAGCCGGCCGCCCGGCTCCGAGGGGTCGGGGAGCTTCCCGTCGGCCCGGATCCACACCCGGTTGCGCGGCGGGCGGTGGGTCGACTCGTCCCAGGGCGCGTGGTCGACGTAGCGGACGTCGAGCGGCCAGGTCAGCGCCTTGCCGGTGGTCGTCCAGGCCGGCCGGTCCGGCGGGACCGGGGGCATGTCGCGGCGCGGCAGCCCGTCGGGGCCCGGGGTGTCGGGCATCGGCGCCTGGTGCTCGACGCCCTCCTCGGCCCGCTGGAACGACGCCGACATCGTGAAGATCGTCTCGCCGTGCTGCACCGCGGTGACCCGGCGGGTGGTGAAGGAGCGGCCGTCGCGGGCCCGGTCGACCTCGTAGACGATCGGGGCGAACGGGTCGCCGGGGCGCAGGAAGTACCCGTGCAGGGAGTGCACGTCGCGGTCGGCGTCGACGGTGCGGCCGGCCGCGACCATCGCCTGCCCCGCGACCTGGCCGCCGAACACCCGCAGCAACGACTCCCGGGGGCTGCGCCCGCGGAAGATGTCGCGCTCGATGTCCTCGAGGTCGAGGACGTCACCGACCAGCTCGTCGAGGGCCTCGCTCATGGGGCGGCATCCTTCCGGAGCGCCCCGCGGCGGGCGACGGCTACCCGAACGACAGGACGGAGACCTTCGCGACACCGAGGTCGAGCCCCAGGAGCGCGCCCCCGCCGCCGGACTGCTGCTGCGGGGCGGACTCCTCCCGGGGGGCCTCCTGCTGGGGGGCCTCGTCGTGCGACTCGGGGGCGGCCGCCCGCTGGGTGGGCGCGGGCGCCGGTGCGGCGGCCGGCGCCGGGTCCGAGGCGCGCTCCCCGCCCCCGGAGAACGTCATCATCGACGGCTTCGCCGGTGCGGCGGCGGGGATCGCGACGGTCTCGACCGGAGGCACGATGCGGTGGGTGGTGGTCTGCCGGGCGGCCGGAGCCGCCGGGGAACCCGGGGCGGAACCCGGTGACGATCCGGTGGTCCCGGCCGCCGCGGGCTCGTCCACGGGCGCGGCGAGGAGCCCGAGCGCGGTGGGGGGCGGGGCCTGGGCGAGCCCGTAGGCCTGCGCCGGCGCGGCCGCCTCCGGGGCGGTGGAGGTCGACGTGTCCTGCTGGTCCGACAGCGGCGTCACGCCCAGGACCGAGTGCGCCCCGAAGGCGACGACGGCCGCGACGGGGATCCCGACCGCGACACCCTTCGTCCGCAGGGGGTGCACGCGCATGGCGTGGCGGGGGCGGGCCATGAGCTCTCCATCCGTCTCTACCGGTGCCGGGCCGTGCGACTCGACGAGCGCACACGGCAGCACGACCACTCGAAGCCCCTAACGCGGCTCCGTCCCCACCGATACGGGTGACATCAGAATTTCCCGGAGCCGCCGACGGACCAGGCGATCCGCACCGTCGACTGCGGTGCGTGACGCCCGACACCGCCGATTGGCCCCACCCCGTCGCACCGGCCACACTCGGTCCTCACGGCGACGGCGCCGGGAGAAGGAGTCCGTGTGCAGCAGCTGTCCGGTCTGGACGCGGTGTTCCTCGCCGCCGAGAACGACCACCAGGTCACCCACGTCAGCCAGCTGGTCGTGCTCGACAAGCCCGACCCCGACTACGAGCCCTACCCGGCCTGGCGCCGGCAGCTCGCCGACCGGCTGCACATGCTCGAGCCGCTGCGCCGGCGCCTCGTCGAGGTGCCCCTGGGGCTCGACCACCCGTACTGGATCGCGGACCCCGACTTCGACCTCGACTTCCACGTCCGGCACTCGGCGGTGCCCCCGCCCGGCACCGACGAGCAGCTCGACGCGCTCGTCGGCCGCCTGGTCGCCGGGCCGATGGACCGCGAGCACCCGCTGTGGGTCTCGCACGTCATCGAGGGGCTCGCGCCCACCGAGGACTCCCCGCACGGCCGGTTCGCCCTGCTCACGATGGTCCACCACGCCGCGATCGACGGGGCGTCGGGCGCCGAGCTCCTCGCGCTGATGCTCGACGACACCCCCGACGCCGAGCGCCCCGCCCACGCCGGGGAGTGGACCCCGGAGGACCCGCCGTCGTACGCGGGCCTGCTCGGCCGCGCGGCCTGGCACGGTGCCCTGCGCCCGGGGCGGGCGCTGCTGCTCGCGGCCCGCGCCGGCCAGCAGATGGCGGCCGCGACCCGCCACCCCGCGGTGGTCGACCTCGCCGACCGGGTGCGCGCGAGCCTGCGCGGCCCGGTGGGGACGGTGCTCAACCTCGGACGCGAGCGCGACCCCGACGCCGACCCGCCGCGCCTCCCCCCGACCCCCGCCCCGGTGACCCCGTTCAACGCGCCGATCAGCCGGTACCGCCGCTTCGCGCACCGCTCGGTGCCGCTGAGCGAGATCAAGGAGGCCGGGAAGGCCACCGGCGCCACGGTCAACGACGTCGTCGTCGCCGCCTGCGCGGGGGCGCTGCGCCACTACCTGCTCGAGCACGGCGCGCTCCCCGACTCCCCGCTCTCCGCGATGATCCCGGTCTCGCTGCGCACGGGCGAGGAGGACGACATGTGGACCAACCGGGTGTCGGCCACGGTCACCACGCTGCCCACCGACCTCGACGACGCCGGCGAGCGCCTGTCCGCCGCGCACATCGCGCTGAAGACCGCGAAGGCCGTCTTCGCGGCGGGCCCGGGGAACCTCGCCCCCGAGGGCGCGGGCCTCGGCTGGCCGGCGATCACCACGCTCATCAGCCGGGTCACGACGAGCTGGGCGTCGCGCGGGCTGCTGCCGTTCAACGTGATCATCTCGAACGTGCCGGGCCCCCAGGAGCCGCTCTACATGGCGGGCGCCCGGGCCCGGCACTACTTCCCGGTGAGCGCCGTCGCCGACGGGCAGGGCCTCAACATCACGGTGCAGAGCTACGACGGGTCGGTCGACATCGGCCTCGTCTCCTGCGCCCGCCTGGTGCCCGACCTCGCGCGCCTCAACGAGTTGATCGTGGAGGAGTTCGCGACGCTGCACGCCCTGGCGTCGTCGTGAGCGCCCGCGACCGGCTGGTGGCGCTGCTCGCCGAGCCACCGGCCGATCGCGGCGGGCCCTGGCTCGACCTCGTGGAGGGACGTCCGGGCTCCCGCGGCCGCCTGCAGGACGCCTGGGAGAGCACCACCGGCGCCGGCGGCTACGACGGGGTGCTCGGCATCGGCGACCGGGTGGAGGCCTACGTCCCCGACCTGCTCGGCGGCTCGCTGCTGCGCTCCTTCTACCGCGTCGACGAGCGGCTCGGGCTGGCCGGCGGCGAGACGGTGCTCGACCTGGCATGCGGTCCGGGCACCCTCACCCGGCGGCTGGCGCGGGCGGTGGGGCGGCGCGGGCTGGTGATCGGGGCCGACCTCTCGGAGCCGATGCTCGAGCGCGCCGCGCGGTCCACGCCCTTCGCCCAGGTCGACTTCGCGCGCATGGACGCGATGGACCTCCCGCTGCGCGACGCGACGGTCGACGCGCTCTCCTGCTCGCTGTGCCTGCACCTGGTGCCCGACCTCGCGACGTCGCTCGCCGAGATCACCCGCGTGCTGCGCCCGGGCGGGTCCGCGGCGTTCGCGGTCCCGGCGCACGCGCCCGGCCCGCTGCGGGCGTTCTCCGAGGTCCTGGCGCAGGTCGGTCAGGCGCGGTTCTTCGGGCCCGGCGACCTGGCCTCGACCCTGCGCCGCCGGGGGTTCTCGGAGGTGCGGGAACGGTCGCTCGGCGGCATCCGGGTCGTCGACGCGGTCGCCCCGGTCTGACCCCGTCCCGGTGTCAGCACTGCGGCCATGCTGACACCGGACGTCACATCCGCCGCCACCACGATCAGCGCCGCAGGGCCCGCCGCACCCCGTCGAGGACGAGGAGCGCGCCCCCGACCGCCGCGACGACCCCGTAGGCCGCGAGCACGTCGCTCGGCCGGTGCCACCCCGCCGCGATCACCGACACCGACGCCCCGGCGACCACGACGAGCCCCACGGCACCGGCCACGGCCCGGAGCGCCGCCGGCAGGACGAGCAGCGTCGCCACGACGAGCGCGCTGATCACCGTCACGTGCCCGCTCGGCAGCGAGTTCTCGCCCATGCCCTCGCGGGGCAGCACGGCCTTGAGGCCCTGCGTGAGCACCTGCGAGGTCAGCACCAGGACCACACCCGCGGCGGCCGCCCCGGGCCGTCGTCGGGACAGCCCGATCCCGACGACCGCGAGCAGCGCGAGCCCCACCGTCGCGACGCTCACCAGGTGCAGCAGCCCGAGGATCTCCGAGCGGGCGGCGGAGAACGCGTCCTCCGTCGCGACCATCACGCCGTGGTCGAGCCGCCGGCCCGAGCCGCGGTCGACCAGCAGCAGCCAGCTCGCCGCGGTGAGCGCCGTGCCGAGCACGCCCAGGACGAGCCCGCCGACGACGCGACCGGCCCACGCGCCCCGCTGCCGGAGGACCGGGTGCAGCGGGACGGTGGGTCGGGTGGCGATCGTCGTCATGGCTCCAGAATCCCCACCGGACCTGAGACCCCGGTGAGAACCGCCGGTGGATCAGCGGTAGGCGCCCTTCGCGTGGCCGTAGACGATGATGTTGTCCTCGTAGTTGCGGGTCGCGCCGTCGAAGTCCCCGCCGCAGGTGATCAGCCGGATCTCGGGGCCGGCGGTGGGGCCGTAGACGGTCGCGGTGGGGAACGCCTGCTTCGAGGCCTCCTCGACGCGGTCCACCACGAAGGTCACCGACGTGCGGTCGGCGCGGTGCACCACGACCTCGTCGCCGGCCTTCATCTCCTTCAGGTCGGCGAACCCGCCCTTCTGACCGCCGTAGTTGACGTGCGAGGCGAACACGGCGGGCCCGTCCGTCCCGGGCGCGGAGCCCTTGGCGAACCAGCCGACGGTCGCCGCGTCCGGCGGGACCTGCAACGAGAGGTCCTCGTTGAACCCGAGCTTCATGATCGAGTCCCGGGTGACGCCGATGGCGGGGATCTCGAGGCCGACCGGCGCGGAGGCCGCCAGCGGCAGCGACTCCGACTGCGCCCCGGCGGGGACCGAGGCGGTCGTCGTGCCGGTCCGCGCCGACCCGGGGCCCGAGCTGATCACCGCGAGCACGCCGAGCGCCACGAGCAGGGCCACGGCCCAGACGAGGAGGTTGGACCGCTTGGTCTCGGTCACCGGTCGGCCATCTCTTCCCGACGATCCTCGTCCGCCGGCTCTTCCCGACGACCCAGCGTGCCGGCCACGGTAGCCAGCGCCAGACCGGCCAGCGCACCCGCGGCACCGGGCTCGACGCCGGGCGCGGAGTCACCGGTGGCGACCCCACCCTGCGGGTAGCCCTCGTAGTCGGCGGTCACGGTGTCGTAGTCGCGGGGGTTGTCCTCGCAGGCCTCGCCGTCGTTGTCACCGTCGAGGTTGTTCGGGTCGGACGAGTCCTCCGCCAGGATCTGCTGGGCCCGCTCGTAGGAGACCTCGGGGCAGTCGACGTCGTCGCGGCCGTCCGCGTGGTGCCCGTGGTGGGTGTACTCCAGGCCGTGGCAGAGCCGGTCGAGGGCGTGGGCCAGCGAGGGCAGGTCGGGGTAGGTCGACGACGAGCCGAACGAGCCGGGCAGCGCCCCGCAGAACGAGGCGAACTGGCCGCTGATGGCGTCGATCGCGTCCGCGCCGACCTTCACCCTGCTGGCGAGGAACAAGCAGGCGTCCCGCGGGCTGGTGAACGAGCCGCTCGAGGGGAGCGCCGGGATCGGCAGATTGCCCAGGTTCAGGTTGCCGACCGGCAGGTTCTTCAGCGCGTCGGTGATCGGGAGACCGGCCGGCAGCTGGAAGCCGGTCAGGCCGGCGAGGGAGCTGGTGACGGCCGGGGTCGCGATCGCCGGGACGTTCGCGGGCGGCGCGGCGGCAGCTGCCGAAGTCTTCGCATCAGCGGCCTTCTCAGCGGCCTTGTCGGCGGCGGCCACCTTGTCAGCGGCGGCCTTGTCAGCGGCGGCCTTATCAGCGGCCGAGGAGTTCGTCGTCGTGGTGTTGCCTCCGGTGACTGCATCGGAGCCGCCGACGGCCGAGCCGGTGTCCGGGATCGTCGGGATGACCTCCGGCGTCGTCGGGGCGGACGTCACGGTCGACCCGACACACCCCAGGGCGGTCGGGTCGAACGTCTGCCCGGCGGAGCAGGAGACCAGCGTGTCGCCGTCTGCTGCGAACGCGACTCCCGGGGCGATCACCGCCGCCCCCACGAGGCCCGCCATCAGGATCGCGGCTGCGCGAATCCCGGTCCCAGATGCCACTGCAGTCTCCTCGATCACCACCCGCCTCGGCGCGGGCCGTTCGAGGAGCGCATCGCGCGGACCCCACGCGCTCGTTACACCGATCCCGTCATGGCCGCTCCGCCGAGAGGGCCAATCCCACCTGATCGGGCGGCGGCCGGAGCACCGAGTGGGCGCTCAGGGCTCCCCGAACAGCCCTGGGCGCCCACTCGCCAACGGCGACCTCACCGAGTGGGCGCTCAGGGCTGCCCGAACAGCCGTGGGCGCCCAGTCGCAGGCCTCACCTCCGAACGGGCGACCGCCCGCGGCGCCGGCGGGCCACCATGTGCCCCGCGACCAGCCGGGCCGGGCTCTCACGCAGGCAGATCGAGACCCCGGCGTCGAGCATCGTCACGATGCGCCCGGTCGGGGCGGTCCGGGGAAGCAGCACCACGGCCTCGGCTCCCGGCTGGCGCTCGAGGACGTCGGCCACGAGGGCCGGGTCGGGGTCGACGAGGACGACGAAGTCGACGCACGGGTGGTGCGAGGGCCGGTCGGTGCCGACGACGCGCCACGAGGTGGGGACGACGTCGGCGAGCATCCGCGCGATCGAGCGCGACGCGACGACCTCGACGGTCGCCGGGGCGTCGTCGACCAGCCGGGCGTCCGGTGCCTGCTCCCCCGACCCGCCGGAGCCGCTGCGCGGTCGGGGCACGGGCGCCGGGACCGCGTGCCGTCCGGACCGCAGCGAGAACCTCATGCCCCGATGCTGCGCCGCGTTCCTTGCTGCTCCCTGAGCGCCGTCTGTGGGTTGGCGGCGGGACGCGGACACGCCGACGCGGCGGCGTCCGGGGGAGGACACCGCCGCGTCGGCTCGCCACCGCTCGCGCTCAGGCGAGCGGCCGGGCCAGGTCGTAGACGGTCCGCCCGCCCACGTCGAGCTTCGTGAAGTGGGTGGTCACCCACGTCGTGATCTCCCCGCTGGTCCCACGGGCCGCCCGGTCGCCCCCGCGGTCGCCCGCCCCGGGGAAGCCGGCGCCGCCGGGCCCCCCGCCCTCGACGAAGTAGCGGACCTGGCCGGTCGCGACGTCCTCCTGGAACTGGGCGAGCGTGGGGGCCGGGTCGCTGCCGCTGAAGCCGCCGAGCGCCATCACCGGCACGCCCGAGGACAGCTGGATCGACGCCTGGCTCATCGCGCCCGTCGTGGCCGCGGCCCACCGGGTGCCCGCGCCCTGCAGCAGCTCGACGAGCTGCGGCGACGCCTGCTCGCCCTCCGGCCCGCCGCGCGTCCCGGCGTCGGCCCGGGCGCGGTCACCGCGGGCCCCGCCCGGGAAGCCCGTGCCGTGCGGTCCAGCGCTGACGATCGAGCCGGTGTGCGGGGTGAGGGCCGTGACCGCCGCGTACGCGGTCGAGGCGCCGACGGTCCCGACGAGCGCCAGCACCGTCACGACGACCGCCGTGGCCCGCCGGGCGACCAGCCGCGGGACCAGCAGACCGATCGCGCCGAGGACTCCGGCCGCGAGCACCACCCACCGCAGCCAGAGGGCCCAGTCGGCCTGGGTGAGCAGCAGCGCGCTCACCACCGCCGTGCCGAGCACCGTCACCGCGAGCACACGCCAGGCCTGTTCGCGCCGGAGGATCGACGCGCCGGCGGCCACCGTGATCGCGACGCCGGGGACCATGGCGACCGTGTAGTAGGGGTGGATGATCCCGCTCATCGCGGAGAAGACCACCGCGTGGACGAGCATCCAGGCGCCGCCGAGGAGCAGCAGGGCGCGCGACCGGTCGGGGCGCGGGGCCCGCCGGGCGAACCAGAGGCCGGCCACCAGCACGACGAGGCCCGCGGGCAGCAGCCACGAGGCGTTGCCGGCGAACTCCGCGGTGAAGAGCCGCTGCACGCCGGGGCTGCCGCCGAAGGCGCCCCCGCCCGGGCCGCCCGGGCCACCGGGGGGCATGCCACCGGGGGGCATGCCACCGGGCAGAGCGGCCGGCATCCCGCCGGGCGCGCCGCCCCGGGCACCACCGCGGCCACCGCCCTCGCCGCCGAGGATCCGGGAGAGCCCGTTGTAGCCGAGGGCCAGCTGCAGCAGCGAGTTGTCGGTCGAGCCACCGATGTAGGGCCGCTCGGACGCGGGCCAGAGCTCGACCAGCAGCACGTACCACCCGGCCGAGACGACGACCGCGACCCCGGCCGCGACCAGATCGGCGAGCCGCCGGCGCATCGTCGTCGGGGCCACCAGCAGGTGGACCAGCGCGAGGCCGGGGACGACGAGCAGGACCTGCAACTGCTTCGTCAGGAACCCGAGACCGATCAGCGCGCCCGCCGCGACGAGCCACCACGTCCCGGCCCGGCGGCCGGCGGCGTCGACCGCGCGCACGGTCGCGTACGCGGCGCCGACCATGCAGAGCACGAGCATGGCGTCGGGGTTGTCGAACCGGAACATGAGCGCCGCGACCGGCATGGACGCGGTCAGGCCGGCGGCGGCGAGCGCGGTGCGCGGACCCGACCAGCGCCGGACGATCGCGTACACCAGCGCCACCGTCGCGACGCCCATGAGGGCCTGCGGGACGAGCAGCGACCACGAGCTGAAGCCGAAGACGCGCCCGGAGAACGCCATGACCCACAGCGAGGCCGGCGGCTTGTCGACGGTGATCAGCCCGGGGGCGTCGAGGGCGCCGAACAGCCACGCCTTCCACGACTGCGTACCGGCCTGCACGGCCGCGGCGTAGAAGGAGTTGGCGTAGCCCGACGCGCCCAGGTTCCACAGGTAGGTCACCGCCGTGGCGGCGAGGAGCGTCCAGTAGACGGGGCGGACCCAGCGGGGGTCGGCCGGGGGCGACCCGGCGGGGTCCTCGGCGGGCGGTGCGGACGCGGGGGCGTCGGCGACGGTGCTCATGGCGGGGTGGGGCTCCCGGGACTCAGGCGTGGTGGGGGCGTTCGGGACGTCGAGTGTCAGCAAGGCCGCAGTGCTGACACCGGGGTTCAGGCGGACTGGCGGCGCGGGTGGAACACCCAGGCGCGGTAGGCGACGAACCGCAGCACCGTGGCGACGGCGTTGGCGATCACCAGCACCCCGAGCTCGGTCGTCGGCGAGGCCCCGGGCAGGACGACGCCGAGCAGGGCCAGCGACCCGGAGGTCAGGGCGAGCCCGAGCCCGAAGACGACGAGGCCCTCCACCTGGCTGCGCCCGGCGTGCCGGCGCCCGCGGATGCCGAAGGTGAGCCGCCGGTTGGCCGCGGTGTTGGCGACGGCGGTGACGACGAGCGCGACCAGGTTCGACAGCTGGGCGGGCAGGACCGTGCGGGCGAGCGAGTAGAGCAGCAGGAACGCGAGGGTGGAGATCACCCCGATCACGGCGAAGCGCACGATCTGGGCGGTGGTCCCCGGAGCCACACCGGCCGCCGAGTCGGCGTCCCCGATCGGCCCGCGACCGAACTCGCGGCGCAGCTCGGCCACCGGCAGCGCGCCGGTCGCCAGGGCGCGGCCGACCCGGGCCACCCCCTTGAGGTCGGTGACCGCCGTCGCGAGGACGTCGACCCGCGAGTCGGGGTCGTCCACCCAGTCGACCGGGACCTCGTGGATGCGCAGGCCCGAGCGCTCGGCGAGGACCAGGAGCTCGGTGTCGAAGAACCAGCCCGTGTCCTCGACGAGCGGCAGCAGCCGCTGCGCGACGTCGCGGCGGATCGCCTTGAACCCGCACTGCGCGTCGGAGAACCGCGTCCGCAGCGTCCCGCGCAGCAGCACGTTGTAGCAGCGCGAGATGATCTCCCGCTTCGCGCCGCGGACCACCCGCGAGGTGCGCGAGAGCCGGGAACCGATCGCGAGGTCGGAGTGCCCGGAGATCAGCGGGGCGACCAGGGGCAGCAGCGCGTTGAGGTCGGTCGAGAGATCGACGTCCATGTAGGCGAGCACCGGGGCGTCCGAGGCCGACCAGACCGTGTGCAGCGCCCGACCTCGCCCCTTGCGGTCGAGGTGGACCACGGCGACCTCGGCGAAACGGGCCGCGAGGTCCTCCGCGACGACGAGGGTGCGGTCGGTCGAGGCGTTGTCGGCGACCGTGATGCGGAACCGGTAGGGGAACGCCGCGGTGAGGTGGGCGTGCAGCCGCTCGACGCAGGGGGCGAGGTCGCGCTCCTCGTCGAACACGGGGACGACGACGTCGAGCACGGGGGTGCCGGGGACCGGCTCGATCGCGGGCCGGGCCAGCGGTCGGGGAACGAGTGCCGTGGTCATGTCCCCACCGTCGGAGCCGGAGGTGGACGGACGGTGGGTCCCGGCTGTGATCGTCCTGTGCGCCGGGCCCCGGCGGTGTGCGTGTCCCCGGCGTCCGGTTCGTCCCGCCTACCACCCGCTCTCTCAGCAAGTTCGCAGACTCCCCCACAGCGGTCGCTCAGACGACGGGAGTTCAGTCGGGGACATGACCGACCAGGACCCGTTCGCCAGGGCCGAGCAGCCCGGCGCACCCGCCCACTCCGCCGGCCCGGCCCCGCGTGACGGGTCCGCGACGGCGGGAGTGCGCTACGAACCCGCCACCAACCCCGGCGGCACCGCCACGATGCCGCGCACGGACCAGCACTGGCAGCCGCCCGCGGGCCCGCTCCAGAACCCGCCCCAGGGTCCGCCGCCGCAGGGCCCGCCCCAGGACCCGGCGACCGGGGGAGGCGGCGGCGGACGCCGTCGTCGGAGCCCGGTCGTGCTCGTCTCGGCCGCGCTGGCGGCGCTGCTCGTCGCGGGCGGGGTCGGCGGCGTGGTCGGCTACGAGGCGGCGAGCGCCGGCGGCGCCGGCACCTCCGTCCTCTCCTCGGGCGGCTCGGGCTCGTCGTCGGTGACCGCACCGGCCGGGAGCGTCGAGGCGGTCGCGCAGAAGGTGCTGCCGAGCGTCGTGCAGCTGCGCGGCGCCTCGGGCGAGGGCTCGGGCATCGTCATCTCGGCCGACGGCCTCATCCTCACCAACGCCCACGTCCTCGAGGCCGGTCAGGCGCAGCAGCCGTCCGCCGGCGGCGGGCTGGGCGGCCTGCTCGGCGGCCAGCAGCCGCAGCAGCAGGCCGCGCCGCAGCTGCAGGCCGTGTTCCAGGACGGTCGGACCGCGCCGGTGCAGGTGGTGGGCACCGACGCCACCGCCGACCTCGCCGTGGTCCGGGCCGTCGGGACGTCCGGGCTCACGCCGGTCGAGCTGGGCAGCTCCTCGCAGCTGCAGGTCGGCCAGGGCGTCGTCGCGGTCGGCTCCCCGCTGGGCCTCTCGGGCACCGTCACCAGCGGCATCGTCTCCGCGCTGCAGCGCCCGGTCGTCGCGGGCGGCGAGGGCTCGGGCCAGGCGACCGTCACCGACGCGATCCAGACCGACGCCGCCATCAACCCCGGCAACTCCGGCGGCGCGCTCGTCGACATGGACGGTCGCGTCGTCGGCATCACCTCGTCGATCGCGTCGCTGGGCAGCTCGTCGGGCGGTCAGTCGGGCTCGATCGGCCTCGGCTTCGCCATCCCGATCGACCAGGCCAAGCGGATCGGCGACCAGCTCGCCCAGCAGGGCTTCGCGACGCAGGCCGTGATGGGGATCGGGGTCGGCCAGTCGCAGCGGGGCGTCGCGGAGAACGGCGCGACGATCAGCACCGTCACCCCGGGCGGGCCCGCGGCGGCCGCCGGCCTGCAGCCTGGCGACGTCGTCACGCGGGTGAACGACCGGGTGATCGACGACGGCGACTCCCTCGTCGCGGCGGTCCGCACCCAGGAGCCGGGCGCGCAGGTGACGCTCACGGTGCAGTCGCAGGGCGGGGCCGAGCGTCAGGTGCCCGTCACCCTCGGCACGGAGCGCGCTCCCTCGAGCTGAGGTGCCTGTCGGCCTGTGAGCACTGATCCGTGTCCGGGCACGGATCAGTGCTCACGAGGGCTCCGCCCACCCCCTGTACAGAACCGGACATAGCCACCAGTGTGATCACGACCACCACGTGTCGTCCCGGGGAGCATGTCCATGACCGAGACCAGAACACCCTTCGTCGGCCAGAGCCTCCCGCGTCGGGAGGACGAGGCCCTGATCACCGGTCGGGGCACGTGGACCGACGACATCACCCCGCCCGGCACGGTGCACCTCGCGATCGTCCGCAGCCCGGTCGCGCACGCGCGGATCACCGGGATCGCCGTCGCGGCGGCGCGGGAGCAGCCGGGCGTGGTCGCGGTGTTCACCGGCGAGGACCTGGCGGGCGAGTTCCTGGCCGGCATCCCCACAGGGTGGCCGGTCACCGAGGACATCCTGGTCCCCGACCACGCGCCGCTCGCCCGCGGCGAGGTCAACCACGTCGGCGACGGGGTCGCGGTGGTCGTCGCGACCAGCCCCACCGCCGCCCGGGACGCGAGCGAGCTGGTGGTCGTCGACTACGACGAGCTGCCCGCGGTCGTCGACGTCGAGGCCGCGCTGGAGCCGGGGTCGCCGCTGGTCCACGAGCAGTTCGGCACCAACCACTGCTACACCTGGCCGCTCGCGGTCGGCGACGTCGACGCCGCGTTCGCCGAGGCCGACGTGGTCGTCGAGGGCCGCTACCTGCAGCAGCGGGTGCTGCCGAGCCCGATGGAGACCCGCGGCGTCGTCGTGACCCCCGACGCGTACGGCGGCGGGTTCACCGTCCACACCTCCACCCAGGTCCCGCACTTCGTCCGCGACATCCTCGCCGCGATCTGCGGGGTGTCGGACACGAAGCTCCGCGTCGTCGCCCCGGACGTCGGCGGCGGGTTCGGCGCGAAGCTCAACGTCTACGCCGAGGAGGCCCTGGCCCTCGTCCTCGCGCGGCGGCTCCGGACGCCGGTCAAGTGGACCGAGACCCGCTCCGAGCACCACGTCGCCACCACCCACGGCCGCGGCCAGGTGCAGTACATGACGATCGGCGCGACGAGGGACGGCCGCATCCTCGGGATGCGCATCCGGCTGATCGCCGACATGGGCGCCTACCTCCAGCTGCTCACGCCGGGCATCGCGGTGTTCGGGGCGTTCACCTACTGCGGGCTCTACGACTTCGGGGCCTACGACTTCGAGTGCCGCGGCGTGTTCACCAACCTCACGCCCACCGACGCCTACCGCGGTGCCGGGCGCTCCGAGGCCGCCTACGCCCACGAGCGGATCCTCGACGACCTCGCCCGCGCCCTGGAGATGGACCCCGCCGAGCTGCGGCTGCGCAACCTGCACCCCGCGTTCTCCGAGCCGCGGACCGTCCCGAGCGGCGTCGCCTACGACTCCGGCGACTACGAGCCCTGCATGCGCCGGGCCCTGGAGCTCGTCGACTACGACGCGCTGCGCGCCGAGCAGGCCGAGCGCCGTCGCGCGGGCGACCACGTGGAGCTCGGCATCGGGATCGGGAACTTCACCGAGTCGGGCGGGCTCTCGCCGTCGAAGGTGGCCGCCGGGGTGCGGCTGCAGTCGGGCGGGTGGGAGGCCGCGACGGTCCGCATGACGACGGCCGGGCGCGCCGAGGTGGTCACCGGCACCAGCCCGCACGGGCAGGGCCACGAGACGGCCTGGGCGCAGATCACCGCGGACGCGCTGGGCATCGACCCGGGCGACATCGAGGTCCTGCACTCGGACACGATGATCGCCCCGTTCGGCCGCGACACCTACGGCTCCCGCAGCCTCGCCGTCGGCGGCACCGCGGTGTTCGGGGCGGCCGAGAAGGTCGTCGCGAAGGCCCGGCAGATCGCCGCGCACCTGCTCGAGGCCGCCGAGGAGGACCTCGAGTTCGCCGGTGGCGCGTTCTCCGTCCGCGGGACCGAGGCCTCGGTGACCATCCAGGAGGTCGCCGGCGCCGCGTCGCTCGCGGCGAACCTTCCCGAGGGCATGGAGCCCAACCTCACCGCCGACTACCACTTCGACCCGCCGAACTTCACGTGGCCGTTCGGCACCCACATCTGCGTGGTCGAGGTCGACACCGAGACCGGCTTCACGATGATACGCCGCTTCGTCGCCGTCGACGACTGCGGCCGGATCGTCAACCCGACGATCGTCGACGGGCAGCTGCACGGCGGCATCGCCCAGGGCATCGCGCAGGCCCTCTACGAGCACGCCACCTTCGACGAGAACGGGCAGCCGACCTCGGCGACGATGGCCGACTACGCGATCCCCGCGGCGAGCGACCTGCCCGCCTTCGACCTCGAGCAGCGCGTGACGCTCTCGCCCACCAACCCGATGGGGGTGAAGGGGATCGGCGAGTCGGGCGCGATCGGGTCGTCG
Source organism: Actinomycetospora atypica (assembly GCF_042653685.1). NCBI lineage: Bacteria > Bacillati > Actinomycetota > Actinomycetes > Pseudonocardiales > Pseudonocardiaceae > Actinomycetospora > Actinomycetospora atypica. Next base: position 34,135 of record NZ_JBHSIV010000033.1, on the reverse strand, counting down.
CCCGCGGTGGTGAACGCGGTCATCGACGCGCTCGCGGCGCGCGGGGTCACCCACCTCGACATGCCGACGACGCCGCAGCAGGTCTGGCGTGCCCTCGCCGACGCGGCCAAGGTGGCCTGATGGCAGCCGATCAGACCACCGGCGAGGCGGGGATCCGCTACGACCACGGCGGGGACGAGTTCGTCTACGCCGAGGTCTCCACCGCGATGAGCCTGCCCGCGCACTTCACCGCCCTGGCGATCACCCGGCGCCTCGCGGAGGAGGCCATCCCCGGCGTCGAGGAGATCTGCCCGTCGAACGCCTCGTACATGATCCGCGTCGACCCCGACCGCCTGCACCCGCGCGACCTGGTCCGCGAGCTGCAGCGCCTGGAGTCCGAGGTGGGCGACAAGGCCTCCGAGGACCCCGACTTCACCGTCGACACCCGCATCGTCGACGTGCCGATCATGCTGAACGACCCGTGGACCCACGAGGTCCTCATGAAGTTCCGCGACCGGCACCAGGACCCCACGGGCACCGACCTCGACTACGGCGCCCGCATCAACGGCTACGACAGCACCGAGGCGTTCATCGACGCGCTCGCCGGCTCGCCCTACCTCGTCACGATGATGGGCTTCGTCCCCGGGCTGCCGTGGTGCTTCCAGCTCGTGCCCCGCGAGCGGCAGGTCGAGGTGCCCAAGTACGTCCGGCCGCGCACCGAGACCCCGGAGCGGGCGTTCGGCTTCGGCGGCGCGTTCGCGGTCATCTACCCGGTCAAGGGCGCGGGCGGCTACCAGCTCTTCGGCTCGGCGCCGGCGCCGATCTTCGACGCCGCGCAGGAGCAGCCCGACTTCGCCGAGAACGACGCGGTGACGTTCTTCCGCCACGGCGACGTCATCAACTTCCGGCGGGTCGACGAGTCCGGGTACGACGAGGTCCGCGAGCAGGTCGCCGACAAGCAGTGGCGGTACCGGACCGCGCCGGTCGAGTTCTCCCCGAGCCGCTTCCTCGCCGACCCCGACGGGACGAACGCCGCGATGCTGGAGGCCCTGTACCGATGAGCATCCTCGTGCACGACCCGGGCCTCGAGACGACGGTCCAGGACACCGGCCGGTTCGGCCACTACGCGATCGGCTTCCCGCCCTCGGGCGCCCTCGACTCGTTCGCCTACCACGTGGGCAACGCGCTGGTGGGGAACGCGCCCGGCGCCGCCGCGCTCGAGGCCGTCTACCTGGGGCCGACCCTGGAGTTCACCGAGGACACGGTCATCGCGGTGACCGGCGCCGACATCCCCGCGACCCTCGACGGCGAGGCGATCCCGCTGTGGGAGTCGGTCGCCGTGCGGGCGGGCCAGACGCTCGCGTTCGGGCAGCTCGCGGGCGGCGCGCGGCCCTATCTCGCGGTGGCCGGCGGCATCGACGTGCCGCAGGTCTACGGCAGCCGCTCGACCTACACCCTCGTCGGGATGGGTGGCTTCGGCGGCCGGGGCGTCGCCGAGGGCGACGAGCTGACCCTGGGCGACGACGCGGTCGCGCCGAGGGCGGGACGGCGGCTTCCCGACGACGACGTCCCGGTGCACCCGCAGACCGCCGAGCTCCGGCTGCTGATCGGCCTGCACTCCTACCGGCTCACCCCCGACAGCCTCGAGCGCTTCACCGACACCGCGTGGAAGGTGACCCCCGACGCCAACCGGGTCGGCTACCGCTACCGCGGCGCCGAGCTGGAGTTCGTCCCGCGCGAGCAGCCCTTCGGGGCGGGCAGCGACCCGGCGAACGTCACCGACTGCGGCTACCCCGTGGGGTCGGTGCAGGTGCCGGGCGGGGTCGAGCCGATCGTCCTGCTGCAGGACGCCGTGACCGGCGGCGGCTACGCGACCCTCGGGACCGTCGTCTCGGTCGACCGCGACCGGCTCGCGCAGACCAAGACCGGCGACCGCACCCGGTTCGTGGCCGTCGACCTCGACGAGGCGCTCACCATCCGCCGCGACCGCGCGGCGCAGCTCGACCGCATCCGCACCGCCCTGAGCTGAGGAGACCGAGCATGGGCCACACGATCACCGCGAAGACCCCGGGCGTCTTCTACCGGAAGCCTTCTCCCGACGCCGAGCCCTACGTCGCCGACGGCGCGACGGTCGCCGAGGGCGACGTCATCGGCCTCATCGAGGTGATGAAGACCTACCGCGAGGTGAAGGCCGACGCCGCCGGCACCGTGACCACCTGGCACGTGGAGGACGAGGACGAGGTCTCGATCGGCCAGGAGCTGGTGGAGATCGACACGTGACCGTCACGACGGTGCTGGTGGCCAACCGCGGGGAGATCGCCCTGCGGATCGTCCGGGCCTGCCGCGACCTCGGGCTGCGCTCGGTGGCGGTCTACTCCGACGCGGACGCGAACGCGGCCCACGTCCGGCACGCCGACGCCGCGGTGCACGTCGGGAAGTCCTCGGCGTCGAAGAGCTACCTGAACGTCGACGCCCTGCTCGCGGCGGCCGCCGAGGCGGGCGTCGACGCCGTCCACCCCGGCTACGGCTTCCTCTCCGAGAACGCCGACTTCGCCCGGGCGGTGGCCGACGCCGGGCTGACCTGGGTCGGGCCCCCGGCCGAGGTGATCGAGCGGATGGGCGACAAGGCCGCCGCCCGGGCCACGGCGGAGGCCGCCGGGGTGCCGGTGGTGCCCGGCAGCGGGGTCGTCGCCTCGGTCGACGACGCGGTCGCGGCGGCCGGGCAGGTCGGCTACCCCGTGCTCGTCAAGGCCTCCGCCGGGGGCGGCGGGCGCGGCATCCGTCCGGCGTCGGACGAGTCCGAGCTGCGGAAGGTGGTCGACGAGGCCCGGCGCGAGGCGTCGTCGGCGTTCGGCTCCGACGCGGTCTATGTCGAGCGGGCGTTGCAGCACCCGAAGCACGTCGAGGTGCAGCTGCTCGCCGACACCCAGGGCGGCGTCGTGCACGTCGGCGAGCGCGACTGCTCGCTGCAGCGTCGTCGGCAGAAGCTCGTCGAGGAGGCCCCGGCACCCGGCCTCGACCCGGCGCTGCGCGAGCGGATGTGCACCGCGGCGGTCTCGCTGGCGCGCGAGGTCGGCTACGTCGGCGCGGGGACGGTCGAGTTCCTGGTGGAGGGCGGGGAGTTCTTCTTCATCGAGATGAACACCCGCATCCAGGTCGAGCACCCCGTCTCCGAGCTGGTGACGGGCGTCGACCTGGTGGCCGAGCAGCTCCGGGTCGCGGGCGGCGAGGCGCTCTCGGTGACCCAGGACGACGTCGTCGTGCGGGGCGCGGCGATCGAGTTCCGCGTCAACGCCGAGGACCCCGACGACGACTTCCTGCCCTCGCCCGGGGAGATCACCGCCCTCGAGCTGCCGGGCGGACCGGGCGTGCGCGTCGACACCGCACTGGCCGTCGGCGACGTGATCCCGCCGTTCTACGACTCGATGGTCGCGAAGCTCGCCGTCTGGGGCCCCGACCGCGCCACCGCGCTCGCCCGGGCCCGCCGAGCGCTGGCCGAGTACCGGGTGGAGGGCGTCCCGACGACGATCGGCCTGCACCGCCGCCTCGTCGACGAACCCGCCCTCGTCGACGGCGACCACGACATCACCACGCTGGAGCGGCTGCTCGGTTAGAGCAGCTGGATCGCCGGCACCCGCTCGACCCCGAGCTCGTCGAAGCGGGCCACGATCGCCGCGCAGATGTCGGGCGAGTTCGGCCGGTCGCCGTGCAGGCAGATGGTGTCGACCTCGACGTCGAGGTGCTTGCCCGAGGTCGAGGTCACGTGGCCCTCGAGCAGGTCGACGGCCTGCTGCGCGACGACCGCCGGGTCCTTCGCCAGCGGGGCGGGCTCGACGATGATCCGGGCGTCGTCGTCGTAGGCGAGGTCGGCGAACCCCTCGCGGGCCACCTTCGCGCCGAGGGAACGGGCGAGGTCGGCGGTCGGTCCGGCGAGCCAGAAGAGCATGAGGTCGGGGTCGAGGCGCAGGACGGCCTCGGTGATGGCGGTGGTGATCGCGTCGTCGGTCAGCGCCATGCCGTAGAGCGCGCCGTGCGGCTTGACGTGGACCACCTCGGCGCCCTCCACCGCGGCGGTCGCCTGCAGGGCACCGACCTGGTAGACGACGATCTGCGCGGCCTCGTCGGGACGCAGGGCCATGCGGCGCCGACCGAAGCCGACGAGGTCGGGCAGGCCCGGGTGCGCGCCGATCGCGGTGTTCGTCGCGGCCGCGGTGCGGACGGCCTCGCGCATCGTCACGGGGTCGCTCGCGTGGTAGCCGCAGGCGACGTTCACCGAGGTCACGTGTTCCATGAGCGCGGTGTCGTGCCCGAGCTTCCAGAGCCCGAGGCTCTCGCCCGCGTCGGCGTTGAGGTCGATCCGCATCTGCATGGTGGCCTCCGGTTCCGGGGTCGGCGTCGTGCCCGCCCACGGTCCCACGCGGGCAGACTCGGGCGCGTGCCCTTCGACGAGCGCGTCCTGATCGACGGCCCGCAGCCGGTCGTCCCCGAGATCGTGGAGTACGACGGGACCTGGCCCGCGGCCTTCGAGGAGCAGCGGGACCGGATCACGGCCGCGCTCGGGGCGCGGGCCCTCGTCGTCGAGCACATCGGCTCGACGTCGGTACCCGGGCTGGGCGCGAAGGACGTCGTCGACGTCCTCGTCGTGGTGACGATCCCGAGGACGAGGCCGCCTACCTGGGTGACCTCGAGGTCGCCGGGTACGAGCTCAAGGTCCGCGAGCCCGGGCACCGCGCGCTGCGGCAGACGTCGGGTCGGCGCGTCAACGTCCACTGCTACGCGCCCGGGGTCCGCGAGATCGAGGACTACCGGCTCCTGCGCGAGCACCTTCGGGCCGACCCGGAGGCGCGACGGCGCTACGAGGCGGTCAAGCGGGAGCTGGCCGGACGCGAGTGGCCGGACATGAACCACTACGCCGAGGCGAAGGGCCCGGTCATCCGGGAGCTGCTGCGGGGTGCCAGAGGCACGTGAGCACTGATCCGTGCGTGGGCGCGGATCAGTGCTCACAGGCGCGCAGCGCACCCCCTAGGACACGCACCCCGGCGCGGCCGCGGTGATCGGCGGGGTGACCGGGGCGGGGGCGGAGGACGCGAGCGTCGTCGGGACGGTCCCGGTCTCCGCGGACGCCGACCCGGAGTCGGACGTGCCCTCCTCGGCGGCCTTCGCGCGCGCGGCGTCGGAGGTGCCGATCGGCTCGGGCACGGGCAGGCGGGCGCCGGAGTCGAGGGCGATCGCGTCGTCCACGAACTGCCGCACCTGGGTGGGGTCGACCCGCACGGACTGCCCGTCGGCCTCGGTGACGATGTCGGTGCTGCCGGTGGGGATCGTGCGGAAGGTGACCGACCCGGCGCTCAGGTCCTGCAGCTGGGAGGCGAAGGCGAGCACGTTCCAGCCGGCGTCGAGCGTGACGGCGCGGGACATCACGCCGGAGAGCCGGTCGAGCGCGAACGGGTTGGCCAGGACACCGGCCGAGAGCAGCCGGTTGGTGGCGCTGGCGAGGAACACCTGCTGGCGGGCGATGCGGTCGAGGTCGCCGTTCGGGAGGCCGTGGCGCTGGCGGACGAACGCGAGGGCCTGCGCGCCGGAGACCTCCTGCGGGCCACCGGGCAGCGCGAGACCGGAGTACGGGTCGTCGACCGGGGCGCGCAGGCAGACCGGGACGCCGCCGATGGCCTGGCTGACGTCGGCGAAGCCCGCGAGGTTCACCGAGGCGTAGTGGGTGATCCGCAGGCCGGTGAGTGCCTCGACCGTGCCGATCGTGGTGCGCGCGCCGGCCTCGAGGGCGGCCCGGCGCACCGCCGGGTCGTCGGGCGAGGCCTGGCCCGCCGACTGCGGCGCGAAGGGGGACGTGGCCGCCCCGCCCTTGCTCGAGCCGGTGAGCGAGTCGGTGGTGAACTGCACCGCCCGCGAGTACGCCGAGTTGATCTTGTGCTTGCCGTAGCCGTCGGCGAGCTGGACGTAGGAGTCGCGGGGGATCGAGATCGCCGAGGCGCGCCCGCCGCCCGCCGGGATGTGCACCACGGTGATCGAGTCGGCCGTGTCGCCGCCGTCCGAGCCGTCGCCCGCGTGCAGCGCGTCGAGCAGCGCGGGCGGCAGCGGGTTGCCCTGCGGGTCGGTGCGGCTGTCGATCCCCAGCAGCAGGATGTTCTGCTCGGCCGTCGGCGGGGCCGGCGTCTCGATGACGGACGCCGCCGCCGTGGATCGATCCAGCTCGCGCACCTGGATCCAGGCGAACGCCGACACGACGAGGACCGCCGCGGACACCACCACGACGAGGCCACGCAGGAGCAAGCGCACACACCGCCCCGCCGTCGTGGTTCCGCTCACCCCGTCATGGTTCCCGTTCCGGGGCCGATCGTCACCGTGAGGTGCGACGTATCCGGACTCGATTCGCACGAGCGACCCACCTGCGCCTCACACCGGCCCGCGGGCCACGCTCGGTCGTCGCCACTGGATCGGTCCAGTCGCTCACAGGAGCCGCACAAGGTCGCCCCAGGAACCGGACATCGGGGCCCGGGAGGGTCGGGACCATGACGACGACGACCCACCTCCGCGCCGGACCCCGGCCCGCCGCCCGCACGGGGCCCGGGCGTCACGGTCACCCGTCCGGGCGACCGACCCGGCGGTGGCGCGGCCCCGCCCTCGCGCCCGCGTGGGAGCGCCCCCTGCTGCTCGCCCTGCTCCTCGGCACCGCGCTGCTCTACCTGTGGGACCTCGGTGCCACCGGGACCGCCAACTCCTTCTACGCGGCGGCGGTCCAGGCGGGCACGCAGTCGTGGAAGGCGCTGCTGTTCGGATCGCTCGACGCCTCGAACTTCATCACCGTCGACAAGCCCCCGGCCGCACTGTGGGTGATGGGGCTGTCGGCACGCCTGTTCGGCTTCTCCTCCTGGTCGTTGCTCGTGCCGCAGGCCCTCATGGGGATCGCCTCGGTGGCCCTGCTCCGGACGGCCGTGCGCCGCTGGGCCGGGTCCGCCGCGGGCCTCATCGCCGGGGCGCTCCTCGCCCTCACCCCGGTCGCGGTCCTGATGTTCCGGTTCGACAACCCCGACGCCCTGCTCGTGCTCTGCATGACCGCGGCCGCCCACGCCGCGGTCCGCGCGGTCGACGTCGCGCATCGTCGGGCCGGGCCGTGGTGGACCGCGGCCGCCGGCGCCCTGCTCGGCCTCGGCTTCCTGACGAAGATGCTGCAGGCCTGGCTGGTCCTCCCCGCACTGGCGGCCGTCATCGTGCTCGCGGCCGCGGTGCCCTGGCGGCGCCGCCTGCTCATGCTCGTCGTCGGGCTGGGCGCGATGGTCGCGTCGGTGGCCTGGTACGTCGCGCTGGTCGACCTCTGGCCGGCCGACTCCCGCCCCTACATCGGCGGCTCCACCGACGACTCGTTCCTCGACCTGGTCCTCGGCTACAACGGCCTCGGGCGGATCCTCGGCGGCGAGGGCAACGGCGGCGGTGGCGGAGCCGGCGGGTCGGGCAGCACCGGGTTCGGCGGCACCGCCGGCATCGCCCGGATGTTCAACGAGTCGTTCGGCGGCCAGATCAGCTGGTTCCTCCCGGCCGCACTGATCGTCCTCGTGGCGGGCCTGTGGCTGACCCGGCGCGAGGGCCGGACCGACCGCACCCGGGCCGCGCTCGTGCTCTGGGGCGGCTGGCTGCTGGTGCACGCCGTGGTCTTCAGTCTGATGAGCGGCACGATCCACGCCTACTACGCGGTGGCGATGGCGCCCGGGCTCGCGGGCACGCTCGCCGTCGGCGGGACGCTGCTGTGGCGCCGCCGCGAGCAGCTGCTCGCCCGGCTCTCGCTGGTGGCCGCGCTCGCCGCGACCGCCGCCTGGAGCGTGGTGCTGCTGCGGCGGACGCCCGACTTCCTGCCCTGGCTGCGCTGGGTGGTGGCGATCGTCGGCGCCGTCGCGGTGCTGGGCCTGCTCGCCGGGCTCCTGACGCGCGGTGCCTGGGCCCGCCGGGCGCTGCCGGTCCTGCTGGTCGGCGCCGTGCTCGCCGGCGCCGGCGGGTCGGTGGCCTACGCGGTGGACACCGCGGCGACCCCCCACTCCGGCTCGATCGTCTCCGCCGGGCCGTCGTCGGGCTCCGGGGACACGGACGCCGGGCCCGGTGGTGGGCAGGGCGGCGGACAGGGTGGGCCGCCGCCGTCCGGGCAGCGCCCCGACGGCGGCGGCGGTCCCGGTGGGATGACGACGACCTCCGCGGAGCTGACCGCCCTGCTGCAGGGCTCCGGAACCACGTGGTCGGCCGCGGTGGTCGGCTCCCAGGGCGCCGCGACCCTCGAGCTCGCGACGAACACCGCCGTGATGGCGATCGGCGGCTGGAGCGGGACGGACGCCGCCCCGACGCTCGCCGGGTTCCAGGCGATGGTCGCCGCCGGCGACGTCCACTGGTTCGTCGGCTCCGGCGAGGGCGGCGGCATGGGCGACCGGGGCGGCTCGGACTCGGTGGGGTCGCAGATCGCGGCCTGGGTGGCGGCGAACTACACCGCCACCACCGTCGGCGGGCAGACCGTCTACGACCTCACGGGCCCGACGGCGAGCTGACCCCCTCCGGCCCGGTCACCGCCGCGGTGGCCGGGCCGGCCACCTCGAGGGGGTGGGCCAGCTCGTCGGGCCCGAGCCGGCCCAGCGCGAGCGCCACCGCCCCGACCAGCACCGGGCCGAGCCCGGCCACGAGGAACACCGGTGTCAGCCCGACGACGACGCTCGCGGGGCCGGCCAGCGCCATGGAGACCGGCATGAACGCCAGGGACACGAAGAAGTCGAGGCTCGACACCCGCCCGAGCAGCACGGGCGGGACGCGGCGCTGCAGCAGCGTCCCCCAGACCACCTGCGGGGCGTTGAACAGCGCCCCGACGACGAGGGCCGCCGCGGCCATGGGGACGAGCGACGTCGCGAGGCCGAAGACGACCATCGGCACGCAGCCGAGCGCCCACATCGAGATCATCGCGGTGAGGTAGCGGCGCGGGAGGCGCAGCGACCCGGCGAGCAGCGAGCCGACCGCGCCGCCGACCCCGAACATCGCGAGGACGACCGCGTGCTCCGTGGGGCCGCCGCCCGCACGGTCCTTGATCGCGAACGGCACCAGCACCTCCATGGGCCCCAGCACGACGAGGACCATCAGCGAGGCGAACAGCAGCGTCACGAGCAGCCAGCGCGTGCGGACCATGTAGCGGAAGCCCTCGCGCAGGTCGGCCAGCGCGGACGGCGCGCCGGCCCCCGCGGCGGGAGCCGCGGTCGTCGTCCGGGGCAGCCCGACCGCGCAGCCGAGCGCCGCGGCGGCGGACACGGCGACCGCGACCATCGCGGGACCGGGGCCGGCCGCCGCGACGACCACCCCGGCGAGGGCCGGCCCGACGGCGCTGACCAGCACCGGCCGGAGCATGCCCTCGAGCCCGTTGACCGCCTGCAGCTCCCCGGCGGGCACCAGGCGCGGCACGAGCGCCGAGTAGGCCGGGAACAGCAGCCCGCCCGCGACGCCGACGGCGGCCGCGGCCACGACGAGAGCCGGGAGACCGAGCAGGCCCGTGAGCGACAGGACGGCGACGGCCCCGACCGCGCCGGCCTGCAGCACCCCGACCAGCACGAGGATCCGTCGCTGGGGCACCCGGTCGGCCAGGACCCCGCCGGGCAGCGCCGTCAGCAGCGTGCCGGCCGCGAGCGCGCCGCTGACCACCGACAGCTCGACCGGCCCGCCGCCGAGCGCGACGACCTGCCAGACCAGGGCCACCACCCAGAGGCCCTCGGCGAGCATCGAGCCCACGAGGTTGCCCGCCAGCCACCGGTAGGCCGGGTGGCGCAGCGGGCGCACCGCCCTCGGAACCCTCACGCGTGCCCCCTCCCCGACATCGAGGGCGAGGGTAGGACGGAGCGGACGGCCGGGGCGCCCCTTTTCCGCCGGGGCCCTACCGTCGGGTGCCATGCCCCGCGCGACCGCCTTCGGCACCGCCGCCGACGAGTACGACCGGCTGCGACCCGCCCCGCACCCCGACGCCCTCGCCGCGGTGCTCCCCCCGGACGCCCGCCTCGTCGTCGACCTGGCGGCCGGCACGGGGCTGGTGACGCGGGCCGTCCTCGCGTCCACCGACGCGGTCGTCGTGGCGGTGGAACCCGACGCGCGGATGCTCGACCGCCTGGGCGGCACCCGGGCGCTCCGGGCGCAGGGGGTCGCGGAGGCCATCCCGGTGCGCTCCGGGACGGCCGACGCCGTGCTCGCGGCCTCGGCCTGGCACTGGTTCGACCCGGAGCCCGCCACCGCCGAGATCGCCCGGGTGCTGCGTCCCGGCGGCACGCTCGGGCTGCTGTGGAGCCGGGCCGACCCGACGGTGCCGTGGGTGGCCGAGGTCCGCGGGATCGGCAAGGCCGCCGCCGACGGGTCGGCCGCACTCTCGCGGCGCGGGTTCGACGTGGAGCTCCCGCCGGGCCACGGCCTCGTCGGGCAGGGCGGGACCACCGGCGACGCCACCGTCGTGGGCTGGACGCGCACCATGACCCGCGACGAGGTCGCGGGCATGGTGTGCACCTACAGCGGCGTGCTCGAGCTCGACCCCGACACGCGCGCCGACGTGCGCCACCGCGTGCGGGCCCGGCTGGGCGAGATGTTCGACGACGACCGCGTCGAGGTGCCGTTCGAGACGGTCTGCCGTCACTGGCGGCGCGACTGAGCCGACGCGCGGCCGCCGGGCCCGGTCAGACCGGGCGGGGCATGCTCGGCCGGCGGGCGGCCATCGCGCGGTGCGGGATGCGCGCGGGCATGCCGCCCTGCGCCCCGGGGACACCGGGCCGGGCGGGGCGTCCGGCGGGGACCCGGCCGCGGATCGCGGGCGTCACGGGCAGCGGCCGCCCGGTGAGGACGGCGGAGAGGACCTCGAGCACGTCGGGCAGCGCCGCGTAGTCGGCCTCGGGCACCCGGGCGAGCAGCTCGCGGGTGACGCCGTCGCACCCGTAGAGGTCGCCGGCCGTGAGGATCTGCCACCGGCGGGCCGGGAACCGGACCTCGCGGAGGATGGGCACGAGGCGCTCGGCGAGGGCGGCCGGCGAACAGTCGCGCAGGGCGAGACCGGCGATGGAGGCCTGACCGGGGCGGGGTGTCGTGGACATCGGTGCTCCTTGGGCTACGCGGCCCGTGAGCCGCAACACTCTCCCTTACCCCCGATGGGATGTTCCATAAGCCTCGTTGTGCGTCATCGACCCGTCACACGTCGCGTGCACCACGGGTTACCCATGAGTAGGTTGCTCGCATGAGCGCCGTGCTGTCGTCCTGGAACCGCCTCTCCGGCTCGCTGCCCGGGCGGGTGCTCGTCAGCGGGGCCGTGTGGCTGCGGGCCCCGTACTTCCTCACGGCGGCCCCGGTGATCTCCGAGCTCGACGAGACCCACAGCCGGGTGTGGATGGCGAACTGGTGGCTGACGCACAACCACCTCGGGACCGTGCACGCGATCGCGTCGTGCAACCTCGCCGAGTACGCCATGGGGGTGCTGGCCGAGGCGGCCGTCCCGGCGAGCCACCGCTGGATCCCGATGGGGATGGAGGTCCGCTACCTGGCGACCGCGAAGACGTCGGTGACCGCCGACGCGCGCTGGGCCCCCGCGCCGGCCTTCGGGACGGAGAAGGAGGACGCCACCGTGGAGGTGGCGATCCGCGACGCCGACGGGACCGAGGCGGTGCACGCGGAGATCCGGCTGCGGATCTCGCCGCGTCCCGTCCGCCGGTAGCGCGGAAGCGGCCTCCTCCGGCGCGGCGCTGTGCCACGATCGGGCGGCCATGAGCGCGCCGACCGACCCCCGACGACCCGGGCGCCGTGACGCCACCGGGGAGCAGGTGGTCGCGGCCCGCTTCGGGGCCCGACGGGTGGCCTCGGCCCTGGTGCGGCGCGACCCCTCGCCCGCCGTCGACCCGCTGCGCGCCCACGGCCGGGCCACGATCGCGGGCGCGCTGCTCGCGGCGCTCGCCCTCGGCGCGGCCGCCGTGGTGGGGGCGCTCGACCGGCCCGCCGACTGGCGCGGGGCCACCGTCGTGGTGGCCGAGCGGTCCGGGGCCCTCGCGGTGGTCACGCGCGACCCGCCCGGCCTGATCGACGTGCCGAACCTCGCGTCCGCCCGGCTCGCGGCCGCGGCGCTCGCCGGCGAGCCCGCCCCCGCCGACCCGGTGGAGATCGCCGACGACGTGCTCGCCGGCGCCCCGCGGGCCCGCCCGGTCGGGATCGTCGACGCCCCGGCGCTGCCGCCGCCCGACCGGCCGGGACCCGCGGTCTGGTCGGTCTGCGACACCACCGCGCCCGCCCCAGACCGGAGCCGCCCCCGCACCACCACCGGCGTCGTCGGCTCCGCGGCCCCGACCGGACGGGCCCTCGCCCCGGCCGAGGGCCTCGTCGTCGTCGACCGGGCCGGGCAGAACTGGCTGGTGCACGAGGGCGTGCGGGCGCGGCTCGACGTCGCCCGCCCCGCGGTCGTCGAGGCGCTCGGGCTCGGCGGCCTCCTCCCGCGCCCGGCGAGCAGCGCGTTCCTCGCCGCCCTCCCGGAGGCCCCGCCGGTCACCCCGCCGGTGATCCCCGGCCGCGGGGCACCGGTGCCGGTCGACCTCGCGGGCGAGCGCGCCGGCGGCGTCGTGCGGGTGGCCGGCCCCGGGCGGGCCGACACCTACCTGCTGGTGCTCACCGACGGGGTGGAGGTGGTCCCCGAGCTGCTGGCCCGCCTGATCCGGCTCGACGACCCGGCCCTGGCCGGGGTCCCGGTCCCCACCGTCTCCCCCGCCCAGGTGGCCGACGCCCCGGTCTCACGGGCGATCGACACCAGTGCCGTCCCCGACCCGGCCCCGGTGCCCCTGCCGCCCGACCGGGCCCCCACCGCGTGCGCCGACCGCTCCGCCGACGGGCGGAGCACCACGGTCTCGGTGTCGGCGGGCGACGCGCCGGCGGGCGTGCCGCTGCGGCAGGCCGACGGGTCGGGCGACCGGGTCGACCGCGCGGTACTGCCCGGCACCGGCGTCGCGGTGCAGGCCGACGGCGTCGGCCCGCCGGTGGTCGTCTCGGCGACGGGGGCGGTGTCGGCCGTGCCGGACGCGCGGACCGCCGAGGCGCTCGGGCTGGGCCGGACGTTCTCCCCGGCGCCGCAGGCCGTGCTCGGGCTCCTGCCCGGCGGCCCGCCGCTCACCGTGGAGGCCGCGACCCGCCCGCTGGGGTGATCAGCGACCGGCGGCGACGAGCGCGGACGGGGTCTCGGAGGTCGGCGACGTGGGCGGCGCCGACCGGGGAGTCGTCGGCGGGACGGTCGCCACCGGCGGGACCGGAGCCGGGACCACCGGCCGGACCGGGGCCACCGGCGGCACCACGGGGGCGACCGTCGTGGTCGTCGTTCGGACCCGGGCCCGGGCCCGGGTGGTGGTCGCCCGCGCGCGGGTGGACTCCACGGTCTCCGCACTGCGCGTCGTCGTCGGGGCGACCGCCACCGGCGCCGGGGGCGCGGGGACGCTGGTGGGCACGGGCTGGGGCAGCGGCTCGGCCCGGGCGCCGGAGACGAGGGTGTAGGCGAGCGCCGAGCCCGCGACGAGCACGGCGGCGAGCGCGATGCCCACCGCGACGAGCAGGCCCCGACGGGTCGAGCGACCGGGCATCGGCGCCGCCCCGGTGGGGACGTCGGCGGGCGAGGGCACCACGCCGGTGGGGAGCGCGTGGAGCGCGGGCCCGCCGGTGGACCCGAGCGCCCCGGTGGGGGCGGCCATCAGCGCGGGCGAGAGGACGGTCTCGGCGTCGAGCCCGATGTCGCGCGACACCGACCGCATCGCGGCCAGCACCTCGTCGGCGTCGGGGCGGGCGCCGGGCTCGTCGGCGGTCATCGCGACGAGGAGGGTGCGCAGCGAGTCGGGCAGCTGCGAGGGCACCACCGGACGGCGGTGCAGGCGGGCGACCGCGGCCTCGAGGGCGTTGCCCGGGTACTCGCGGCGGCCGGTGAGGCACTCGATGAGCACCAGGCCGAGGGCGTAGACGTCGACGGCCGGGCTGACCGACTCGCCCCGGACCTGCTCGGGGCTCAGGTAGGACGCGGTGCCGATCACCATGCCCGCGGCGGTGACCGGGGCGGCGTCGCGGACGGCGGCGATGCCGAAGTCGGAGAGGTGGGCCCGGCCGTCGGCGTCGAGGAGCACGTTGCCCGGCTTCACGTCGCGGTGGACCACGCCGCGGCGGTGCACGTAGCCCAGCGAGTCGGCCAGGGCGGCGCCGAGGGCGACCACGTCGCCGAGCGGCAGCGGGCCCCGCCGGATGCGCTGGGCGAGGGTGTCGCCCTCGATGAGCTGCATGACGAAGTAGGCGCGACCGTGGTCGTCCCCCACGTCGTAGACGGTGACGAGGCCCGGGTGCGAGAGGGCGGCGAGGGTGAGCACCTCGCGCCGGTTGCGGGCGTCGGAGCCCTCCTCGAGGTCGCCGACGAGCTCCGCGGGCGGCCCGGAGGGGCGCGAGACCGGCTCGCCGCGGCCGTAGCGGGCGGCGTCGCCGTCGGCCGGGTCCCCGGGGACGGAGTCGTCGGGGGCGGGAGCGGGCGCGCCCACCGTGGGCCCGACGCGTTCCCCGGCGGCCTCGGCGTTCGCGGCCGCGACCACCTCGCCGCCGGCGCCGAACATCTTGATCGCGACGTCGCGGCCGAGGAGCTCGTCCCGCGCGCGGTAGACGTCGGCGGCACCGCCACGTCCGATGAGGTCACCGACGGTGTAGCGGCCGCCCACGACGGTGGGCGGCCCGGCGTCCGTCGTGCTCATCGGCCACCTCCCCCGTCCCTGATCGATTCTGCCCCGGCGCCCGCCGTCTGTCTGCCCGGCGGGCCCGCACGCCCGGTTCTTCTTCCCGGGTCAACGACGACGTCGGGTGCCGGACGCGCGCCGTTACGGGACCGCGGGCGGGGTTGGCCTGATCGTGACCCGACGGAGGCCTCCGGTGCGCCGACCGCGTGCCCCGGTTCAGCCCGGGTGAGCCCCGGCGAGCCGACGGAGCACCGGCGGGAGCCCACCCGGGTGAACGACGTCCAACGATCGTGTGGCCCGGGTCAGGGCGACGTAGAGGTCGTTCAGGCCGCGCGGCGACTCCCCGATCATCCCCTCGGGGTCGACGAGCACCACCGCGTCGAACTCGAGCCCTTTGGCGTCGGCCACCGTCGAGAGGACCACCGCGACCTCGAGGTCCTCGCCGCCCCGCTCGTCGTCGGGCCCGCCCGCCACCAGCAGGCCGTCGGCGGTGAGCCGCTCGCGCAGCGGCTCGACCCGCGCCCCGGGCGCGAGCACCGCGACGCGGCCGTTGCCCTCGGCGTCGACGACGTCGTCGACCGCGGCGCGGGCGGTCGTCGCCACCTGGTGGGCGAGCCCGGCCTCGTCGGTCGCGAGCGCGCGCGGCGGGACCCCCGACTCGCGCACCGAGTCGGGCGGGGTCTGCGAGGGGTCGATCACGGCCAGGACGTCCGCCGCGACGTCCGCGATCTCGGCCGGGGTCCGGTAGTTCACCGTGAGCGACTCGCGGCGCCACCGGGCGGCCACGTAGGGCGAGAGGACGCCGTGCCAGGAGGAGGCGCCGTCGCGGGCGCCGGTCTGGGCGACGTCCCCGACGAGGGTCATCGACCGGCTCGGGCAGCGGCGCATGAGCACCCGCCACGCCATCGGCGAGAGCTCCTGGGCCTCGTCGACGATGACGTGGCCGAAGGTCCAGGTGCGGTCGTCGGCGGCGCGCTCGGCCGCGGAGGCGTAGCTCGACTCCCGGCTGCGGTCGGCGAGCACGGAGGCGTCGACGACGTCGGTGGGGCGCAGCAGCTCCGGGTCCCAGTCCTCCTCCATCGCGAGGATCTCGAGCACCCCGGCCGCGTAGGCCTCGTCGGCCTCGCGCTTGCGCTCCTGGCGTTCCCGCTCGGCGGTGTCGTCCTCGCCGAGCAGCTCCGCGGCCTCGTCGAGCAGGACCGCGTCGGCGGGGGTCCACCACGTGTCGTCGAGGGGGTGCTGCGGCGGCTTCTCGCGGCGCAGCAGCGCCCGCTGGGCGTCCGACCAGCCCCGCGTGGCGGCCGTGATGCGCTTCGTGTCGGTGTAGAGGTCGATCAGCAGCTGCGGCGGCGTCAGCGTCGGCCACAGCTCGTCGAGCGCGGCGAGCAGGTCGTCGTTCTCGCGCATGCTCGCCCGGATGTCGGCGAGGTCGCCGCGGTCGAGCAGCCGGCGGTCGGAATCGGCCACGTCGGGGTGCGAGCCCTGACGGCTGATCCGGTCGTGCTCGCGGCGGGCGAGCAGGTCGATCGCCTCGCGGACGAACGTGCGCTTGGCGTCGTTGTGCGGGCGGCGCGTCCGCCGCGCCCGGGTCCTCGCCTGGGCGACGAGGTCGCGGTCGATCTCGACGGGCTCGTTGTCGACCACGAGCCGGACGGTGCGCCGGGGCAGCTCCTGGCGGTCGCGGACCGCGGCGGCGAGCACCTTGGCCATGTCGAGGTCGCCCTTGCGGGCCGCCTGCACGGCCGGCTCCTGGCCGTGGGCCGCGAGCCCGGGATAGAGCTCGCCGACGGTCTGGAGCAGCACGCTCGTCTCACCGAGCGAGGGCAGGACCTGCTCGATGTAGCGCAGGAACGTCGGGTTAGGCCCGACGACGAGGACGCCGCGCTTCGCGAGCTGTCGGCGGTGGGTGTAGAGCAAGTAGGCCGCGCGGTGCAGCGCGACCGCGGTCTTGCCGGTGCCGGGGCCGCCCTCGACGACGAGGACCCCGTTCACCCCGGAGCGGATGATCCGGTCCTGCTCGGACTGGATCGTCGCGACGATGTCGCCCATCCGGCCGGTGCGGCCCGCCGTGAGGGCGGCCAGCAGGGTCGCCTCGCCGGTCAGCCCGCCGCGCTGGGTCCCCGACGCCGCCGCGGCGGCCGCCTCGGCCAGGTCGAGGATCTCGTCGTCGGCCGCCAGGACCCGGCGGCTGCGGGTCCGCAGGTGCCGACGCCGCCGGATGCCGTCGGGGTTCGCGGCCGTCGCGGTGTAGTAGGGCCGGGCCACCGGCGCACGCCAGTCGATGAGCAGCGGCTCGTAGTCGTGGTCCTCGTCGAGCAGGCCGAGCCGCCCGATGTAGACGGTCTCCTGGTCGAACCCGGGCGTCTCCGGGTCCGCATCGCCCGTCAGGGCCTCCGGCTCCACGTCGAGCCGCCCGAAGCAGAGCCCCTCCTCGACCGCGGAGAGCGTCGCGAGCTGCTCGGAGTACATCGCGGCCGCGGCGTCGCGCTCGGAGACGGCCTGCGGGGTCCCGGTGGTCTCGTCGCGCAGCACCCGGGCGAGCAGGTCGGCGGTCTCCCGGCGGCGGACGTCGAGGCGGCCGTAGAGCATCGAGACGTACGGCTGTTCGGCGGCGACCGGGTCCTGCACGGGCTCGACGTCGGGGGTGTCCGGGGAGGACGGAGCGGGGTGGGACAAGGACGACACCTTCGCGGTCGAGCGTGCGAGAAGGCTCTCCAGCGTAGCCCTCGTCGTCCCCGACCCGGGTGCCTACGCCGCCCGGTGCTGCAGCACCCCGGACGCGTCGGCGTCTCGGACGAGGCGGCCCTGGGCGGCGAGCACCTCGAGGTGGGCGTCGGTCTCGAGCACCGCGAGCATCCGGTGGAACGGCTCGAGGTCCTCGAGCTTGGTCTCCCGGCGGGTCCAGGTCAGCGCGCCGGCGGCCTCCGCACCGGTGGCGGCCCCGCCGAGGACCACGCGCTCGATCTCGTCGAGGCGCGCCGAGTGGTGGTCGAGCAGCTCGTCGACGCGGGCGTGCACGCTCGGCGCCACCGGGCCGTGGGCGGGCAGCAGCAGCCGGTCGGGGCGGGCCCGCACCAGGGCCAGCGAGGACAGGAAGCGCTGCAGGGCGCCGGGCCGGGCGCCGGGCTCGAAGCCGATCGACGGGGTGATGTGCGGGAGGACGTGGTCGCCCGCGAACAGGGCGTCGTCGCGCTCGTAGACGAGGTGGCCGAGGGTGTGCCCGGGCGTCTCCAGGGCGGTCAGCTCCCGGCCCCCGACCTCGATCCGCTCGCCGTCGGCGATCCAGTCGTCCGGCGCGGCGAAGTCGGCGAACTCCTCCTCCGACATCTGCGGAGCCGTCCCGACGATGGCGTCGGCGAGGTCGTGCGCGCCCGCCCCGTGCAGCCCGACGACCTGGGCGGCGAACGGCGCGGCCCGGTCGGCCATGACGTCGAGCGACCCGCGCTCCCCGGCCCCGAGCGACACCCGGGCGCCCGTCTCGCGGCGGAGCGCGACGGCCTGGGTGTAGTGGTCGCGGTGGAGGTGGGTGACCAGGAACCGGGCGATGTCCCCGACGCCCGCGCCCTGCGCGGCCAGGGCCGCGTCGAGGAGGTCCCGCGACTCCGACAGCGTCCAGCCGCCGTCGACGAGCGTGAGGCCCGGCCCGTCGTCCAGCACGTAGACGTTCACGGCCCGCAGCGCGTCGAACGGCAGCGGGAGCGGGACGCGGAGCACCCCGGGGGCGACGGCCTCCGGCTCCGGACGGCTCCAGGCGTGACGGTCGGCGGCGGTGCTCATCCGGTCAGGATGCCGCCCCGGCCTCCGCGTGGTCGTCGGACGGTTCCATCTCACAGGCCCCGGCCCGCTGCGCGGCCGCGGCGCCGAAGTAGTCGCCGCCCTTCGACACCGGGGCGTCGGTGCCCCAGCGGCGACGCCGGTCGGCCGGCACCATCCGCGGGATGTGCTTGCGGCAGTGGATGTAGGCCTCCTCGACCTCCACCACCACCCACAGGTCGGCGCGGCGCCCCGGGACCGGGTCGACGGGCAGGGCGGCGGGGTGGGAGAGCCGCAGCTCCGGGTCCTCGACCACGCGGGCCGTGCCGTTGACGTGCAGCCCGATCAGGTCCTCGACGAAGTCGAGCATCATCAGCCCGACGTGCGGGTTCTCGCTGATGTTGCCCAGGCTCGCCATCACGCCGTTGCCGCGGTACTCGGGGTAGGCGACGTGGCGGTCGTCGAGCACCACGACGAAACCCTCGGGCCCCGCCCGGAACGACGAGTCGCACTCGCCGTGGGCGTCGGAGGTGGCCACGAACAGCATGCTCATCCGCTCGACGAACTCGATCATGCTCGGGAGGAGCCGGTCGCAGACCTGGTCGTCGTAGAACCGCTCGGCCCGGGCGACCGTACCGAGTCGCTCCTGGAGCTGGTGCTCGCCGTGCGAGCCGGGGAGCAGGTCGCGCGGGTCGAGCTCGGGGGATCCGGACAAGAGTCCTCGTCTCGCGTCGGGGATTCGCGGGGCGTGCGGATCGATCAGAGTGAGATCCGTGTCCGATCGTACGGACACCGACAGGTCCGTCCGCCAGCCCCGCGACGCCATCGAGGAACCGATCGGAGCAACCTTGAGCGTGATCTACCTCACTCGTCTGCGGTTCCCGGTGGTCACGGCGGGGGGTCGTCCGGACACGGCGGGTCCGTGAGCAGGCAGAACGTGACCTGTTCGTGACCGGGCCGCCGCCGGGCCGCGTCGAGCTCCCCCGCGACGTCACCCGCCCGTGTCCCTACGGTGGCTCACGGCAGGCGTCCGTGCGGCGCCGGCCCCGGACTCGATGCGCCGACCTGTCCCGGCGAGCCCGGCCCCCGGAACCAGTGCGGGACAGGTCACGCCGCCCCGTGCGGCACCGGTTCGCTCCCCCACGACCGGGTCCCGGCGCCACGACCGAGGATCGACCTATGGCTCGACATCGCTCCGGGTCGTCGCCGACGCCCCGAACCGGGTCCTGGCCGGCGGCGCTCGACGCCCCCGCCACGGGTCCGCGTGCCTACGGCAGCGGTCGCCACCGGCACGACCCGGCGACCACCCCGCTCGACCTCGCGGCCATCGCCCGTGCCGCCGCCGAGGCCCGGGGGGACCGTCCCGACGAGGCCGCTCCCGCCGCCCCGGCCCCCGCCCCCCTCGCCGCCGCTCCCCGGCACCAGGCGGCCCCGGAGGCTCCCGCCCCTCACACGCCGGCGCGCGCCCGGTCGGGCCGCGCCCTGAGCACCACCCGGGCGGCCGGGGCCCTCGCCCTCTTCGGCGCCCTCGCGGGCGCCAGCGTCGCCGCCGCGAGCACCGGGCCGAGCTTCCTGGCCGACCCCCCGGCCGACACCGGGGAGTTCCTGCGCCCCGACACGCAGGCCGTGGCCCCGGCGGGCGTCGTCCGCCCGGAGGCCCCGCGCGTCGCCACGGCGACGACCGCCCCGGCGCCCACCACCACCCAGGCGCCCCCGCCGACGACGACGGCCCCGCCCGCCCCGCGCGACGACGGCGGGAAGACCCTGTGGTCGGCGGACTTCGCCGGGAAGGGCCTGAAGAACTTCAAGTCCACGCCGTGGAACAACCAGGGCGCGAAGTCGCCGACCCTGTCCGGCGGGCTGCTGAACTTCTCGATGCCGGGCGGCGGCAAGCGCTCGGAGATCGAGCCGAACTTCCGCAGCCTCTCCGAGGGCGACGAGTACTACTTCGGCTTCTCCGTGCGCCTGGCGCCCGACTTCCCGGTGAACACCTCCGACTGGCAGGTGATCACCCAGTTCAAGAACGACGGCACCGGGTCGCCGCCGCTCGAGCTCAAGGTCCAGGACGGCAAGTTCCTCATCGACGGCGACTCGGGCGGCTTCTCCCAGGTGGTCGGCGACGCCACGCCCGGACAGTGGACCCACCTCGTGCTGAAGGTCCGGTTCTCGTCGTCGGACGGGACGGTCAGCGCCTGGCAGGACGGCGTGCAGAAGATCGCCGACTACGCCCCGCCGTCGGGCACGCTCTACTCGGGCAAGGACAGCTACGTGAAGACCGGCATCTACCGGGACCCCTCGATCGGCCAGGCGGGCAAGCTCGCCTTCGGCAGCTGGGCGATCGGGACCAGTCTCGGCGCCGTCAGCAAGGACCTCCCCGCGGGCACCGACTGACACCGCCCGCGCACGACGACGGCCCGGTCACCTCGCGAGGTGACCGGGCCGTCGTCGTCGTGTCGGTGGAGTGCCGGGCTCAGCCCAGCGCGCTCACCAGCGCCTCCTTCTGGCGTGCACCGAGGCCGGCCACACGCCGGTCCTCGGGGATGCCCGCCTGCTCGAGCACGGCGGCCGCCTTGGCGGGGCCGTAGCCGGGCAGGGCGCGGACGAGCTGCGAGACCTTGGTCTTGCCCGCGATCGGGTCCTCCTTGCCGCGGTCGAGCACGGCGGGGATGGTCTCGTCGCCGCTCTTGATGCCGGCGAGCAGGGCCGAACGGGCCTGACGGGCCTCGCGGGACTTGGCCTGAGCGGCCTCGCGCTGCTCGGGGGTCAACGTGGGGAGTGCCATGAGAGTCTCCCTCTCTCCTTCACCTGCACAGGTCCGGGGACGGTGCGGTCGGACCCGGTTCCGGGGCCGGCCGGTCCCATCGTGGCCGGGGACGGTCGTTCGACCGGTCTCGACACACCATGACGCACCGCCTGTCGGGGGTGACGCCGGGGGCAGGTGTTCGGGCCCCGACGTCCCGACGGTTGCGGGACCGTACACGCCCCGGCCGACCCGCCACGCGCTGACCTGCTGTTATCGCTCACCGTGACGCTGGTTAGGCCGAAAGAGTGGCTTTGCCGCCCAATGCTTGGCAGGACGGTGCACGGGGAGTGACGGTACTCGTGTCGCCGGCGCCACCGCCGGCTCCGCACCGACAGGAGCCCCGCCATGACCCAGCACGCCGACCCCCGCCTCGACACCACCGCCGCCCCGATGATCGACACCTCCGTCGACGCCGCGACCACCACCCCCGCCGGCGGCACACCCCTGGCTCCGCCCTCGGGGTGGCCGCCGCCCGGCGCGGTGCCCCAGCAGCAGGGATTCGGGCAGCCGGGATTCGCGCCGGCAGGGTTCGACCCGTCGGCGCCCGCCGGCCCCGCGCCGCAGGCGCCGCTGAACACGCTGTCGTGGCTCTCGGTCGTCGTGGCGTTCGTCGTCTCGCCGGTCGCGATCGTGCTCGGCGCGATCTCGCGGCGTCAGATCGCCCGGACCGGGGAGCGCGGCCGGGGCCTCGCGACCACCGGCATCGCGCTCGGCATCGTCTTCACGCTGATGGGCATCGTCTCGACGATCATGGTGCTCTCGATGGTCACGACGGTGACCTACTCCCCGGCCCCCGTGGCCGCGGACCCGGTCCCGGCGGCGGCCGCGCCGATCGTCGCGTCGCCCGCCCCGGCCACGGACGCCACGGGCGCCGGCACCACCGCCGGTGACGGGAGCGCCGGACGCGCCCAGCTGCTGGCGGGCTGGCTGGACGTCGCCGCGGCCGACGCGACGCTGAGCGAGAACCTCGACGCGCACTCCGGGGACCTCGACGCCATCAAGGCCGACGTGGCCGCCTACCGCGACGAGCTGCAGACCTTCCGCGACACCGCCGCCTCGGCCCAGCTCTCCCCCGAGCTGCGGGCGCAGGTCGACAGCCGCCTGCTGCCGGCCGTCGACACGGTGCTCGGCGACCTGAACACCATCGTCACCTCCTCGAGCTCGAGCAGGGTGCAGGCCGCCGCGTCGGCCCTGAGCGACGACGCCACCACCATGGCGAACGAGGTCATGGCCGTCATCGGCAGCTGACCCGGGGAGGTACCCGGCCCGGTCCCGGGAGCCCACGCGGCTCCCGGGACCGGGCCGTCGTCATGTCCGGGCCGTCACGGACGGAGCGGCCGCGCCGCCCGGTGCACGACCGCCGGGGGCAGGTTGCGCCACACCGTCGGGCTCGTCGTCGTCTCGCCGAAGAGCTCGCGCAGCTCCCGCTCGAGGGCCCGCGCCGGGCCGGCCCAGCGGGTCACGGCGTACCCGAACTGCACGAACACCCCGCCGCGGGCGAGCGTGGCGGCCACGACCGGCAGGAGCGAGTCGTCCCGGCCGGGTCGGGTCGCGGACCAGCCCAGGCCGCTCACCACCACGTCCACGCCGCCGGTCGAGGGCAGCCCGCGCACCGCGAGCAGCGTCGGCAGCTCCGCGACGTCGGCCGGGACCACCTCCACCGTGGGCAGCCGCTCGGCGAGCCGGTGGGCCAGCGCCGGATTGAGCTCGACCGCCAGGTGCCGGCCCCGGCCGCCGAGGCGCCGCGCGAGCTCGACGGTGAACGCCCCCGAGCCGGCGCCGAGCTCGAGCACGACGGGGGCATCGCCCCGGGCCGTCGGGCCGAGGGCCGCGTCGGCCACGGCCCGGGCCAGCGCCGTCGAGCTCGGCCACACCGACGCCGTCGCGACCGGGGCCCGGACGAACTGGGCGGCGAAGCGGGCGTCGTCGCGCCAGTCCCGCATGGGCGGACCGCTCGGTTCAGGCGGCACGGGTGACCTCCGAGCGGGTGACGGGCGCGGCCGCGTGCGCCGCGGGGACGGGCCGGACGTCGAGGTCGGGCCCGGGGAGGGCGGCGGCGATCGCGGCCGCCGTCCGGCGCGCGCACCCCCGGCGCACCGGTTCTGTACCCGCGATGCCGACCGGCCCGGTCCACGACGGCAGCACCCGCACGGACAGGACGGTGCGGCGCGCGCCGGCCACGCGGACGAGGGAGGAGAGGAGGTCGTCGTCCCCGACGAAGGCCGCCGCGGCGTCGGGCGCACCGTCGGTGTCGGCGTAGGACAGCGCGACCGGCACCACCGGGGCGTCGGCGTCGAGGGCGGCCTGGAACGCGGCGGGACGGAACGTCCCGAGGTCGCGCCCGCACCTCGTCGTGCCCTCCGCGAACACGCCGACGCACCCGCCGCCGCGCAGGGCGTCCGCCACCGCGGCGACCGCGCCGGGCAGCGCCCGCAGCCGCTCACGCTCCAGGAACACGGTGCCGGTGCGCGCCGCCATCGCCCCGATCAGGGGCCACGAGCGCACCTCGGCCTTCGCGAGCATCCGCAGCGGCACCACGCGGTTGAGCGCCAGCACGTCGAGCCAGGACACGTGGTTCGCGACGAGCAGCGAACCCGGCTCCGGGCGGGGGCCGGTCACCACCACGCGCACCCCGGCCGCGGCCAGCAGCGCGCCGCACCAGAGGGCCTGGCACCGGGCGACCCGACGCGGTCCGAGCAGCGGGAAGAGGCCGGCGACGGCGCTCCCGAGCAGCAGGACGACGGCGAGCGCGGCGAGCCGCACCCCGGTGCGGACGAGGCGGCGGAACCGGACCCACCCGTCGTCGGGAAGGTGCACCGGCAGGCAGGAGGGGGTGCAGGGCGACGTGGGGAACCAGCCGGAACTCACACGTCCTCCCCGAGCAGGTACCGCCGCCAGCGCGGGTCGATCGCGGTGTGGTCGAGCAGGACGAGCAGGTCGGCGACCCCGAAGGCCGGGTCGAGCGCGGGCGCGCCGCCGATCCGCGCGCCGAGCCGCAGGTAGCCGCGCAGCAGCGGCGGCGTCTGCGCCCGGGCCGCGCGACGGCCCTCGTCGGGACCGATCGGCGCCGGGCGGTGCGGGACCACCCGGTGCTCGTCGGGGGCGAGGTGCTTCTCGCGCACCAGCGACCAGACCGCCCCGGGCAGCTCGCCGTGCGCGGTCAGCGGGACGCTCGCGCACCCGACCAGCCAGCGGTGCCCGGAGAGGACGAGGTAGCGCCACATCCCGGCCCAGACCAGCGAGAGCACGGTGCCGCTGCGGTGGTCGGGGTGCACGCAGGAGCGGCCGACCTCGACCAGGCGCGGGCGCAGCGGGTCGAGCCGGCGCAGGTCGAACTCGGTGTCGGAGTAGAGCCCGCCCGCCTCGACGGCGCCCTCGGGGGTGAGCATCCGGTAGGTGCCGACGATGGCGCCGTCGGTGTCGTCGCGGACCATCAGGTGGTCGCAGAAGGCGTCGAAGGCGTCCTCGTCGCGCCCCTCGTCCGCCGCGGCGCCCGGGGCGAGCCGCGCGCCCTGCTCGACGGCGAACACGTCGTGGCGCAGCCGCTGCGCGGCCCGCACGTGCTCGGGCGAGCGGGAGACGAGCAGGCTGTAGCGCGCGTCGGGGCGGGCCGTGTCCGGCGCGGCGGCCGGGGCCGCATCCGTCGTGATCAGGACCTCGGTACTGGTCATGCCGCGGTGTCTACGGTGCCCGGACGCCCCGTGGCCGACCCGCGCGTGACGACGTGGTGTGTTCCGTGTGAATCGTCGGCGGTGAGCGCGGCGTAGTGCCCCAGGAGCTCGTCGCACACCGCGGGCCAGGTCCGTCCGGTGGTCGACGCCCGGGCCGCCAGTCCCATCCGCCGCCGCAGGGCGGGGTCGTCGCGCCAGGTGCGGACGCGATCGCGCAGGTCGGGCGCGTCGGTGTCGAAGAGCCATCCCGTGACGCCGGGCTCGACGAGGTCGCGGACCCCGCCCGCGTCCGGCGCGAGCACCGGGAGCCCCGAGGCCTTGGCCTCCTGCACTGTCTGACAGAAGGTCTCGAAGGGGCCGGTGTGGACGAAGCCGTCGAGCGCGGCGTAGGCGGTCGCGAGGTCGGCGCCGCCCCGGAAGCCGAGGAAGGCGGCGTCGGGCAGCAGGTCGGCGAGCCGGCCGCGGGCCGGGCCGTCCCCGACGACCACCGTCCGCACCCCGGGCAGGTCCGCGAGCGCGGCGAGGCGCTCGACCTGCTTCTCGGCGGCGAGGCGCCCCACGTAGCCGACGAGCATCTCCCCGTGCGGCGCGAGCTCGCGACGCAGCGCCGCGGCCGCCGCCCCGCCGTCGGCGTGCTCCGCGGCCGGGCGGAACCGGGCCGTGTCGACGCCCCGGCCCCAGCGGTGCACCCGGGGCACCCCGTGGTCGACCAGCGCGTCGACCGCCCACGCCGACGGCGCGAGCGTCCGGTCGGCCCGGCTGTGCAGGCGGCGGGTCCACCGCCAGGCGGCCCGGGCGGTCAGCCCCACGCCGTACGACGCGGCGAACCCCGCGACGTCGGTCTGGTAGACGGCCACGGTCGGCACCCGCAGGCGGCGGGCCGCCGTGATGGCCCGGGCGCCGAGGACGAACGGTGACGCCAGGTGGACGACGTCCGGGCGGTACTCCTCGAGCGTCGCCCGCACCACCGGGGTCGGGACGCCGACCGGCAGCGAGTCGACGACGGCGAGATCCACCGCCGGGACCCGGATGACGGGGGTGCCCTCGACCTCGTCGGGACCGGCGCCGGGCGCGAGGACGAGTGCCTCGTGCCCGCGTCGGTCCAGGTGGGCGATCACCTGCAGGACGGAGTTGGTGACCCCGTTGACCTGGGGCAGGAAGGATTCGGTCACGACCGCGACTCGCACGCCCCGACGGTCGCCGGTGTGAGGTCCCGGTGATCGACGACGACGTGACCTCCGCCCGAACCCTCGCCCAACACCTCGCTCCGCCCCTCGTCCGCCCGGTCGTGACCCGGCACCGATCGTGACCGGTCCGGCTCGTCGGACCCATCCCACCGTCCACGGACGAGTCGAACCGCCCCATCCGTCACTCCGGGTCCCCGAACGACCGGTCGGACGTTGGGCCGTCCGTGGGTCCGCGTTTGACAGGGCTCCCTTCCGGGGCCTACTGATCTGTCCTGAGGGGGACCGAACGTCCGGACCGGGGGTGGGCCGCATGTACGAACGACCCGACCGCCTGCGCGCGCCGTCGGTCTTCGCCCTCGGCTCGCTGGCCGAGAGCGCCGGCGCCGGCTTCCCCCCGATCGTCGTCCCCGCCCAGGCCGGTCCCCGGCCACCCGACGCCGGGCGCGCCACGGACGGCGCCGACGAGTTCGAGCGGCCGTCCTCGGCCCGCGTGTACGACTACCTCCTCGGCGGGGCGGCGCACGGGGCCGTCGACCGCGAGCTCGGGGAACGGCTCAAGCGGAGCCAGCCCGACGCCGTCGGGCTGGCTCAGGAGAACCGGGCCTTCCTGCGACGGGCCGTCCGGTTCCTGCTCGCCGCCGGCATCGACCAGTTCCTCGACCTCGGCTCGGGCGTGCCGACGATGGGCAACGTCCACGAGGTGGTGGCCCGGAGCCGGTCGACGGCCCGGGTCGCCTACACCGACGTCGACTCCATCGCGGCCCTGCACGGCCGGCACCTGCTCGCCGGGGTGCCCACCGCCACCTACAGCGCCGCCGACGTGACCGACGTGGACGCCGTGCTGGGCGCGCCGGGGGTCGTCGAGGTGATCGACCCCGCCCGCCCCGTGGGCCTCCTCGCGTTCTCCGTCCTGCAGCACGTCCCCGACGACGCCGCGGGGCTGGTCGACGGGTACCTGCGCCGCCTCGTCCCCGGCAGCGCGCTCGCCGTCTCCCACTTCACCGATGACGACCCGCGGCTCGCCCCGGACGTCGAGCGCCACACCGGCGGGTACGCCCGGACCACCCCGCGGGCCCGGGACCACGCCGCGGTCGCCGAGATCCTCCGCGGGGTCGACCTCGTCGACCCGGGGCTCGTCTGGGTCGACGAGTGGCGGCCCGACCCGGGACGCCCGCCGGGCCCCGACGACACCCGCGGTCACTGGGCGGGCGTCGGCTTCCGTCGCTGACCGCCCCCGCTCGCAGAGCCCGAACGGTCTATTCAGCGCAGGGCCCTATTGCTCCGAACGCCGCCCAGCGCCCGATATGCGCCACTCACCGCGACACTCCGCTACGGGGTCGTCACGCGAGGTGACGATTCGTCTCGGTTCGATTACGGTCCCGTCCTGCCGGTCCGCTCCCCAACGCACCCCGGCCCGAGTACCCCGACTCGACTTGGAGCCGCTATGTCTGGCCGTCACCGCAAGCCCTCGACCCTCTCCGACACGACGGGCAGCATCGCCCTCGCCTCGCTGAAGGTCGGCATCGCCGCCGCGACCGTCACCGCCCCCGTGGCCCTGGCCGGGACCGCGATGGCGGCCCCGAGCGCCTCGGCCTCGCCCCAGAGCAACGCGACCTGGGACCGCCTCGCCAAGTGCGAGTCGACGAACAACTGGGACGCGGACACCGGCAACGGCTTCAAGGGCGGCCTGCAGTTCACCGACTCCACGTGGAAGGCCTTCGGCGGCAAGCAGTACGCCAAGCACGCCGACGAGGCCTCGCGCGAGGAGCAGATCGCGGTCGCCAAGAAGGTGCAGGCCGAGCAGGGCTGGAAGGCCTGGCCGACCTGCACCAAGAAGCTCGGCATGCGCTGACGTCTCCTCCGGCGCTGCCATCATGGTCGGGTGACCGACCGTGCTGACGTCGTCGTCGTCGGGGCCGGCCTCGCCGGTCTCGTCGCCACCGCCGAGCTCGCCGAGGCCGGACGCCGGGTGATCCTGCTCGACCAGGAGCCCGCCGCGTCCCTCGGCGGGCAGGCGTGGTGGTCGTTCGGGGGCCTGTTCCTCGTCGACACCCCCGAGCAGCGGCGCCTGCGCATCCGCGACTCGGTCGACCTCGCCTGGTCGGACTGGCAGGGCTCCGCCGCGTTCGACGAGACCGGGGACGAGTGGGGCGAGCGGTGGGCCCGGGCCTACGTCGAGTGGGCCGCCGGGGAGAAGCGCTCGTGGCTGCGCTCCCAGGGCGTGAAGCTGTTCCCCGTGGTCGGCTGGGCGGAGCGCGGCAGCGGCTCCGCCACCGGCCACGGCAACTCCGTGCCGCGCTTCCACATCGTCTGGGGCACCGGCCCCGGCGTGCTCGAGCCGTTCCTGCGCCGCGTCCGCGCCGCCGTCGCCGCCGGGCTGGTCGACCTCCGGCCCCGCCACCGCGTGGAGCGCGTGATCACCACCGCGGGCACGGTCACCGGCGTCTCCGGCTCGGTGCTCGAGGACTCCGACGTCAGCCGCGGGCAGACGAGCTCCCGGGTGGCGACCGGCACCTTCGAGGTGGCCGCCGACGCGGTCGTCGTGACCTCCGGCGGGATCGGCGGCGACCACGAGGCCGTGCGGAAGTACTGGCCGGCCCGGCTCGGGTCGGCCCCCGAGCACATGATCTCGGGCGTCCCCGCGCACGTCGACGGCCGGATGATCTCCCACGCCGAGGCCGCGGGCGCCGCGGTCGTCCACCGCGACCGGATGTGGCACTACACCGAGGGCATCGCCAACCACTCGCCGGTCTGGCCGCTGCACGGCATCCGCATCCTGCCCGGGCCCTCGTCGATGTGGCTCGACGCCACCGGGAAGCGGCTGCCCCCGCCGTTGTTCCCGGGCTCGGACACCCTCGGCACGCTCGCCCACATCCGGACCACGGGGCACGACCACACCTGGTTCGTCACCACCCAGCGCATCCTCGAGAAGGAGTTCGCGCTCTCGGGCTCCGAGCAGAACCCCGACCTCACCGGCCGCGACCTCAGGCTCGTCCTGCAGCGCGGCCGCCCCGGGCCCACCGGGCCCGTCGGGGAGTTCCAGCGCCGCGGCGCCGACTTCGTGCAGGCGGGGACGCTGCGGGAGCTCGTCGGGAGGATGAACGCCCTGACGCCCGAGCCGCTGCTGCGCCACGCCGACGTCGAGCGCGAGGTCCTCGCCCGCGACCGCGAGCTGGCCAACCCCTACGGCAAGGACGCCCAGCTGGCCGCCGTCCGCAACGCCCGCGGCTACCTCGGCGACCGCCTCATCCGCGTGGCGCCCCCGCACCGCCTGCTCGACCCGGCCGCCGGCCCGCTGGTGGGCGTCAAGCTGCACATCCTCACCCGCAAGACCCTCGGCGGGCTGCACACCGACCTGTCGGGACGGGTCCTCGGCGTCGACGGCGAGCCGGTGCCGGGGCTGTACGCGGCCGGCGAGGCCGCGGGGTTCGGGGGCGGCGGGGTGCACGGCTACCGCTCGCTGGAGGGCACCTTCCTCGGCGGCTGCCTGTTCTCCGGCCGCACGGTGGGGCGGGCGCTCGCCGGGTAGTCGGTGCCCATGGAGCATCGACGCCTCGGAACACAGGGCCTGACCGTCTCCGCGCTCGGCCTGGGCTGCATGGGCATGACCTACGCCTACGGCGGGCAGGACGACGCCGAGTCGCGCGCGACGATCGAGCGCGCCCTCGACCTCGGGGTCACCTTTCTCGACACCGCCGACATCTACGGTCCGCACACCAACGAGGAGCTGCTCGGGTCGGTCCTGCGCGACCGGCGCGACGAGGTCGTCCTCGCCACGAAGTTCGGCAACGCCATCGGCCCCGACGGCCGCCCCGCGGGGAAGGTCGACGGCCGACCCGAGTACCTCCGGGGCCAGATCGACGGCTCGCTGCAGCGCCTCGGGACCGACCACGTCGACCTCTACTACCAGCACCGCGTCGACCCCGAGGTCCCCGTCGAGGAGACCTGGGGCGCCCTCGGCGAGCTGGTGACGGCCGGCAAGGTCCGCTACCTCGGCATCTCCGAGGCCGCGCCCGACACCATCCGCCGCGCCCACGCGACCGCGCCGGTCAGTGCCGTGCAGACCGAGTACTCGCTGTTCACGCGGGAGGTCGAGGACGACGGCGTGCTCGCCGTCTGCCGCGAGCTCGGTATCGGCTTCGTGCCCTACAGCCCGCTCGGGCGCGGTTTCCTCTCGGGCGGGATCCGCTCGGTCGACGACCTCCCCGAGGGCGACTGGCGCCGCAACTCCCCGCGCTTCTCCGGCGAGGCGCTGCAGGCCAACCTCGAGGTCCTCGCCCGGGTCGAGCAGATAGCCGCGTCCCGGGACGTCCCGACGACGGTCCTCGCCCTCGCCTGGGTCCTCGCCCAGCAGGACGCGCAGGGCATGACGGCGGGCCTCGTCCCGATCCCCGGCACCAAGCGGCGGAGCTACCTGGAGGAGAACGTCCGCGCCCTCGACGTCACGCTCACCGCCGACGAGCTGGCCGCGATCGACGAGGCCGCGCCGCTCGGTGCGGCCACCGGCGACCGCTACCCCTCGGCGATGATGGGCTCGCTGCGTCGCTGAGTTCTTGGGCCGTCAGGCCTCGGCGTCCTTCTTGACCGACTGCAGGTTCTTGCGGGCGCTGCGCGACATCGCGCGCTCGAGGCCCCACTGGGGGACGGGCACGGTGACGTCCATGACGGACGTCATCGTCAGCTCGGTCCCCGCGCCCGACTCGACGGCCTCGTAGTCGATCGTCGAGTTCTCGATCAGCTTGCCGTCGACGCCCTTGATCGACACCGTCGAGTCGGTGTAGGTGACGTCGTACGAGGCGGTCGTCGAGAACCCGATGGCGCCGAGGGTGACCTTGATCTTCGAGGGCCGCCCGTCGGCGCCGCGCTCGAGGATCTCCGCCCCCTTCGCCTCGTTCGCCCAGCGGTCGGTGTTGCCGAGGTCCGACACGACCTCGATCACGCGGGCCACCGGGGCGGCGATCGAGATGGATTCCTTCACGGGTCCGGCCATGGTCAGCCAGTACCCGCGCTGTGCTCGCCTACGCCGGGCGTGTCGAGCGCCATCGTTCCCGACGAGGCCGCCGGGCCCGTCAGCGCAATGCCCGCGCGCAGGGCGGAGGCGGCGTCGAGCACGGCGTCGCGGGCCGCGGGGATGAGCCCCGCGAAGCCGGCGTAGCCGTGGACGAGCCCGGGGAAGCGCCGGGCGACCACGGGCACGCCGACCGCCCGCAGCGCCGTGACCAGCTCCTCGCCCTCGTCGCGCAGCGGGTCGAACCCGGCGGTGGCGACGTAGGCCGGCGGCATGAGGTCGAGGTCGTGCGCGTCGAGCAGGGCGGTCTGGCGGATGGGGTCGAGCCCGTCGGGCAGATAGAGCCCCTCGAACCACTCGACGTCCTGGGTGCGCAGGCCGAAGCCGACGGAGAAGAGCTCGCGCGACCCGCCGGTCCGGCCCGCGTCCGTGACGGGATACAGCGCGAGCACGAACTCGGCGGTCGCCTCTCCGCGCCGGGCGAGCTGGTGGGCGGCGGTCAGCGCGAGGTTCGCGCCCGCCGAGTCGCCGCCCACGGCCACCGCCCCGGCCCGGAACTCGGCGCGGTGGGCGAGCACGTGGCGCAGCGCGGCGGTCGCGTCGGCGAGCCCGGCCGGGAACGGGTGCTCCGGGGCGAGGCGGTACTCCACGGAGAGCACCCGGGCGCCCGCCTGCTGCGCCAGCGCCCGGCACAGCGGGTCGCCGGAGACGACGCTGCCGAGCGCGAACCCGCCGCCGTGGAAGAACACGAGGAGCCCCGAGGTGTCCCCGGAGACGTCGACCGGCTCGTAGAGGTGCGCGTCGAGCGTGCCGGGCACGTCGCGCGACACCCCGGCCGGCACCGGGATCGACAGCGACCGGCTGACGACGCCGCGGGTGACCTCGGCGAGACCGGTGGCGGCCTCGTCGGTGAGCCGGCGCTGGTCGGAGAGCGGGGGCTCCTCGCCGGGGTTGGCGGCCATCGAGAGCAGCTTGAGCACCATCTGCACGTCGAGGTCGAGGACCTGGCCGTCGCGCTCGACGCGGCGTCCGGCGATGGCGCGCTTGACCGGCCGCGGGAGCCCGACGAGCCCACGGAGCACGCGGCGCAGGATCGTGAACTTCACGTCGCCGAGCCTAGGAGCGCCCCCCGTCAGCCGCCCACGCGGGCGCACTCGTAGGTGGCGGGGACCTCCGGCCCGTGGTCGATCACCTCGAAGTCGTCCACCGTGAGCGCCCCGAAGCTCTGCGCGTCGATCCCGAGATCGGCCCACTTCGCGGTCGTCGGGCGGTCGTCGGCGAAGGTCAGGGCGATCTCGCCGCCGTCGGAGAGGTACATGCCGTAGGTCTGCAGCGCCGTCAGCACCACCCGCTGCGGCGCCGTGAACGCCGAGGTGTCGAGGTCGGGCTTCAGCCGGAAGTGCACGCCGTAGGGCGGGGCGTCGGGGTCGGGGCTCTCGGGCCCGCCCGCGTGCGTGGCCGGCGGTACGTAGACGCCCGCCTTCATGCGGTCGTTGGGAAGGATGAACCGCAGGGCGTGCCCGATCCGCCCCGAGGCCACCTCGTCGGCCGTCGGGGTCAGCGCGGCGATCGGGAAACCCGCGGCGTCGGCGCTGGTGCACTGGGGTCCGCGCAGCTCGTCGGAGTAGGTGCGGTCGAGGTCCCAGACGAAGAACCCGCCGACGGTCAGCCCCTCGGGCGATCCGGTGCCCTCGTAGACCTCGTAGAGCCGGCGACCGGCGGTGTCGGCGACGAGCAGGTGGCAGTCCTCCTCCTCCGCGTCGCACGTGAGGTCCGGCGAGCCCTCCGTCGTCGCGCCGGCGGGCACCGGCATCTCGGCGGGCACGGGGTCGCAGTCGGGGCCGCCGTCGCAGTACTCCGCGGCCCCGGTCACCGGGACCCTCGGCGTCGAGGCGTCGGCGGTGAGCACCGGCATCGCGAAGTCGATCTGGAGCACGTTGCCGTTGCCCCATCCGCCGGCCCTCGTCAGCGCGGCGAGGACCGCCGGGCTCCGCTCCGAGGCCGGGGCGGCGGCGACGTCGGCGGTCCACGGCTGGGCCCCGGCGAACAGGGCGCCGGTCGACGGGGCGGTCCCGGTTCCCGTTCCGGACGACGGCCGCACGGCCGCCTGCGGTGCCCGGCTGCACGACACGAGGGTCGCCGCGAGGCAGACGAGGGCGACGGCCGGGGCTCTGCGCACGGGGTCCGACGCTAGGGACGGGGGCGTCCCCGGCGTAGGGGGACGCGCCCCCTCGGCGCCGCGGAGGTCGTCGTCGGGAACTCGGATGCGCGCCCGGCGGGGATGGCGGCATGACGGTGTTGCTGGGATCGCGCACCCGGCTCCGGGCCTGGCGCGACGACGACGCGGAGGCCATCTTCCGGGCCTGTCAGGACCCGGAGATCCAGCGCTTCACCACCGTGCCGTCGCCGTACCGCCGCGAGGACGCGGACTGGTTCCTCGCCCACTATCTCGACGACGTCGCGGCGGAGGGCGGGGCGTCGTGGTGCGTCGAGGGCCTCGACGCCCCCGGGGCGGTGGCCGGGAGCATGGCCCTGCTGGGGGTCCGCGAGGGCGTGGGGGAGATCGGCTACTGGTGCGCGCCGTGGGCCCGGGGTCGCGGGTGGACGGTGGACGCGCTGGGGGTGGTGGTGTCGTGGGCGTTCGTGGAGCGCGGTCTCTCGCGGCTGGAGCTGACGATCGAGCCCGGCAACGTGGCGAGTCGAGCCGTGGCCCGGCGGGCCGGCTTCGTCGAGGACCACGTCGACCCGGCCCGTCGTCTCGGCGACGGGTCGGTGCGGGAACTGGTCGTCTGCGTCCTGGATCGTGATGTCTTCGTGACCTTCTTCTAGCTCCCGACCTGGCCTTTTCCGACCGTGACTGTCGGGGGTTCGATCTAGTGTTCGAATCGTGACAGCGGTGGTGGACCACGACGCGGCACCGGCCGCCGATCCTGCCGGGCTGCCCGGCCAGTGGGTCGACGCCGGGATGAGCGCCCAGTTCGCCGCCGCGAACACCCAGGCCT